>JAQUNZ010000041.1 GCA_028717345.1 Candidatus Methanoperedens sp.
GATCTCACGGTTGTATATACTACAAACAATCCCCAGCTTAACGGTGACATGCTGTTCTACAACATGGGCGGACAGGGCTACATGATGCATGTATTCTCACCAAACGAAACAGACCTCGGGACAACAGCTCTTAGCAAAGACATTGTTTTTGTGGTAGACAAGTCAGGATCGATGAGCGGTGAAAAGATAGCACAGGTGAAAAGCGTTTTTACGAAGATAATTTCAGACCTTCCGCCAGACGATTATTTCAATGTTATATTCTTCGATACTGATATGCGTACATATTCAAGCTCTCTGATGGAAGCAAACACAAAGAACAAAGCAGATGCTGCGAATTTCGTGAACAGCCTTGACGCCAATGGAGGCACGAACATCAACCAGGCTCTGCTTGACGCGGTTGGGATGTTCAAGGCAGACAGCCAGCGCGTTCCCATAATAGTGTTCCTTACTGACGGCGAACCGACTGAGGGCATTACCTCACCCTATGTGATACGAAAGAACATAAAGGATGCAAATAAGGCAAAAGTCTCGATATTCACAATCGCCTTCGGGATCGAGAACGAGGCGAATTACGACTTCCTGAAAGCACTCAGCCTTGAGAATTATGGCAAAGCGCAGAGGTTCTTCCAGGAAGGAAAAGTGGAGGAGGAGATGACCGACTTCTACAAGACCATTTCCACTCCCCTGATAACGGATATGAGCTTCACATACAATGGTGTCACAGACGTGGTGAACACAGGTCAGTTCAACCTCTTTGCAGGCTCAGATGCCATCGTGCTGGGCAAATACAGCGGCAACGCCATAACATCGGACATTGCAGCCACCACACGCACAGGAAGCAGGAATTTCAGGAATTCGTTCAATGCGGTATCAAAACCTGAGAATTCATTCATCCCGAGGCTCTGGGCATACACAAAAATAAAAAATCTTATGGACAGGATCGACGTTGAGGGAGAAACCGATACGCTTGTATCATCAGTAACCAGCATCTCCCTGGAATATAAGTTCGTGACGCCCTACACCTCGCTTTTCGTTGAGGTGCCAAAGAACACATCAAAGACCACGACCGCAACTGCAATTGATGCAAAGGCTGAAGCTGCAAGCATTGTCCCGCAATCCGTGACTCCAGGGGTCACGCAGGTAGCAGCAGTAACAGTCGTAGCACCAGCCGCCACTGCACCACCTTCTTCAGCCCCTCAATACCAGGGGGTCCAGGAAGCGAGCAAACAGGCAGGAGCAGATAGATCGAACACGAAGGCTGAACCTGGATTTGAACTTGTTCTTGCAATAATCGGACTGTTTGCTATCAAATATCTTGTAGTGCGCAGTCAAAAATAACCCCGAATGAATACATACTAAAAAGTGTATTCATTTCGTTCTATTTTTCTTAATTGTATATAGCGCCAGTATTCCGATGACAGCGATCAGTGCTCCAAAGCCAGGAAGCCAGTTCCCGTTATCCTGAGTCGGGACAGGTGTGGTCTGCTGACTCTCTCTCACTCTGATTGGCAGTCTTAGTGTCCGATCTTCAGATTGCGTGCTGTCGTCTCCGAAGTAATATACGATCCTTCCCTGCACCTCGAAATCTCCGACCTGGTTAGAGCGTATCCTGACCTCGATGTCCCGTCCCTTGCCAGGAGGGATCTCGTAAGTGGTGGTAAATTGCCCGGCGCCAGATTCAACAAAATCGGAGGAGGAAACACTCATCCCAGATGGCGGAAGGATGATGACCTGGACGTGCATCACAGGTTTTGTGATCAGATTCACGGCTGAGAGGCGCAATTGAATGTCCTCTCCAATGACAACGTCTGTTTTTTCACCGTGCAATTGCACACTGGCGTTTGAGGCAGGACCATCTGCAGGACGGGTTGAAGGTATAACGATTACCTTTGTTGCACTTGATTTCCCTGTGTGAAGAGAGCCGTCTTTATCATAAAACGAAACTGACGCTGGTTCAAGACTGAACGTGCCTGTTTCTGAGGGTTTGATGGAATACTGAAAACTCCTTGATTCCTTTTGTTTCAAAATATCGTAGTTCTTTTCCGGGCTCCCGGTTGCAAGGGTAAAACCGACTGGAATAGTATCGGTTACAGTGATATTCGTGAGGTCTGAGGTTCCCGAATTTGTTATTGTAAGGGTGATGCCTGTTGTGTTTCCAAGCTCTGTTGTTTCAGGTGAGGCTGATCTTGTGAGGGATATCGTATCCAGCCTGTAGATCTCGACTTTCAGACTTCCGGCATTGTTATCGTAGTCTCCTCTATCCCCTGTGGTCGTAGTGTCGTATATGCTGAACTTGATCTTCTTGCCGCTTCCTGTCCTGAAGAAGGTGTATGTGTGGTTGGTAACATCGCTCATGTCGGCGCTGACCCTTTGGCCATCGAATTCGATGGAATTGAAAGCCTGATTGTAAACCTTCCCCGCCCCCATGCGGTACTGCGCATCTGCGTAGCCCCAGTCCACGCCTGTTTTGAACTGGAATGTTCCTGTTACGACGATACTGTATTCTGCGCCGTTCTCAAGGACGATGGATGATTCCACGGATGAACCTGTGGAAGCGGGTCCGAAAGCGGGGATTGTGAGGGTGTCAAGGGGTGCGGAGGTTGCTGAGGATGACGTGGTCAAGAATAGCACAGCAAACAGTAGATAAATAATATTTTTTTTCATAATATGTCCTGCTGCAGTTCTTTCACATTTTCTATGAATTCCAATATATTCATACTTTCAATACTTCCAATAGTTTTTTCTCTTATTTTAATGAGCCTCTTCAAACTTGATCAACACATTATAATTAATTGATCGCCTTTTTTGCAGCCATCCTGCCCAATTTTACTACAAGGTTCGCACCCGGGATCAATGTACCAGCAGCATCAGCGCTGAAATCAAAGAATGTGTTATTTTCTAACACTTTATTAACCTGTTTCTTTATAGCACCGTCCTCAAATTTTGCCTCGCCTGTCAAAGCGTCGAATTCAACCACCTTTTTCTTATTCTTGTCTTTCCATAAATACTCAATAGCATATACCGGACGATAGAAAAGCGTAACCTCGCTGAAATAGATATTTTCTTCGTGGATAGCATCAGCCTGTATGGTTTTTATTAGCTGTAATACCATTTTGCGGACAACGAATGAACTCAGGATTTCAGGCGGTACAACAATAGATCCTTCGTTATTAAGTGCTGCAATATCTGGAACTTCAGATTTAGGATAATTCAAATATTTTTTAAGATCCACTTCATTCCCATTCATTGCATCGACTATTAATTCACGCTTGAACTCTTCAGTACAATGATCAATAGCCTCTAATTCAAACGAGTTGTTGATATCACCCATCACCGGATATTTGTTATCATGAACTGTCACCGCATGTACTTTAGGTGCAACTTCAATGCGATATTTATGGCGCCTGTCATATACATAGCGTGACGATGCGACCACAAACCAGAAAGGTTCGAAGCGTTTCTGGAACGTTGCAATTTTTATATCTTCTGGCTGGACCCGCTGTATTAATTTGGCTATCATGCCGAATGCTTCAATGCGTTTTGCCATAGCTTTCTCTCGGATCTGATCAGCAGAATACTTAGCATGCAGCAACATGATACGTTCGTTCCCAATGTTTAGTTCCATGTTTGCCCCGGAATTAAATTGCGATTCATTCCATCAAAACCTCATTCAGATACATCGCTTTCTCTCAAGTGTTGAACCAATTCCTCAATAATCATAATTTATTCACCAGAATTACTTTTTGGCATCTCGCGCTGGTATTTCCATGTCCCGCCGCCTGAGTTCGATAGGCTCACGGCGGCGCCTGTGCCTGCAAAAATTATGAGAGCCAGCGCAGCGATCATAATTATTTTAATTCCACCGATATTTTTCATGTTTTTTCCTCCTATCATAAATCACTATCCAAAGTCCCCAATCCCATGTTTTTAAGATACACTCGAATCAAGCAGACCTCTTCTCACGTATTTCGTGTATCATGTTTTCAAGATCATCTTCCGAAATTTCAATATCTTTTTCAGATCTCAGCTTCTTCCAGTAATACTTATAGGAATTATTGAGAACTTCTATCATATGGTTGCACAATTTTTAGACCAGGAATAACTTCATAATGCTTCTTATTGAAAGTGTATAGAGGAAGGTTCAAAGCCACAGCCATCTGACCGATAATTGTATCAAGAATCCCGATTCCATGACTGAGATAGTACCGCACAAATACAGATAATGCTCCATCACAAATATCGGATGAAGGCCACTCAACACAATAAGAACTCAATTCTCTCTTTACCCTCTCTTGCTCTCCTTTGTTTCTGCACCCCTGGATCAACTCCATAACTACAAAACCTGGCAGAACGATTTCCTCTTCGCTGATGGATTCCAGCCATGTCACTGCAGGTGGGTATTCTCGCAAAAGGTCTATCATTAAATCAGTGTCCAGTATAATCATTCCCGTCTCCTTTGTGCCTTTTCTCTAAGTTGACGTGCATAAGATACGCTATCCTCAATATCCTTGCGGTCTTTCCACAGCCCAACTAATCCAGATTGACGCAGTCTACGAGCCGTCAATGAGTGTGCATCCGAATTTTCAATTAACACGATCATCTCTACATGCTGACCATGTTTACAGGGCAGTCCTTTTACAAAGATTTCACCATCTTTCTCAACAATGTTATGGATGTGAATCGCTTCCATGTTATTTCCTCACAGTATATGTATTATTCAACAATCTATTTATTAGCATTCCTTCACCGCTTCCCTTTTAAAATTATCGCCAGCAATAATAATCCAATTATTTCAGAGATCATATCAAATCCCGGCGCTTTAACAGGCACATCCGCCGACCCGGCAGGCGCAGTCTGCCCCGGCTCTTTCCTCACCTTTATCGGCAGATTTAACGGAATATCTTCTTTTGTTGAAATATCATCTCCAAAATAAAAAACAATCCTCCCCTTAACCTCAAAGTTATCACCTATCTGGTTTGGCATTATCTGGACTTCAATATCTCTACTTCCATCCTCTGGTTTGAGATCGTAGATTGTCGTGAATTGACCAGCTCCCGACTTTGAAAATTCGGACGAGGTCACGCTCCACCCATTCGGTGGGATGATGATTACCTGGACATGCATTATTGGATTTCCGATAATGTTTATAGCAGACAGCTTCAGGAGAACATTTTCACCCATTACAACATCTGTCTTTTCCCCATAAAGGCTGACGCTTGCTGATTTTGAATTCTGTCCTGAATTATATATTGGCGCTGAAGTTATTAAGGTTTCAGAGACGGAGGCAGTTTGACCATATTCAACATTAATCGTTTTTGAGACTTCATTATAACCGCTTTTCTTTAGAACCACAGTACGAGAACCTATTGGAACATTAGGTATAATTATCGGTGTAATTCCTTTGTAATTTCCATCCAAATAGACATCTGCACCATTCGGATTAGAAGATATGCTTATTGAACCTGCTTGAAGTATTAAGATTTCAGATATGGAGGTGGTTTGATCGTTTTCAACGTTAATTGTCTTAGAGACTTCATTATAACCACTTTTCTTTAGTACGACAGTATGTGAACCTGTCGAGACGCTTGGTATCGTTATTGGTGTTACTCCTTTATATGCCCCATCAAGATATAATTCTGCACTCGAAGGAGTGGATACAATATAAAGGCTACCAACTGAGGGTCGTATATTAAAGGAGATCGTAGAATATTTATAAAAAGGTCCGTAGGTTTGGATATTTAGAAGGTCCATCTCGTAATATTGCAGAGTTATTTGTATATTATTAGTGCCTGAAGGGACAGTTTTTTTGGTATTGAAACTAAAATAAAAAGTATTTGATGACGATTTCTCAATTCTAGAAACCGTTTGAGAAATTTGTGGAAAAGCTATATCTGGAGAGGAAGCTTGAACAGTAACCTCAGGGTTTTTAATCCAATCATTTCCCCCTGTTTCCGAAACGATAACAGTGAGCGTTCCAGAACTTCCAGCTATTATTTCGGAGGTATTGACACTGGCTGAAATCGAAACAATAGGCGCACTAGCTTCGGCATTGTTTGGTAAAGCTAATATAATTAATAGAAGTAAAAAAATCCAATCGATTTTTAAGTTTTGCATAATATTCTCCAAGCTTTGCCGCAACATGCAGAACATTTCATTAACATCGACTCCCTACCAAGCCAATTCTTGCAGTGCAGGTGAGCAAGCATCACAATCATCATTCTCAATTGAATCATCCCTACCACATTCATCCTTCCATCATTTCCTCAATCACATTCAGCACCGTGCCAAGCGGCATCCCCGTATCTTTCGCTATCTCCACCAGTGAGCAATTTCCAGGTTCCTCTCCTCTTTTTTTAAGTCTTACCATCACAGCTTCCCCTGGCGTCGTGAAGTAGAAGCTGTAACCTTCCTTATATTTTCCAAGAATTCCTTTACCCACTAACGAATTTAACGCTGCCGAAGTATGCGTTCTGTACTTCAGGCTTGGAAATTCATTTCCAATACTCTCTGAAACTTCAGTTGTTGTAAGAGGTCTTTTCGCATCGACCACAAAACGCATGATGGCATTCTCAGCCTCTGTCAATTCCAGTTTCGCATCCATCCCCCGAAGCTGGTTCCTGATCTCAACCAGCCTTGTGACAAAAAGATTCCTCTTCCTGTCATCAACAAGCATCCCCGCGATTATCTCAGCTATCTTTTCTCCTTCTTCATCCAGTTCGAGCAGAGCTTTGAGCTTTGCGATGCTGCTCATACCGAAACCCCGACAGGTTCTGCCTTCTCGTTGAAAAATGCAACTTCATGCGTTCGTGTGATACTGCTCCATTTTATCCTGTTCACTGCGACCTTTGCAGGCTGCGCTCTGGCTCTCGGCGATTCCCTGCTCACTGCATGGACGGCAAAAACCACGTTCGCTCCAGCAATTCGCTCCTTAAGCTTTGCTGCAATTCGAGGCATGCTGCTTTTATCCTGCCCTGATAATTCTGCCGCACCGTCCGGGTGCGTATGCACGCCAACAATAATATTTGGAGCATCAGGTCGTTCCCTCAGTATATGCTCAGCCATTTTTTCAGCCGTAGTTATTATCCTGTCCTGTGTTGCATGCGCCACGACCTCGTTTGATGAAAATTTATGGAGCATGTCAGGGTACGTCGAACCCGAGAGCGCATACGCGATCTCGACATCGCCCTGACCTGGTCTGAACACTGACTCTACTCTTATCTCCATCTGGTTTATCAGGGAAGAAGAAAGGAGGAGATCACCGCCAGCGGCGGCAAGCACCCTGCCAGCCCCTCCTGTTTCAACGACAGGTCTGGTTTTTTTGAGCTTTATCGTGACCCTGCCGTCACCTTCTATGCTTACCCTGATCTTCTTCATTTTTCATTCTCTCACTTACTGCTGCAGGTTTACCTCTGTCTTTGGAGGTCTTCTCCCCAGACCGAATATTATGGCAATTCCGCCAAGTACTACTGCTGCAAGGATTATCCAGGTAAGCGGGATATCCTCCTTTTTAGTACCGCCAGCCACAGCTTCCGGATTTGAAGGGTCAGGACTATTAGGGTCCTTTGATGGCGCCTTCACAGTTACAGGATAAGTCAGACTTATTTGCTGGAAATTATCCTTATTATCACCAGGCCAGTACGAACCTGTGAACTGGAGTGTATGTGAGCCGATCCTTGCAGACTTATCAGCTTTGATCACCACGTTTATTGTTCTGGCAGCACCGGGTGGTACACTGAACGTTCCATATACCTGTCCGGCTCCCGCTGCCGATCCGAAGCTCTCTCCATATACATGAATGCCGCTGGGTACGCTGACAGTTGCATCCACATTCAGCGTGATTTCATTCAGGGATGGATTGACCATGAATAGTTCAACGATCCCATCCTGGGTGGCTTCTATAACGTCAGTTACAGGTCTTAGTCTGACTGACGGAGCCTGCCTGAACTTCCCCTCCTTCACTGCTGTGGGGGCGGGAGTTGTCAATGTTGGTGTCACAGTTAATGTGGTTGTTGCCGATCCTGTTACTTGAGTATCTGCTGCTGCAGCAAATGGAATATTTACTGCAATGATGCTTATTAAACAAAGCATCAGAAGTGTTTTCTTTATTATTTGTTTCATATAGGTTCCTCCTTTCTGTACACAATATTTTAAACTCATAACAGTTTTATTTGTTTGTGTACAAGATTTACTTGTACAGCATTAAATATAAAGCTTTCGGTCGCAGAAAAAAACCTACTTCAGCTCATCAATATTCAACATTTCTTCGATATCCAGCAACCTTGACATCTCCTGCGTGTCAATATCGATACCCTGCTCCTGCACAAAAGCCATGGGATTAGTGCCGCCTATAACCGCGATCCCCAACTTATCCCTTCCAACCTGGATACCAAGTATGTCGCTGTTAGGCTCCCCTACTTCGAGTATGCATGCAAATCCAGCATCTACAAGTGCATCGAGCCTCTCTTCTATCCTGTCCCTTGCAGCCATTGGAGCTTCACGCATATTCGCAAGTATCTTTCCTGAACCAGTCCGTATCATTTCTGTCACAGATGTGAGTTCCTGCGACATCAGTACATCAAGCGGGTCGATAGTCGTGCTGTCATATGTTAGTATGTCAGTGAACCTCAAAGGCGTCCCGTCATGTATCTCAACCACACCGCCGAATCTGGGTTTAACAGGGATGCCGGCTTTCAGGAGAACGGCATCTATAGTGATGCTGCATGCCGTAGCGATGCCAATCTTCCCCTTCTCGATCTTCATACCCCCGACCTTTTCTCCCGGACGGATTATCTTGATATAGGGGCTGACTGAAAGACCGCTGTGCATTGCCTGCCTGAAAAGGTCAAGCACATTCTTGAAATCCGATTCATTAACTATGGATAAATTGGCGATTATTTTCCCCTTGCGCAAAACCGGGTCAAAGGTCACCTCATACATCAGGCTTTCGATTCTTGAGATAATGAACATGATTTCTGACATCTTGATACATATTATTACAGTGCGTGATAAATAGTTACCGAATTTGAGCCTGCTTACATCGAATAATATCCAGGCTTTTGAAAGATAAAGTATTTCCGTAAAGTGAGAAGTGTAGTACCTATGAACAGGCAGGCAGTGATTGATATCCTGAAAAGGATCTTTACATTCTATGGTTACGAAGTGACCTCTTCCGATGGATGCGACATGCTTGCAGAGAAGGAATCTGAACACCTTTTCATAAAATTTGACCCGATCCCGAATTTCAACAGCATCAGGCATTTTTCAGGTGTCGTTGGGCGATATGGCGGGAAAGGCATATTGATCTCTGACATATTCGATGAAAAAAACCGCTCTATCGCTCTTGACGACGGTCTTACCCTGTGGGACAGGAGCGAGATCGAGTCAAGGATAGGAAGGGCAGTACTGGCAGGAGCATTTGGACAATACGGGGAAGAGAAAGTTGTGCGGAAAGAGACCGAAATTCAGAAGACTTTCCAGGTGCAAAAAGAATCGCAGAAAAAAGAATTCGAAAAGACCATCCGGATATTTTTGCGTTCTGTTGCAGTCAATATCAGTAAATCAGATGCCCTCTCCATAGGAGAGGCAAAGGTCGGATCTGTAAAGCGACAGCAGTTGAAATTTATTCCTGTATGGTATTACAGATATTCGTTCGATACCCAGAAGAAATTCAAGTCCAAGATGGTTGACTTAAAAGGAGAAGGCGAAGGTTATGTCAATGCAATTACAGGTGAAAATTTCTTTGGAAAATGCAAGGACATTCAGGATAATACCTTTGTCCCGACGCAGAACTATGAAATAATGCAGCCAGTGGTTGAGAAAAATGATGCTTTTAATAAAGCCATGGGATATGTCATCCGGGAGCACACAAAAGAGGTCAGGCTCAATGAGATGATAGGCGACACGATCATATTCGAACAGAAAGTATTTGCCCCGGAACCTGAAGATATCACTATGGAAATGGAACTTATCCACTTCCCTGTATGGGAATTAACGGGGGGACGCGACACCATTGAGATCAACGGGTATGATGGGCACATCCTCGGTGTCAGAACTTCAAATGATGCGGAATTCGTCTGAACGCGCAATCTTTTAATCTTAGGTTAACGTATGATACGAAGGTGATATTATTCAGGAATATGCATTCAAACGAGGGTTTTCACAGGATATCTCGCGCATCCGCGAGCTTTTAACTAAGAATTTTCCTGTAGGGATCAAAGAGGAGAACGGTAAACTAGCAATAAGTTACGGGGCGCTTGCACGGCTGGAAGTGGGTATTTTGAATAAGAAGCTTTGCGTGGAAACAGAGCCCAGGAAGGGTGTAACCGATGAGGTTATCATGGATACCAACAAGCGTTACAGGATCTTTCTTGAAGAAGCCACAGGTTTTACAGCAAAGGAGCGTCTCAAGAAAGCCAAGAAAGAAGTACAGGGAGATTGAATTTGTGGGATGCGCTCAATAGAAAAGACATCCCTGCATGCCTTCGCATTTGCGCTGGCACTGACGGTTCAGTCACGCTTCTGCTTGAACTGCTTACTGGAAAAACGATTTATGTGAAAACGCTTGAACAGGATGTCGTAAAAGCCACGCCTGAGATAGCAAAGCTTCTGGAAATAAAGGAAGGGGATGAGGTCAATGACAGGCTTGTGACACTGAGCGCTGACGGCATAGTGTATGTGCTGGCAAGGTCTCTTTCTGCGATCAAAAGGATGCCGCAGGATGTAAGAAGCGATCTTATGCGCGCAGATATCCCTATCGGAAAAATCCTTCGAGAACATAAGATTGAGACGCGGAGGGATATTTTGAAGATGGAGTTTGTACACTCGGACTTTTTTGGGGATGTTCCTGTACTTTCCAGGGAGTACAAGATCATCTATAAGGGAAAAGTGCTGATGTGGATAAACGAATGCTTTCCTGTGGATGATAGATGGATGATGTGAAGAATATTCCATTGAAAGTGTAATCGAAATGTTTTTTATCTTGCACATTTCCTTTTTGGATCGTTAATGCCGTTGGAATATTATTCATCCCAGTACTGATTCCAAAGGTGATTTGAGGCTTATTCCTTCGCTTTCCAGCCTTTCGGGTAAGTGCCAGGTTCCATGAACACCCTGTCAGTAGTCGCAACGATACCAGTAGCTGCTCTCAATATATCAAGTGTCTTCATCTGCGCAACCCCGAAGGATACAGCTTCGCCCTTTTGCGAAAACACTGCCACAGGATCTCCTTTCTCGATATCGCTCTCAAGCGTCAGCACACCCGGCGCCGCAAGACCTGCGCCGTGGCACAGAGCATCAACTGCATTATCCCGGATAACGATCTTCGGAAGGTGAGTAAGGGCGTGCTCCATTGGTTGAATTACTTTTCGGAGCATCGCTTCATTGCCATTTTCCTTCCATTCCACAAATGCATCCTTAAGGTCGTGAAGCGTTACCATCGTTTCATCCTCACGGAAAGGTCCGCTCTTAGAGCGCCGCAGTTCCTGCATGTGCGCCCCGGTACCCATAGCCATTCCCATGTCGTGGCATAATTTCCTTATGTATGTCCCTGCCTCGCAACCCACCCTGAAAAGGACATTTTTATCCTCAACTTCGAGAAGTTCAATATAATATATGTTCCTTACCCTTGTCTCCCTTTTCACCGCTGAAATGATCGACGGCTTCTGGTATATTTCTCCCTTGAATTCCCTGAAAACGCTCTTTAATTCCTTTTCCGGGATTTGCGTGTGCAATTTCATCAGGCAGATGTATTCTTTTCCTGCAGTCAGGAGCGCATCAACAGCCTTTGTAGCATGTCCCAGCATAACCGGGAGCAGCCCGGTCACGTTAGGGTCAAGTGTTCCGCTATGCCCTGCTTTTTCAAGTTCCAGGATCTTTTTCACCCATGACGTAACTTCATGGCTCGTGGGTCCAGCCGGCTTATCAAGATTTACCACTCCTTTTAGGATGTATTCCTGTATTGACCTTTCTTCAGGTCTAATGCCGGATTTCTCACCGGCTGTATCCTCAGATTTTACAAAAACATCTCTTTTTATTTCAGAAGGCAACAGGTTCATTTCAGGCATTTGACCGCTTTCCCGACTATTTCGCATATTTCATCAGGTTTCAACCTTGAAGAATCAATAACAATGTCATACACCGACAGGTTCCTTATGTCAATATTATAGTAATTAAGATATCGCACCCGTTCACATTCTTCCCGTTCTGAGGTCTCTTTCATTGCAGACAAAACCGGTTTATTCTCTCTCTTCGCAATGCGCTCTGCTCTTATTTCAAGAGGAGCCTTGAGCCATACTTTCAAATCAGCATCCACAAGAAAACCAGAAAGTCTCCCTTCAATGATAATATTGTCTTTTTCCTTTGCGATCTTCTGTTGCGCCTCGTCAAGCTTCCGGTCTATTTCATCATTGCATCTTGCCAGCGTTCCGAACTCATCAAGCGACATGCACCTGTCATTTGCAAGCTTCCTGAAAATATCTCCCATGGATATGAGTTCCATACCGAGCCTGGCTGACAGAAGCTTTGATAAAGTGCTCTTGCCGCTGCCCGGTGGTCCACTGATCGTGATCTTCAATTACATTCCACCTATGTTCAAAGCCTTTCTTGTTATCTGGCTCACAGGCATTGAACATATGAAGTACCAGAATAACCAGTACTGGATCTCCCAGAAAACCTTGTCAGTCAGTTTTTGCTCTCCCCAGAACGGGAATACGACTGAAGCATTGGGTGACTGTGAGATGGCAAGATACACCCAGAAGAAAAGCGGTATCGAAATTATGCTGATATAAAGCATGGGCTTGAACTGCTGTTTCATCATCTGCATCTGGTCTTCCATCATTTCACCCTGCTGTGCCTGTAATTTTTTCATTTTTGCAGCATTGTTGGTTAACTGTGCCTGCCTCATCTCTTTCTGTATTGTCTTCATCTTTTCCTGGATGCGCCTCGTAAGCTCCCAGTCCATAGTATATTTCTGGATGAGAGAAGCATACAGACCAGTAATTGCCGCAAGTATGAATATTATTATATGAAGCGGCAGTATCGACAGAAGTGGGTTCAATAATTCCCCGACCAGGTTTCCGATAATATTCCTCAGGTCAGGGATCAGAATGATGCCGAACATCAAGAATAATCCAAGCCAAATAGCCATTTTACCCATCATCTTTTTAATCATAGTTCTCCAGAACTGTTTTAATATCTTCAAATATCGCTGAAATGTCCTTACTTCCATCGATCCTTCGCAGGATGTTCTTCTTCATATAATAAGTTATCAGGGGCTGTGTTTGTTTTTTGTAAACAACTAACCTGTTCCTTATAGCATCTGCTTTATCATCCTCGCGCTGATATAACTTTCCGTTACATGTATCGCATATACCTTCTTTTTCAGGCGGGTTGAATATAACATGATAACTTGTGCCGCAGGCGCACATCCTTCTCCCAGAGAGACGCTTTATCAATTCCTCGTCATCAACGTCTATGTTCAGGACAACATCGAGTTTCCTGCCGGATTCTGTCAGTATCATCTGGAGCGCGTCTGCCTGTGGTATGGTACGCGGATATCCGTCGAGCAGGAATCCTCTGGAACAGTCAGACCTTGATAGCCTGTCTTTTATAATGGTTATCAGAAGTTCATCAGGGACGAGTTCTCCTCTTGACATATACGATTTTGCCCGCAGACCCAGGGGTGTGTTATTGCTTATATTTTCGCGCAGCATATCTCCTGTAGATATGTGCGGGAGCGAATAATTCTCAGAAATTTTTTTTGCCTGTGTACCTTTTCCTGCTCCAGGTGGACCTAGTAAAATAATATTCATTTCAATCTTTCCCGTAATTGTATTGACTATATTAAAGCTTATTCAAAAGTTTCAGGCTAATATTGAAGAAAAAACCGGATTATTCGTTAGGAGGGCAAAAGCCGGAAGAATAGTATCGTTGACGGGATTTAGGAGGAAACTACATGTCGGCTTTTGCCTTACATTTCTTACGTCAATTGACGATATAAACTTTACGGATTTGATTTTGATATTATTATTATTTTATTCATTGGTGTGGATATAAGTAACTTTATATACGTCCCGGTGCGACGGGAACCAATAAAAACCATAAGTCTGGAAGTGACCTAATGTTCCGAATAATCCCCGCAATAGACCTCAAGAACAGAAAATGCGTCTCCCTTATCCAGGGCGTTCCCGGGACTGAGCGCGTCTCTCTTGATAATCCCATTAGCATTGCCGCGCGATGGGTAGAGGAGGGCGCCTCTGTGCTGCACCTCATTGACCTTGACGGCGCAATAGAGGGAAAACGTCTGAACAGCCCGATAATAGAATCCATTGTTACAAAATTCGATCTCGAAACACAGGTTGGCGGAGGCATCAGGTCAAAGGATGATGCTGCAAAGCTGCTAGATGTCGGCGTGGATAGAGTAATACTCGGTACTGCGGCTGTGAAAAATCCCCTTCTTGTCGAAGAACTTGCAGGTGAATTCGGGAGCGAGCGGATCATAGTGGCTCTTGATTCAAAGGATGGCAGGGTAACAACGCACGGATGGGCAAAGCAATCGGAATTCACAGCAATTGAACTTGGAAGGAAATTCGAGAAACTTGGCGCCGGGAGCATACTTTTTACTGACATCAACACAGAAGGTTTGCTAAAAGGCGTGAATCCCAAGCCAACGCAGGAACTTGCACAGGCGCTTGGCATACCTGTTATAGCATCTGGCGGCATCACTACGCTAAAGGATATTGAAGCTGTTAAACAAACAGGAGCAAAAGGTATTGTTGTGGGCGCTGCGCTATATGTGGGGAATTTTACGTTGAGGGAAGCGCTCGAACTGGAAGAAAATTAATTACAGTAATCTAAAGCAAACGCTGGCATTGACGTACTCCAAGTTTTACTTGATAAACTTTTTCAATATGATGACTCAGTAATTTGCCATCCCACAAATTTTGACTATATCCAAAATTTCTTGGATTATTCCTTAAATCTGAATTGATGCTGCTAATCACTGTTTCATTAAGGGCAGGTGGCCGACCTGATTTAAGTTCGTCCTGCAAACCAGCAAATCCTTTTACATTAAATTGGTTAATCCATGTTTCAATCGTTTTGGAGGTATGTCCAAGCATTGATCCTACCTCATAGCAGGAAAATCCTTGGGAAACAAGCAATACGCCGTGGAGGCGATGATCGTATCGTGACTCATCGGATCGGACAATTTCCTGTTGCAATGCTATTTTCATTATTTCAGCGTCTTCTATTTCCAGTTTACGCATTATATCACCATAATTACTCATGCAAAAAGGTGTATTTATACGTAATTACTTATGACGCTGTGCATAGTAAAGGATAAATAGCGGTAAACAGGAAATATTACCATGCCAAAAAAACCTGAGAATATTCCTGATGCTCTTGTTTCTTCAATAACAAAGGCTGAGAGTTCTGTTATTTTGTTATTGTTTGTATCCATAATCGCATCCGGATGCATAGACCAGGATAACAGCCTGCCCCAGCCGGAAACGCTGTCTGACGCTCAGAAAGAATCATTTACCGCGGTTGATCAAGGCATTTTTCTAAATAATCCAGACGAATTCACAGACAGAAATATCCTCATTCGAGGAAAAGTCTCATGGATATCTTACGAGGGCGGGAAGACCGCATTAATAATAAACCTGCATAATTATGATCGAGAACCTGTTGCGGTATATTACCAGGGGAGGCTGCCAGGGGAATACAGGGGAACGGACGTGGCAGTTTACGGGATAGCAAAAGGCAGGAACACGATAAAAAATACCAATACCGGAGAAGACATAGTGGTTCCCCAGATTTTTGCAGTGCAGGTCAATCCTTCCTGGATAGATGAACCGGTCTCATCCAATCCAGATATTAAAATAATCGCAGAATCCAAGTCTCTGGCGACGGGTGAAACATGGGATATGGGATCAGGTTATACTTTATTAGTAAATGCGGTTGATGAGAAAGCTTCTCCAAAACAGGCATGGATATCTCTTGAAAGAGAGGGGAAAAAACTGGATGACAAGGTCATGACTGAGGGTGAAATATATACATACCGGAATATGGTCAGCTTCAGAGTTTCCTCTATTTACGAAGAAAAACTCGTGCTCAGTAATGTCCGCATAGCGTCATAGGCGATTTATTCTATCTACTATCGGCACTTTCAGTAACCGCTCAGGATTTCGGCTATGCGGCACTGCTCGGGGAGAGGGGGGATTTTTAAACGATAATGAATTTATAGTATAAGATCCAGCATATATACTCATGGCGTCGAAAAACATTCTTACTGATGGTAGAAATCTGGGCATAGCAGGCGGTATCCTCTCGATCATAAGCGTCTTTCTCCCCTGGTACTCAGCCAGCGCAAATGCAGGAATGCTGGGACTCTCATCCAGCTTCTCTGTTAACGGGCTGGGGTGGAAGAACGGTGAAGGTCTGCTGATGGGGCTTGCAAGCGGAACTGCTAACTGGGAATTCCAGGGGATAGGAGTGCTTGCACTCGGGATAGCAACTATTTTAGTGGCTGTGCTCCTCAAGGATAAAATTCAGAGTTTAGCTATGCTGGCATGCGGGCTCCTCATTATTGGCGGTGGGGTGGTGAACCTCAAGAGCATAGGCTCATTCTCGGGGGAATTCATGGGTGCGACAATGCAGTCAGGTGTTGGCTACGGTCTTTTCGTGGTTGTACTCGCAGGCGCAGTGGCTTCAGCCGGAGGGCTCCTTGCATGGCGGGATATAAATAATTGATAGCACCAAATAAACTTATTACTCACCTGCGCATAGTGGGGGATTATGATAGTTTCCATGACCCTTGAACTCAAGGATATCCCAGGGCAGCTTGTTTTAGCTCTTGCGCCTATATCAGAGCTCCACGGGAATATCATGAGCGTGGTTCACCAGCATGAAGAGAAAACGCCAAGAGGAACTATCCCCGTGCAGGTCACTTTCGAGATCGACCAGGGCGTTCTTGATGAACTCATCGAGAAGTTGGAAAAGAGCGGCGTCGGGGTTGCAAGAGTTGGCGAAGAGAGGCTGCGGTCTTCTGTTTCTGTCGTGCTGATAGGTCATATCATCCATTCAGACATCGGGGACACTATTGATAGAATAGATAAAACCGGCTTTGCTGAAGTCGTTGACCTGTCGCTTTCGATGCCTGCGATAGAGAAGACCTCTTCTGCATACCTTGTTATCAATGCTGAAGGTGAAAACGAATTAAAAAATGCACTTGAAATACTGCGGGAAGTAGCAATCAAAAAGGACCTTCTCATGATAGAACCCATAAGGCTTAACTCGGAGGCAGCATGAAGACCGTACGATTGTCTTTAATAGGCTTTGGCGCAGTTGGACAGGGAGTAGCGCAAGCCATTCTGCAAAAAAAAGAGATACTAAAAGGACAGGGGATCGACCTGTGCGTTGTTGGCATATCGGATTCGAAAGGTAGTGAGATAAATGCCAGGGGGATCGACCTCAAGAGCGCTCTTCTTCGAAAAAAACAAAAAGGCACTGTGGCAAAAAGCAATGATAGCGCATTTGATATCATCCGAAATGTGGAACATGAGATAGTCGTGGAAGCCACACCCACCAACATCAAGAACGGTGAGCCGGGTTTAAGTAATATGTCTGCTGCTTTTAATTCAGGAAGGCACGTTGTCACTTCAAATAAAGGTCCCCTGGCGCTGTGCTTCTCGCAGTTAAAAGAGGCTGCCGAGGATAATGGAGTTTTCTTCAGGTACGAAGCTACCGTGGGTGGCGCAGTCCCGATTTTCAACCTTATCCATGAATCACTGGCAGGGAACCGTGTCATAGGAATAGAGGGCATACTTAACGGGACTACCAATTACATACTCACCAGGATGGAGCAGGAAAGACTGCCATATGAGCTTGTTCTGAAAGAAGCACAGGAACTGGGGATAGCCGAGACTGATCCTACATACGACGTTGAGGGTATTGATTCAGCATGTAAACTCGTGATACTTGCGAACTCTGTTTTCGGGCAGGCTGCCACCTATCGCGACGTTGAAGTTACAGGCATCACTAAGATCACGCCGGAGGCGCTTGAGCTTGCAAGCAAGAACAATTATGTGGTAAAACTGATCTGCGAAGCAGGGAACGGAACGCTGACTGTCGCGCCAAGACTTGTCCCGAAGAAACATCCGCTTGCTGTGGGCGGGACGCTGAACGTGGCATCCATTCTGACCGATCTTGCAGGAAGGATCACTATCAGCGGAAAGGGCGCTGGCTCTATTGAGACTGCAAGTTCCATTCTTAGCGATATATTGTATATTGCCAGAAATTCATGAAGGCTGTCCGCGTTAGTGTTGAGGACGCTGAAACCGTAAGGCAGAAACTGCTTTCAGTGGGCGCTATTGATAAGACAAGAAAACTCGTGAAAAGGGAAGGGTTTATCGAAATCCC
The DNA here is from genome assembly GCA_028717345.1 of Candidatus Methanoperedens sp. GTDB lineage: Archaea > Halobacteriota > Methanosarcinia > Methanosarcinales > Methanoperedenaceae > Methanoperedens. The sequence goes on from JAQUNZ010000041.1 coordinate 18,418, forward strand.
AGTTACGGATGGAGCGGTTGAGTTTCCTGTGATCGAACAGGAAAAACCTGAATTCTACATACCGAAAAAAACACTTTGCAGTATCCTCGATATCCCGGAAAAAGATAAGAAACTCCTGCCTTCAGGATGGCAGCTGCTAGGGGATGTGATAATAGTAACGCTTCATGAAGAACTTGAGCCCCGGAAGTATGATATTGCACAGGCATTATTATCCATGTATCCTGGCTGCAGAACTGTGCTTCTTGACAGGGGCATAAGCGGCAGGATGAGGCAGCCCATGCGTGAATTGATAGCAGGAGATAAAACTGAGACCATTCACAGGGAGAACGGATGCCAGTTCAGGCTCGATGCAATGCAGATAATGTATTCCCAGGGAAACCTTGCTGAAAGAAAACGTATGAGCGGATACGGGAGAAGCGAGGTCGTTGTTGATATGTTCGCAGGGATCGGATATTTTTCCATTCCCATGGCTGTGCATTCAAAGCCCCTGCAAATATATGCGATAGAGATAAATCCTGTATCGTTCGGCTATCTGAAGGAGAATATCAGGCTGAACCGGGTGGAAAATATAATAGAACCAGTTGAGGGAGACTGTGCGTTATTCACTCCGCGAGGGATAGCAGACCGCGTCATTATGGGATATTTTGATGCACATCCATATCTTGAAAACGGCATCAGCGCGCTTGTGCATGGCGGGATACTTCATTACCATGAGGCTGTGCCGGAGGCTGTGGAGGATAGACCTGTGAACAGGATCGTTGAAGCTGCGGGAAAGCTGGGGCGGAAGGTGGAGATAATCGAAGCGCGCAGGATCAAAAAATATGCGCCAGGAGTGTGGCATGTGGTGGTGGATGCAAAGATTTTTTGAATGATTGCCAACTCTACATGACATTTTTTTCAGAGGTCGTTTTTGTCCCCGCATGGTTGTTCTTACTATCGGATATTTGTGAAGCTCCACAAAATCGATTGCTTTGGATTCCGTGATGCGCCGACACTGTTTAAACATATTATTTAATAGATAAATGTCCGGCGCCCGTCCCTGAAATCCCCACCCTCGCCCGCAAGCTCTCAGTGATCGGGCTCATGTGTGTGCTGCGCAGATGGACAGGGCTGCGCCGCTCATTTTTAGGGAATATCCTGTTGTGCGTTTCGGATTCAGTAAGGCGTAACCACCGTTTAAACATAAATTATACTGATTTTATTACCTTTATATTATCTCCAAAAGTTGTTTTGTAGTGTATACTTTTACATGGTTTTGCTCCTGGAATCCTTTATCCTCGCTCCATATCCCATCAACTTTGGTTTTCATAGCAAGCGCCAGGAAAGGCGCATCATCAGGATCGATATCTTTCATGATGTCTTTTGCCTGAAGATAGCAATCTGCATATTCATCTTTTGGATAAATGGTGATCCGGGAAAATAGCATATCCATTACATATTTCAGATCCTCTGCTGAGAGTTTTGACTTTTTTTTAATAATATCGGCATGCTTTGAAATTTCAGTAAAAGTGTATTCTGGAGCTATGAATTCTATATTTGCATTCATCAGAATATAGCGCCGTGCAGAGTTGGATATGAGGGAGGATATTATAATATTGGTGTCTATCACCAGTCTCATTTTCCCATCTCACTCGATGTCGTGTTGTTCCCGTATGGACTTTTTTATAAGTTTCCCGATCTCTGTGGCGTCCTTGTCTGTAAATTTACTTTTTTCCAGTATGCTATCAACTAACTGGATCTTTCTGGCATACTCCCACATGGCATTTCTTGCGATGACGCTCCATTTTATTTCATTGTGATGTTTGATGACGTTGTAAAGATCATCTGGAACTGATAAGGTCATGGTTGGCATAATTCATTATATGTGTTTACACATATTTATGTTTGTCTATACTCTTAATATTCACGATTATGATGATTTTTTTTCTGAAGATAAAAAAATAATATAACCCCACAACCCAATTCAAGCCCTGAGGTATTATGAACATAAAAGACTGCATCGAATTTGCGAACAAGAACCCTGTCTGCTGGCTTTCCACCGCTGAGGGCGACCAGCCAAGAGTGAGGGGATTCCTGTTGTGGTACGCAGATGAAAAGGGATTCTATTTCCATACCGGGACGACTAAAAATGTCTGCAGGCAGTTGAAGAAGAATCCGAAGATAGAGGTGGTTTTTTTCGCGCCTGATGCAAATCAGATGGAATCAAGAATGATGAGAGTCTCAGGCAAGGTGAAGTTCCTTGATGACATCGCACTCAAGGCAAGGCTGATGGAAGAGCGACCTTTCCTGAAGGCAATAGGTACTGGAAAGCCTGACGATCCCATTCTTGCAGTATTCCAGATATACACAGGTGAAGCGCATTTCTGGAAGATGGAGAACAATATGAGGGAGTCGGAGATCAAAAAGGTGAGGTTTTGAATATTCAGAAAAAGGTGGGCAAAGTAATTCATAACCGGAATTCAGGACTATGCCGTGATTCCGGGCTTGGATGACATTGGAGCATTAATGGTGTGTATAAAATGTATTTATAGAAAGCCAGTCAAATAGATATATAAACACATATAAATACCATTGTAGATAAAATTGGTGTAAAACCATGTCAGAAACACAATTGTTAGAAAGAATCGCATCAGATATTGATTTTTTAAAGAAAAAGGTCGTTGAAATTGAAGAAAGCATTGAGGATATCAACATCGACCTGCATCATGTTAAACCTGAATATATTAAAAAACTTGAAGCAATTAAAAAAGAAGGAACTATTTCAAGCGCAGAGTTTGAAAAGAGGTTTGGTGTTAGAGTTTGAGATATTCTTACGAGGCCAGCAAATCTTATCACTATCGCAACTCCTCAGCTAAATAATATGAAATATTCCTACGAAGTCAGCAAACAGCTGGAACGGGAGCTGGATAAGCTCCAGAAAAAGAATAAAAAGCGATTGGAGATTATTTTTAAAAAGATGACTGAAATTTTAGACGATCCTCATCATTTCAAGCCTCTGCAATATGAAATGAAAGGTTTAAGAAGAGTTCATATCGATAAGTCCTTTGTTCTTGTTTTTGAGATAATTGAAGCAGAGAAAAAAGTGATTTTTCTGGATTTTGACCATCATGATAACATTTATTGAGCTTTCAGAGAATTCGATATCCTTCGATGTCGATATGATAAATTCTTTCTTCAAATAATAGAGATTCTAATGTCAATATTACGTAAATTAATAACTGAAACAAATTCTGCAATAATTGGTTTGGATGAAATTAAGTCCAAAAGCTACCGTTTTTGGGCAATGGCGCCTCCATTGTTTGAAACATCAGACTCATATAATTATGTCCCTCTAATTAGAGAAAAAACTAACCTCTCTGTTGGCCACCCTTTTCTCAGACCATTTGACAGGTGTATTTATGTGACCGTTACATTACATGTTGGTGTTCTTAGGGCAATTGGATGAAATCAAACATCGAGTCTGAATTGCCTCCCATGGAATGCATTGTATTCCTGTCTTTATTTGGTCCCGAAGAATAGAAATGAAA
>JAQUNZ010000042.1 GCA_028717345.1 Candidatus Methanoperedens sp.
ACTTTCAGGATTTCGGTTTTATAATAGAGGTTCGTCTTATCCACAAGTGCCCATGTACCGTCTTCATCAGACATTATTTCGGTAACAATTCCCCTGGTCCCCGTTGCGTTATATAGCACATTACTTCCGACTGCAATTGGGCTACCCGCCAGATCGAATGCCTCTTGGTCACTCATCTAACACCCCCTATACATTAATACTTAATAACCATTACGGTTTGTTTTAGTACCCTATTTATAAACCTAGTATAAATCTTCGAACAACCAGCCGAATTCATGAGGTTGTGTAAGGAACTGAAGTTTCTCAATATCCCTTACAAGCCCGTACATTTCCTTATTTTTCATGAATCCGATATCTCTAATATTTGTGGGGGTTGATAACCTGAGATCAGGAATGCCAGGATAGGAAGAGTTCTTTACCATACCATCCTTTAGGATAAAGTATGCTCCCCCTCCTTTTTCCTTAATTGGCGAATATATGGCATCAAAGTCTCGCGCCACCCAGTTAGCCATTTTCAGGATATTGTTTGAAGCATTTATCGTAATATGACCATAACCCGGAGGGATGATTACCTTGTCGCCCTGCTGCGCTTTCACTAAGATCACATCTTCTACTGAATCATTATCCGGTTTCTGCATGACATAATTGGCTTCACCGCTTATGACTTCATATACCTCAGGGAACGTAACATCTGTACCCGGAACAAAAGGATGATAATGCCCGGCTGTTTTAACGAATTCACATCCCATCATGCAGGGCGGTATGACGGTAATATCATATCTGAGACCATGCTCTTTCACAACCTGTGCATCATTTTTACTGAGTGACAGGTCTCGGTACATATAATACAACTCAAAATTACTCGCACCAGCAAGCCATTTTTTATCGTAGATGACATCTTTCATGTCAAACAACATCCTTGCTGCTGGTTTTACACTTTTAGTACCGAATTCAATTTTATTATCCATAGTTATCCATATAACACTCATTGTGAATTTGAATATAAATATTATTTTGTTATCTCTTTAACAGGGAACCCACCCTTCCCGGAAAAAATGAAAAAAGATTTCCTGCCGTAACAAGTATTGTCCCTGCCCAGAATATCATTATGTGAAGCTGATTTTCTCTTAGCGTCACAAAATTAAAAATAAGGACTACTATCCCCAGATGAAGCATCGATGAACCTATTCTGGCAATATGCCCTTCTTTTTCAAATCTGACCGCCCTGCTCTTTTTAAACGTCAGGATAAGGACAATGCCCTGGATGCCGGTAATGACAGCAAGGATAAAACCCACAGCGGTTTCCATGCCCAGTGAATAAGTAAGTATAACTGTTACTGCAAGCGCAAGCGCGCTTATCTTGACAAGTATGTCCTGTTCAAAAAGTCTTTTCGGAATGCATAAGCCAAGTGAGATGAGGAGCAGTACCAGGAAAGGATACAGGTATGAGTTCATATCATTAATGAACTGCAGGTACCTGGCAGTTTCAGTCCATCCGGGAACTGATGCAAGATAATTGTAATATGTTATTCCGTAAACGCACACAATGCCTATCGCAAATAGAATTGCCGTGGTCAGGACGACGAGAAAGTAATCATAATTCTTCAATTTCACGGCTGCACCACCGAGTGTATCCCTGGTACAATATAGGTGAGAAGATACGTGAATACAAGAGTTACAAAGCAAAGCACGCCAAGAAGAGCTGTGGTCCTCCATAATTTTCCTCGTTCCACATAAATGCGGGCATGAAGGTAGGCGCTATAAAGCACCCACATCATGATAGACCCGCTTATCTTGGGGTCCCACCACCATGCGGCGTCCTTCCATGCTTCTATTGCCCAGGGGTAGCCGATAAGCATTCCTGCAGTAAGAAGAATATATCCGGGCTTAGCATACCTGTAGGCGATCTCATCATAGTCCCTTATGCGCCGGAACAGCATGAAAACACATGCTGCAAATGTAATAATTAGAGATGCATAAGCGATAAAAAGCATTGGAGGATGAGTCCACATATACGTTGAATTATAGTAATACGTGATGCGCCCATACAGCGTCCCAGCTATCTGATATACATTGCCATCACCAGAGATAGCTGCATACCATCTTGTAATTTCACCGTGCACAACAGGCAGGGGCTCCTTGAATGGATTTGAGAAGAAAAACACGACCGATGAAAATACAGATAATATAATGCCAAGAAATGAGAGAAGTTCTTTACGCCCTTTTATGGTCAGCGCAAAAACCGAAGCAACCATTGCCCAGAAATACAGCTTTTCTGATTCGATCCACAGGGGCACAGCAAATCTATTGCTCTCTACAGGAAGCTGCAAACCCGCCGGATATTCGATCAGTACCGTATTGTATATTTGAATATGAAAGAATATAATTACTATGAATCCGACAAGATAAAGTCCTGTGCAAATATAGAGGCATTTGATAAGATATTCATAATACCTGTCATGTTTTCCCCTGAGAAACATAATGGCAAAAATTAACTGCAACATTGCAATTATGAAAATGTATGTTATCAAAGGCTGACCAGTGTTTGATGCAAATTCCCTTGCAGCCAGGTATTGCGCGAACCCCATTACAGCTCTATCTCCATTACAGGCACGCCCTCCACAGTGTCAGGCGCTAGCCAGTCTATGATTTTCATAAGATCTTCTTCGTTATCTGAAGTTATCTCAACATGTATAGAACCCAGGCTTTCCTCTCCGACCGGAAAGTTAACTTTTCCCACAAAAGCCACCTGTTTATTCAGGCGGAACTGTATGGTATTGCCTTCCATATTATTCATAAAGATACGCCTTGAAGTATCAAGTATGCGTAAGTCTCTCAAAAGCAAATGAAATTTTCGCAGGCTTTCAAGACCGCCCTCACCGTAAAGCTGAGGTATCCCGAAATTCCTAAGAGCGAACTCTAACGGAAATATATTCGTTATCGAGGTCATGACTTTTTCTTCGGTTTCCGTAGGATATACAAGAGCAGAGACCCTGACTGTTATGTTCATATTGTTCTTAGCAATTTTCTTATTTCTTCCTGGAATCCCTTTAAGGAACTGGTATTATTGAGGGTAATGTCTGCCAGTTCCATTGCCTTATCAAGACCCCAGCCCTTTTCGCGTTCATCACGCCTTTTTAATTCTTTGATCCCTGTCATATCGTCTGAACGGGCGCGTTTTTTCACCCGCTCGAACCTCAGATCAAAAGGGGCATTGATCGCAATAAGCTTAAAATCAATCCCGAATTGCTTTTTGAAGTAATTTACTTCCTCTATGTTCCTTGTACCATCGATCACCACCACATCTGTCTCGTGTGCCCTGATCTTTGGAACACAACGCTTTGAGATGGCATCCATGCCCTCGTTCTTTCGTAACTCGGTGCCTATTCCGCCGATATTCTCGTCCGTTGAGGGCAAACCCCTTTTTGCAGCCTCTTCCCGTACCACATCACCCATGCTGACAACCGGGATTTTCATGCTGCGCGCTACAGTTGATGCTTCGGACTTACCTGAACCCGGCATCCCGACAAATGCAATGAGCTTCATTGAACCGTTTAATTTAGCTGGGATATTATAAACATATGCACTCAATATTTATAAGGTATAAAACCTATTTAGCCTATTATGGACAATGCAATTGCAAGAACACCATCTGCTGCGGAAAGCTCGGTAAATGAGGCACGAATTAGAGAATTACAGGACTCCATAGAATCCCTGAAAACCCAGATGAAAGAAATGCACTCAAAGCTTCTTGAAGCTGCTATCCTGAATAATAAATATGTCCAGACGATAACGGATTACCAGAAACAGCTCGAACAGTTGAAGAAACCCCCGCTTTTTATATGCAGCGTTGTAGAACTGTTCAATGAGATGGCGCTTCTGCGGCAGCACGGAAGCAACCAGGAAATTATCACAATAATACCGGATGAAATGAAACAAACTATGGAGGCGGGTTCGCGTGTTGCGGTAACAGGTAACCTTTCGATTGTCAAGGTGCTTTCAAAATCCGCAGACGTACGGGCAAGAGTAATGGAACTGATAGAGGCTCCTGATGTAGATTATGATATGATAGGAGGACTTCGCAAGCAGATAGATGAAGTCGTGGAGACGCTTGAACTTCCACTCACAAATCCTGAGCTTTTTACAGAAGTTGGGGTGGATGCTCCAAATGGAATCCTGCTTTATGGACCTCCGGGAACTGGTAAGACACTTATTGCCAAAGCAGTTGCTCACAGGGCAAAAGCTACATTTATAAGAATGAGCGGGACAGAACTTGTCCAGAAATACATTGGAGAAGGCGCGCGGCTTGTGCGGGATGTATTCGATATTGCACGGGAAAAAGCCCCAAGTATCGTATTTATTGATGAGATTGACGCTGTAGGAAGCCGCAGGACTTACGACGGTACCTCTGGTTCTTCTGAGGTTAACAGGACAATGGTGCAACTACTGGCAGAACTTGACGGGTTTGATAAGCGCGGCGACGTAAAGATCGTAGCAGCAACAAACCGCATAGATCTTCTTGACCCTGCACTTCTAAGACCCGGAAGATTTGACAGGATAATCGAGATCCCTCTGCCAGATGAAGAGGGACGCAGGGAGATTCTCAGGATACATACACGGAACATGAAGCTTGATGACGTGGAATTTGAGGAACTTGTCAAAAGGACAGATGGTTTGAGCGGAGCAGATCTTAAGGCAATAGTCACAGAAGCTGGAATGTTCGTAATAAGACGAAAAGGAAAAGCTGTAACCCTCCAGGACTTCAATGATGCCTATAATAAAATGATAATAAAAGAAACAAAAGAAGAAGTAGCAGGGATGTTCGTATAGAAAAGATCAATCCATCGTTTCGCCTGTATCCTTCGAGAGAAGATCTGATAGGGAGTATGCTACGGCTTTTAATTTTGCTTTTTCTTCATCGGTTGGATTTTCGCCTTTTTTTATAGCTTTAATTCTATCCGTGTCTATTCCGGAATATTTGCCGACCTGTTCATAGGTAAGTTTATGCTTGTGAAGTAATTCAATTAAATATCGTTTTGTGGGTGGAAGTACCATTTAAATCACCTGAATAGTAACTTTAATACATGAAACAGGTATATCAAGGTATCTTAGGTGAAAAAAATGAACGATATAGATACTGATGTTGTCCAGACAATTGAAACTGAAATCGGCGGAGTCAAGAAATCTTTAAAGAAATTTAAGAGGAAATGTACCGTCGTTCGTGTCGCACAGGCTAAAGGCTGGAGAAACGTTGTTGTTGAGGATTCTAAAACAAAAAAGAAATACTTCTTTGGAAAGGTTGTCAACGTTACCCCCGATATCAACCCTGGTGATGAAATGTATATAGGGTTTGAGGAACTGCCTTATGAACTTCCTGGCATAACGCAGAAAATAATCCTCATGACCCTCGATGGCTATCAGCTCGACTGGACTCAGGTCTAAGGTTCAACGATCACAGTCCCGCTGAACTTTTTGACTCCCGATACCTCGATATCGAATGTGTAAGTCCCTGTCTTTTTGAATAAATACGGTGGGGTCTGTTTCCCGTTATCCAGAAGTTTGTCCTCAAAAAGACCCTCTTTGCTGACAAGAGTAAGGGAATATGAGTCATCATTGATCCATACGACCTCATCCCCGGGTTTGATCTTCAGATTTTGTTGATTTGGGTTGACATACTTGTAGCGGGTAATCCTTATCATTTCCTTATTGCCAGTAGGTGTAACCTCGGAAATAGCTGTAGCAGTTGCGGCAGCAGTTGATGTGATTTTTGGTGTCGCTGCAGGTGACTGTGCTGGTTGGTTACCAGGGGGTTGTTCAGCTCCTTTCGGTAAGAACGCCCAGACGATAACAGCAATAACAATTAATGCAAGAATAATAGTAATTATCTTATTCGTATCTGGAGCCTTTTTTTCAGGCACATATTTCGGCTTTTCTTGAACCTGCCGCACAACATCGGGTTTTTTCTCCCTTTTTGCTACAGTTTCTTCAGGTGATGGAGGTTTTACAACGATATCTCCAGCCCCTGTCAGATCCCTGCTCCAATTACACTTCTGACATATCTGTGCAACTGGAAAATCAATACTGCCAAGACCCATCTTTTTCTGTATGGTCCTGGTTATTAGCGTTTCACCGCAATTCGGACATTTGTCTGCCATTACAACACCATCTTAAAATTATCTATCAAACATACTTAATTAAACATACATAAAATTATCTAATGACATTATGATATTATAGTAAATGGGGCCCGGGTCGGACACCTTTAAGCCACAACAAAAGCCTTTGGATATACTATGCCTTCGACCCTTATAAACTTTAGGTTTTAATACCTATAAAGCTTACTTAAAATAGCATGGATATAACGAAAGAAAAAACCTACAACATATATGAGACAAAAGGGCAGTTAAGGGTTACCGTCCCCAAAGTACTGGCTCAGGCAGTTGGGATAAAGAAGGGGGATAAGGTCAAGTGGATCATTGACAGGGGCGAATTGGTCATGAAAAAAGCATCTGGATAAATCTGCTTTAAATCAATTCTATACTACCTCGTTACTTGAATTTTTCCCACTTTTTAAACTATTTATAGTAAGCTTGGGAAATGCAAAGGTTATTTATATTTTTTGATAATTAGACGCCTATTCTCAGGTTCCACTCTAACTGCGCCATGTAGATTTCAACTCATTTTTCTCAATGTAGCTTTTACTTTTTGAATGCACGTCGCGCATCCCCAACATTTTTCTTTTGCGTATTTTTTAATTTCTTCGTGAACCTCTGTTCCTTTCAGAACTACCTGTTCTCTCCCGCAGACATTGCATGGAACCGTTATTTTGTATTGTTCTAGCAGCCCCTCTAATTCCTTTGTTTGGTTTACTGCCGCGCTGTCTATTAGCCAATTGATCTGCTCATCTGCTGTCCCCTCTCCTGTCACTGCCAGTCTGGCAACCGTAGATTTTTTTACCCATAATGTTGTATAATCCTCTCGACTCATGCTATAGACCTCTGCCAGATATCGATTTATCAGCATATAAACACCAAAACTATAGAGCAAACCTATAAATTCACAGAAAATTACCTTCATTTTCAAAAAAACAACCAAATTTGGGTCTATAGTAAGCCCGTTTAGGCTCATTTAAAACGTAAGTTGAAACTCAAGTTTCAGGATGCGGCAAGCAATTCTATGGAATAACTGTAAAAATGCAACTCCCAATGAAAATTAAATGAAAAATTGAGTATGGATATTATGGTTTTCCATACTATCTATATCGTCAATCCTTCTTCCTTCGTAGAAGTCTTTTAGTCCGCACCCTCTCGATAGTTCTGCTCTTCAATGTGGTTACTCACTTTTCCAAGTGCTATATTCATCTTAGTAGTCGCTACTTTGAGATTATTGTAGAGTAAAGAAGAGGTCTTTCAACCTCCCCCTTCTCGCCAAACCGTACGAACCGATTTCCAGTATACGGCTTTCGTTTGGCATTGTCCCATTTCAGGAGATAAGAGCATAAATATGCTTCTACCAGCCACGATAGTATAGCAATTATTCCATCAAGTTCATATTTCATCAGATAGCGTTTTCGCCCACTATTTTCGACGGCTTGCCTTTCTGACTTTATTATTTTATTTCCGTTTGATGTTATCATGCTATTTACCTTGACTTTGCCAACCCAGAGCCCCTTTGCTAAATTGAGTTTTCTCCTCATATCGTCGCCCCCTGCATCCTGCGATACAGGTTCGGTATATCATCGGCTCAATTATCATAGCTACTATGGGCTCATCCGATTTCTCATAACACATTGGTCTACCTTTCCCGTTAAGGTTATAGCTCGCCTACCTCTATCCTTTGGTTGAATACAGTGACCCTGAAACTTGTAGGGTTTGCATCCAACTTCAAGGAGGACGTTATGAGACCTCCCTCGGTTACACAAGAGAGCATTCGCAGCCATCCTGACCATAACCACCCCAGCAATCATTTTCCTGCTCAAGCTTCCATCCCGTGTTGGTATGTCGCATCTTGCTGAGGCCACCTCTGGTTCACGTATTGTTTCGGGCTGTGGCTGCCGATATTAGGGAACTCCGCACCATGCTTCGCAGCATCGCACTTCCCGTTTTCTTTACGTAGGAGCAGACCTACGCAGTGGGATTTTAACCCCGGTGGACATAGTGCCGTTACATTCATATTGATGTCCTTTTTGTTTGTTCTCTCTTTCTTGTGCTTCGAGGCACGCAACACGGACATAGGTAAAAACTTGTATTGCGTTCATGAGGCAAGGGGGCATGATATTACTCTATAGTGGCATGTGAATCCAAAAAAGTGCATAAGTTAGTGATCTGATATCCATATAGGCAGGTGATATATTAACCAAGCCTTGCAATTCTCTCTATAGCCTTTTGTTTCTTCCCTTCTTCTCGTTCTTCCTTACTAACAATCTTCCTGCTACGCATCAAGTTCCCTGCTAACTGGTTAACTCGACCTATGCGCGTACCATCGGGTCTTTCAAACGTTCCTTTCGTACCAAACAAAGAGTAATTGATTTTGGAAAATTGTAATCTCGCTTGAAGTTGGGCTTTAGTTGGATAATCTCTCCAACATGGTTTCCGTGCCCAATATCCCCTTCTGTTATTGGGCTTGATGTACTCTAACATATTAAATGGTGGCGGCAAAACTGTTTTTCTGAGTATTTCCCGCACCATGACGTTATGCTCGGCGCGATCTGCGAGTTCTACCAGAATCCTTGCCATCTCCATTCTATCATTTGAGTTCTGAATCTGCCTGAGGAGTTGCTTTGTGGTTATTGCCATCTTATCCACCTTCTAACAATAAATTATCTTGCCACCATAAATAAATATTCAATCTCATCAATGATAGGCATATAGCTGCATTAATATTCTCTTTTATAATACTCTCCGAACATACCACAACGAAAAATCTTTGGTTCAGATTTTATGAAATTAATATGGCATAACCAAGTGAATATTATGACATTTTCATAGTTTTTCCCTATATTTATAAGCATATATTATGACAAAATACATAGTTTGTAGCGATATTATGATGTCTACTGTTATTGCCGTGGTGGGCAATACAAGGATTGAAACAATCGAAAGATACAATACAATTCAATGCTTTTTCGATATTCAAAAGGCACATCCACTAAAACAAGGATTTGTAAAGTCCAGAGTTAATCAAACCATTCATTCGGGTAGTGAGGTTAGTTCGGGGGGTCACCCCTTGAAATAGGCATGCGCTCATATCAAGCAACCACGCATCGGGTTAATTTTCATCGTCAAGATGATGAGATGCATAAACAGATATTTTTTCATATGAACCCCAAACTGCAACGAACGCTCAGGGCTTCAGCCCTGAGTAGTTTACTAACGATCTCTGCGCTAAAGCGCGATAGCTTTTTTCTTTGTTAACCCCACCCGAAGGGTAGGATATCAATAAATCTTTAGTCTCAAAAGGAGAGCTTAACCACCGCCCCCATCGCCACCACCAGCTCAATCCACACCAGATCTTCATGACCAGCATGATCTTATCCCTGAGAGAGGATAGTGACAATGGTGCTTAAGGAAAGAAAGTAAATATATTAAAGCAGATAATGATAGAGTGTGTAATGTAAAAAGAGGGATCAAATGGATTTATCAAATCAAGAATTCATTGAATACATACGAAAGATAAGATTTGGAATTGGCCTCAATTATGAAAATTTATCATCTGAGCAAGAAGCTGCGTTATTAGACAAACAAAAGATTTTAAAAGATGCTGCAAGACTTTCCACGGAAATAAATACAAAGAAACCCCAATTTATTCTTGAATTAATCCAAAACGCAGAGGATAATGCTTATTTAAAAGGTGTGAAACCCAAAATTAAGTTCATTATTACAACTAATGAGTTAATCCTTCAAAATAATGAAAAGGGATTATTAGAAAATAATGTCTGGGCTCTATGTGGAATAGGTGAAACAACAAAAAAGAATAAAAAATTGGGTTACATAGGTGAAAAAGGAATTGGCTTTAAATCTGTTTTTATGGTGACAGATAATCCACATATATATTCTAATGGCTTCCATTTTAAGTTTAACTATGATAAGGAAAAACCTATTAGTATAATAATTCCAGAATTGGTAAAAGATGTGCATAGCTCTGTTGATCCAGCACAAACAAATATTATTCTGCCCCTCAAATCGGGTACAAAAGCTGAGATAATTCAATATATTGAACAAATTCATCCGTCCGTTTTATTGTTTCTTAGAAAGTTAAAACTGCTTGAGATTGAAAATAAGCCACAAAAGCCAATAAAAATAGAAAGACATGATTTTAATAAAAAAATCAAAATTATTCATGGGCAAAGAGAATTTTACTGGAAAGTAGTTAAGAAACAATTTAAAAGACCCCCTGATATAGAAGAGCTGAGACGAAAGGATATTGAGAAAACCGAAATAATATTAGCATTCCCACTTAATGAGAACGGAACTGCCAACACGGATGATAAACAAACAGTCTTCTCCTTTCTCCCTGTTCGTGAATATGGATTCAAGTTCATCATCCAAGCAGATTTTCTTTTGCCTGTAAGTCGAGAAGATATAATTAAAGGCAATGATTGGAATAGGTGGCTGAGGGATGGCATTAGCGATGTGTTTTTGAAGGCATTAGAGAATTTCAAGAAAGATAATAACCTCAAGAAGTGTTTCTATAACTATATACCTCTTAAAGTTGGAAACGAAGTTACCGACGAATTCTTCATTCCTGTGGTAAATCAGATTCATAAAGACCTACAGACTGCTGAATGTATCCTAACAGAATCAGAGAAAGAAAGTTGGAGAAAGCCATCAGATGTATTTTTTGCAGATAATGAAATTAGAAAACTGATCTCTAACAAAGATTTAAAGTCTTTCTTTGGTAAGGAATACATCTCTTCAAAACTTAAAGCTAGAACTGAAGTTTGGGGAGCTTTAGGAATTCAAGAATTTGGATTTGAACATTTAATAGAATGCCTGCAAAAAACGGAGTGGTTGAAAGGAAAAAACGATGAATGGTTCATCAAACTTTACTCGTATTTGAATCGTTACGATAAACTAGAACAACGTATAGAGTTAATGAAATTGAAGATAATACGATTGGAAAGTGATAATGAATTAGCCTCTATATTGGATGGGCCTATATTTTTCCCTTTGGATAAAAAAGGCAATTATGGTTTTGAGAAAGATTTGCGAATTCTTAAGAGGACAATTTTTGAACCCAAAGAGATAAAGAAAAAAAGAAGTGTAATAGAATATCTAAAAAAAATTAATGTGCAGGATGCTTTGCCATATGAAATAATTCAGGAGCATATCTTATCAGTTTATGAAAATAATGACAATTTAAAAAATTGGAAGAGTGGAAAACCACTTATTGGATACGTCCGCTACATCAAAGATCACTTAGTAGATTATAAAAAAGAAAGCGATAAACGGTTGAATGCGCGTAAAATGCAGAGGGAAATTAAAGAGGAACCTCTCAGACGATTAAGAAACTCTTTGTATATTCAAATTAACAAAACTGTTGATGGTCTTAATTATTATAGACATCCTGAAGACATATACCTTCCTAAAACCTATACATTGGATGATAATTTAGACACATTATTTGAAGGAATAATTGATATCGGATTTGTTTCTCAAGAGTATATTAAAGATATTATTAAAAAACATCAATTGGCGAGAAAGGATAAAAAATACAAAGCAAATCAAAAGAAAAAAGAAGAGTCAGAAATTAGTGAATGGAGAGATTTTTTTATTGAATTAGGAGTAAATAAAATACCTAGAGTAATAACAAGAGAAGAGATTCGGACACACACAACTAACTCTGGGAACGAGCATAAACAAAAGGTAACCATTCATCAATCCCCTGATATATGCAAAATTCTTAAGATAAAGAATGCAGATAAAAACAAGAGATTATTACGAATTTTGGACCAAAATTGGGACCATTACAGAGATTTTAAAGTTTGGACCAATTGCTCCTTTTCTTATAATTGGAATTACTATACATATCAGTCTGACTGGTTTGAAAAGATTAGAACAGAAAATTGGCTGCCTGTTTCTCAAAATATAAATTATCTCGGAAAACCGAATGAAATCTTCTTGAAAAAACCTGAAATTAAAGCACTTTTAGGTGATAGTGTTCTATATTTAGATGCAGATTTAAAGAATCAGGAATTCATTAAAGATTTAGGGATAAATTCTGAAGCTACTACCGAAGGGATATTAAATAATTTAAAAAGTATTGTAGATAAAAAATGTTTAGATAAAGCCACATTTATTAAGTTTTATTCATTTCTGAGCGCTAATTATGAGAGAAATGAAAACACCATAAAGACAGCTTTCATGAAGAATGAAATTGTATTAATTCCTGATAATCAAAAGTACTATTTCACAATTCAAGATGTCCTATGGGGAGATGCAAGCAAAATCTTTGGTGAAAATCGCGGATATTTAGGAAGGCATTATCCTAAACTCAAATCATTTTTTGTGGAAAAACTAGGTGTGGCAGAAAAGCCAGCGCCAAAAGATTATGCAGATTTTCTAATAGGATTATCACAGAAGGACGTGAAAGACAAAGGAGATGAGGGAATTGTTATAGAAATTTATAGAGAATTAAATTCACATTTGAACCCTGAAAATAATGACTATCTTATTTCTGAAGAAGAATGGTGGAGTGATTTCAAAAAAGGGACCATTTTCAGAACAGAAAATGGTGACTTCTGTAAAAATGACAATGATGTATTTGTAAATGATAAACAAGAACTTTACGAGATGTTTAAGGATAAACCTCAAGTGACTTTTTTAAAATTACCAAGAAACTTTTTCCCCCAAATCCGATATTTTATCGAAGCAGTTGGAATTTCTTATCTTTCAAAGGCTATTGACATAAATTCGAATGAAATAGAAAATCCAAAAAATGAAGCAGATTTAACAGAACAAATTAGAAGATTTTTCCCTTATATTTTAAGGTATCTTTATCAATCAGATCATGAGATTTATGAAAAGGTTAAGAAATCAGGAAGACTAACTCATTTAAATAACTTGAAATGCTATAGTGTTGATGGCCTTCGGGTTGAATATATTCTCAATCATCAGATTCAATTATCTCAACGAAAAACTTTCCTTGATGAGCATCAATGGATTTTGTATATACAAAAAGATAGTTTGGAGGATATAGATCAATTAGCAATATCAATTTCTGAATCTTCAGTATTTTTTGAAAAATTGAAAGGATTTGACAGTTTTTTGATTTCGCTATTTAACAAAAAGACTGATGATAATATTAAGAAACTGCTAAAGACAATGGGAATTCAGGAATTGCCAGATGGGGAGATGGAAGAATTAGAAGTAAAAGAAACAAGTACAGAAGATACACTTCAACAAGAACCCGAATCTCAGGATACAGAGGAAATACAGAAAATCAAACACGCAAAAGACGGAGAAATAGAACTCTCTTTCGAGTCTGAATCCATAGGTAAAGAGAAAATACCAGAACCTGAAGTGGAATCGACAAGTGAATCAATATCTCAAGAAAAGGAAGAAATCCTGGAAATAGAAACAACAACGGATTTACAAAAGAAGAGAGCAGACCGTTCAGAGATTGACTGGAATCTTGAAAAAGAATTTCAAGAAAAGAGAGAACCGTTGAAAAATGAGACGCGAAGGATTTCACAAGTCGATACAACACAGGGATCAGATGAGAAACTGCAGCCTGAATCCAGACCTCATGAAGATATGAAAAAATCAGAATTTGATTCACAAGTGAATTCAAAACGAGATATATCAATAGTGTCAGAGACGGAATGGAGTCCTGAATGTGACCCTATATATGCCGAAATTCATATTGAGGAGTTTCAAGCGCGAGAAAACAAATTGCATAAGGCACCTGATATCACAGGCAATTCTGATGATTTTCGATTAACTTCATCAAATGTTGAAGAAGAAAACCCAGAAACTTTAAGTCAAAATGCTAAAAAAGCTATCGGTAGGTGGGGTGAAGAATATGCTCTTATATGTTTAAAGAAAAAATTATGTACTAAATATCCCGAAGGAATTTTAGAGGAAAAGGAGGGTAGTTTTAATATTAGTTTAAATGGACAACTAATCGTTGAGGTTCATTGGCTTAATAAAATAAAAGATGAAGGAAAAGGCCACGATATTAAAGTAATTGAAAATGGCAAGGAAGGTTATTTGGAAGTAAAATCTACTAAAACGGATACAAAGGATTGGTTTGAATTGTCCCGAAAACAATGGGAATTAGCTAAGGAGAAGGGAGGTAATTTCCATATTTATCGCATTTATAATGCTGGAACTGAGCAAGCAAAACTTGTTGATATTTCCGATCCAGATAAACTTTGGCAAGAAGGAAATCTAATTGCATATCCAATTCGTATAAAAATTTAGACCAACAGAAAGGAAGACAGTTGTACCTACCATGATAGAATGTACGTGGATGAGGGGCGCACTCCACACCTCAAACTTTCTTTCATATCAGGAAGGTGGCAAAAGGAACAGGTTCATAGTTCTATATTGCTCTATTTTGGTGCCTGAAATTACCAATAAAATCCAGTGAGTCCCTTTTTTGAGTTCGTACTTCAGGCATACGAGTATGTACTCTCTATCCTTTTTAAAAGGCTGTACAGATTGGACTTTATGATCAAGTTGTTATTTTAATCTATGGGCCAAAAGTTGACAAATAAAGCTAATATTTTCACGTGCACCCCTTCCTAAAAGTGCCAGCAATTTTCGATACGCATAGGGCGCTGGTTTCATTTTTCTGCAACCGTTTCACCTGTGGTCTCACATAAAATGTATCTATCGTTTCACCCGTAGGAAAACTTAGGTGCAAAAATGTGCGCTTTTATGAGGTGATAAAATGAAGAAACCAATATTGATCGGAGTATCTATAGCAACAGTGCTGGCGATACTCCTTGTCGCAGCCGCATTGGGCTTTGCTGGCAACAGTACAAAGTTCAATGCATTTGCTGATGCTGAAGTTAATGAGCCGGTTACGGAGAAACCAGTCCAAGAGGCACAGGCTGATACAGAGATTTCTGAGATTGCTATAAAGGGGGCAATCCAGCAGGCTCAATCAAACGTCTCATTCAGGATTATTGAGCCTTTGTACATTCCTTCTGGCTATAAGTTCGAGAGCGCAAGAGGGACAAAGTTCGTAGGTGCTACGAATGACATTGACATGGCATCGTTCTCCTACAAGAATGGAGACGAGCAGTTAACCATTAAAGAGATAATAATGGTAAAAACCAAGGACAACAGAACACAACCATCCACTTTACCCAAAGATACCAGAGAAATCGTAGACATAAATGGAATTGAAGGCCGCTATTCCGAGGAGAACGGCATAAAATTCCTGATCTGGAAGATAGGCAATCTTAGCCTGAGCATTTCCAGTTGGAAGAACGAAGGTCAGAACCAGACCAGCAGTTCTCTCACCAAGGAAGAGATGATAAGGATTGCAGAATCCATCAGGGAAAAGACACCGGAAGAGGCTATCGCCGAGGCGCAGGCAAAGGTTTCATTTAAGATTCTCCAGCCGGCTTATATTCCGGCAGGATACAGGATGAATACTGCACAGACCTTAGGAACCAAGTTCAGAGGTTTTTCCCTGGAAGCTGAACAGGCAAGCATTTTCTACATAAAGGGAGATGAGTTTTTCATGAAGAATGAATACCTGAACTTACAGGAACTTCTTGTATTAAAAGACGATACAGCTACAAATATCACAGCACCAAAAACTCCATGGAAATTCGTGGATATAAACGGAATTCAGGGGCGATTTCTGGAGACAGGCGATGGCGTAAAGCAGTTGAGTTGGGAAGTAGGTAACCTTAACCTGACCATTGGCAGTCCCGCCTACAACGAGAGCGGTTTTACAGGTACACCGCTCAGCATGGAAGAGATGGTAAAGATGGCAAGGTCTGTCAAATGACCCTGCCACCAGTTTTTGAGGTGCAGCTATGAGATGGCTTTTTGACAGGAATGTCCTTGAAAACGAGTCCTGCGCTGCCATCTACAGATATATAAAAGAAAACCCAGGCACGTATCCTCAAAAAATAATACATGAAACTAACATCGGTCGTGGCACAGTGCTCTACCACCTTGATATCCTGCTTTATGCAGGCATGGTAGCGTGCTCGATGGACGGCAAAGTTAAAAAATTCCGCGCAGCACAGAAGGCGATTGCATGAATACGTTAAAATCCATATTTGCCATACTGATTCTCATAGTTCCAACGCCAGTCTATGCTTCCGAAGATGACAATCCCCTGCGTATCGAGAATCTAACTTCCATTTCTTCTATCGTAAATCCCGCCACGCTCGAACTTGCAAAATCTGTTAATGCAGCGCCTGAGTGGAGGAATTTTATTCCGCCTCAGGCTTTCTGGAGCCCTGACGGAAGCAAGCTGCTCATAAGAAGCACAATAGGATGGTATAAAGATGATATTAATTTTCGCCCCAGTAATAGAAACGGGATAGCTGCAATTTACAAGTTAGATGCAGATGGAACTAATCTTACAAAAATAGTATCGAATGAAATCAACAACCGCAGCACGCCAATAGAATTTCCCACTCCGCTTAGTAACAATTATTGGAGTCCATCCGGGGATAAAATTGCTATTATCGTATATAAGCAAGCCGGAAGTTTCTATATACTTGCAAACCCGGATGGAAAGGGATTGATCGCTCTTGGTACAAATTTTTCGGATATAATCACAATTATTACAAATCTCTCTAAAATTTCACGGCAAAGAGATTTAATCTGGAATCCTGATGGAACTAAAGCGGTATTTGTAGTTAATGATCCAGATAAAATCTACATAACCGATGCCGATGGAAATAATATAAAACAAATCGCCGCTGGGATAAACGAATCATTCCTCGGTGCTGTAACATGGAGCCATGATGGAAAACGAATAGCATTCAGCGGAAGGAATCTATGGATTATGAACAGCGACGGCACCAATCTCAGGCAGTTCGGTGATTGCTGGGGCGGCGCATGGAGCCCAGATGATAGCAAGTTGCTGTGCATGTCGTCAGAAGAAGTGAATGATCAGTTTATTAGGCATCTTTACCTGATAAATTTGGACAGCGGCGATAAGACAGAGCTAATAAAAAGCATCTGGGTAGAGAATCCTACCTGGAGTCCTGATGGCAATAACATACTGTTCAAATCTATTACTGAGAGGAGTAATGCGATATACGTAACTGACTCACACGGTAGAGATATAAAATTAATTTATGAAAGTAGTCCTGTGGATAGAGCCACTTTAGAGGCAGTCACCTGGAGTCCTGACGGGAGTAAAATTTCTTTTGTATCGCATGCAAGCAGGGAGCTTTACACAATAAACCCGGATGGAACCGGAAGAATCCTGATAAGCTCAAATCTTTCTGGAGGCTATGCATGGAGTCCATCTGGCGATAAAATTGCTTTTTCTTCAAGTACGGCGAATGGTGAACATATTTTTATTTCCAATCCAGACGGCACGGAGCGCGTGCAGATTACGACTGGCGAAAATAAACGTTATATCTTGAGCGGATTGGGTGGAAGCTGGAGCCCTGATGGGAGCGGGCTATTGATAGAATCCTCTACATATAGAGCATCAAGAAACGAGGTTTTCATAGCAAAGCTGTCCGGATATGAAAAAACTGTGTCTGTTCGAGCAGGCATAGCAACACCAGCGCCGCAGACAACAAAACCCATAACAGCAGCAGCAACTCCCAATGCGCCGGGTTTTGCTTCGGCGCTTACATTAGCAATTCTATCCACAATCTACTTTATTAAAAGGAGGTACAATTGAGAGCATAGGTTAAGGTGGAAGATTGATGATTTCAAGGAAAACGGGAACAATGGTACTGGCAGGCGCTGTGCTTGTGATAGCAGGCGTTATCGTAACAAGCATGCTGCTTGCCACCAAGCCCTCGATTATCCAAATAACCGATGGGTCTTTCAAAATCCTTGAACTTCCCTACACCTATACCAAGAACGATGCATACGTTCTCGTAATAGGCTCAACAATTGCAGGCATGATGCTCTCGTATATCTTCACAACCCTGCTTGCAGCAGGAAAAAGCGAGGTTAAAAGCATGATAATCGAAGAAAAAACAGCAGAAATCCCAGTTCCTCATACTGATATAGCTGCTATTGCAGAGCATGTCAAAGAAGGGACGCAATTAATCGAGGCAGTCTTGACAGCACTGGAAGGCGATGAGAAGAAGCTGGTTAAGGAAATCGCTGACCACGGCGGTGAAATACTTCAGAATGAGCTTGTGCTTTCGCTGAATTTCTCAAAAGCAAAGGTCTCAAGGATGGTTACTGACCTTGAAAAGAGGGGATTGGTTGTTAAGAAGCAGTACGGATTGACCAATAAGGTTGCTCTGGCTGACAAACTGAGGGGTGAGAAGAATGAGAAATAAGATGATAACAGGAGCAATAATAGCAGTAGTTTTGCTGTCTGCTGCGGTGTTGTTCTGGTATTTTAGCCCTTCAGACGTCAGCATTGTAAGCATCGAGGCGCCTGAAGAACTCGCAATCGGGGATTTGAGTGGGTTGGTAATCAATATGCAAAATAATGCTTCAGAAGACGTAAATGTAACCATAAACGTAAAAAATGCATTTGTGGATGAAAAAGGGGTAAGCTTAAAAGGATCCATACTTTGGGTGGAGGAAAATTTTAGTTGGTTACAATTAAATGCAACAGAGAAACCCCAGAAAGAAGTCCGATTAAAACCAGGAAGTAATAGGATATCTGCCGAACTTGGATACCAAGTAGCTGGCACACAAAAAGTCGAGGTCGAGGTATATCGGCAGGGAAAACTTGCAGATTCAAGAACAATCGAAATCAATGTTCTCAAGCCAACGGTCGAGGTGCTTCTTCAGAGTTATGAGGGCATCAATGGAACCAATGAAGTACACTCTGTTTATGGTTATTTACAACTTAAAGGAAAAGGCCGTGCATCAGGTGTTGCAGTCAACGTGTCAGTAATAAATGAATTAACAAATATCACAGTTAAAACGGTTACAAGAGGATACTCTTTACGCAGCGAATTTGATGGATTCTATGCACCATCTGAATCCCTTGTAACATGGGAGTATCGCAAAACTACTTATGACCCTGTGACAGGAGCGAGAACAAGTATCGATACCCAAACATATGCGCCTATCGTAGTCATCGAACTTGCTAAGGATGAGCCGTCTGCTGAGAAATATGTAATGTCTCCTATCGTTGTAAAAGGCAAGATAGGAGATAGATACAGGGTGGTTGTAACTGCAAGGTGGGTGGATCAGGTGGTAAGCTCTGAAATGAGGATACCTTCACCCCCTCCGACCTCCGGGCAGGTGTATCCATATGGAGGGTAAGTTCACAAGTGAGGATACCGCATTAATAAAAGATGGAGAAATTTGAATGTCTGAAATGCTTAAAAAATTTAAAATGAATCTAAAATTAAAAGTATTGATTATTGGAATCATTATGTCAATACTTATTAGTGGGTGTGTTGAAGAGACACAGCAAAATGATAAATCTTTTAATACTTCAACCTCGACTCCTTTCTTTCCAGTGCAAAAAGAACCTGCTAAGAGTTATATGGCAGCGTTATTATCCGATAAACCAGAAGAATTAATAATAAAAGACGGTTGTCTCCGTGCTGGCGGCTTTTTGCTTGTATGGCCGTATGGCTTTTCATTAAGCGCTGACGAAGACGGAACATTTCAAGTCACTAATGCCACGGGCTGGCCAGTGGCGCGCGTGGGAGATAAAATTGAAGTTGGTGGCGGCGCTGATGAAACACCTGATGGACGTGTAGTTAAAGGTTATTCCACGCAACTGCCAAGCGAACGCTGTTCAGGACCTTACTGGATTGTCGGAGAGGTGATAACAGTAGACAAATCCACTTCACCTGTGGCTACTACACCTCAAATAAAAACAGAAATCCGGACCTCTGAAGAAAAGATGCTTGTAGTAGGCGGCACCTGGGAAAAAGACGGATGGAATCTCTCCGTCAAGGCTGTAGATAAATCAGCAGTACCAGGATTCGTCCTGATCTCCTTATCATATCAGGGAAAAGAACTTGAGGATGCAAGGATTGAAACAGGAAGCTCCATTACCTACAAGGGCAGGAATCCCGACGGCAGCGAAGTACCGCTCTTTACAGCCAAGGTCGTCAATATATTTGTCGGGGCAGGAGCGGATGCTGTAAGGCTGGAGCTTGACTGGACTGCGCCCATGAGCGGCGTTCAGATAATTGAAGCGTCTGTGGAATCCGAGATGGAAGCCGAAACGCCTGTTCCAACACCGACGGCGCAGGCGAGTCCGGAGGCGCCGGGATTTGGGATGGTTTTAGGGATCATAGGAGTTCTGGCTGTGTGGTGGAGACTAAAGAAGTAAGGAGGATTTAACAGCATGAATAACTCGATAAATAAACGAAGGAAATATCTCTTATTCCTCTCAATTGGTATCCTCTCATTTTACATTAGCGGCTTCCTGCTTGGGATTTTAAGCGAAACGTATGGTATTGGCATACACGGACTTGAAACGGTATCTTTTATGCTGTTTACCTACGTCATCCTGCTTGGAGCAGGTCTGATTGTTTCCAGAGAACGCTCGTTTGGTTTTATTTTGAAAGCATTTGCAATCTCTTTTGCAGCAATGTTCCTGATATCTGTTGCTTTTTTTGCATGGGGTGCATACGAACACGCCAATGCTAAATGGATAGATGCTCATATATTACAAACCGCACCCGATAAATTCGTTATTATAACCGAGGAAGAATTAAACCAATATCCAGCACTCAAAGAGGCAATTAGAAGCCAAAATGGTGAAAAAGTAAACGTTGATGAATGGGAGCGAACCAGAGATTTTCTTAATCAAAAAGGTTCCAGGATTATAAAAATAGATGATATGTATTATGAAATTGGATTCGCCACAGCATAGCGCTAAAAAGTAGAGGAAGAATAAAATGGAAAGTAATACCTAAAGATAGGATTTGAGGAAATTTGAATGTCCAAAGAACTTAAAATGATTGCAGGATACCGGGAATCAATTGGAGAAGAACGAGAAGATGACAAATAAAGTATCTGTTTGTACCATGATATTGTTAAGCATTGCCTTATTTCTTTCAGGATGCATCGGGACAGAAGAAAAAATTCAAACCCCAACCATCCCCAACATCATCATCGGCGTTGATTCTTACAATCCACCTGCTTACAGAGGTAACTCAACCTTCGTTACCCTTGCTATA
>JAQUNZ010000043.1 GCA_028717345.1 Candidatus Methanoperedens sp.
GGATCGGACAATTTCCTGTTGCAATGCTATTTTCATTATTTCAGCGTCTTCTATTTCCAGTTTACGCATTATATCACCATAATTACTCATGCAAAAAGGTGTATTTATACGTAATTACTTATGACGCCGGGTACTTCTTCTGCTCCCCATTCTCCTCCTCCTTCGCAAACCTCGCCACACCAACCACGCGGTCGCCCTCATCCACTTTCATGATCCTGACGCCCTGGGTATTCCTGCCCTGAACCTTGATACCGCTGACAGGAACACGGATGATAATACCCTTCGAAGTCGTAACCATTATCTCATCGTCCTCATGCACTGTCCTGATATCAACCACATTGCCATTCCTGATGCTCACATCGATGGTGATAACACCCTGACCGCCGCGGTTCATGCTACGGTACTCTTCGAAAATGGTGCGCTTCCCGTAGCCGTTCTCGGTGACTGTGAGAAGTGTCGAGCCATCTTCCACTACAGCAGCGCTCACCACTTCGTCCTCACCTACAAGCCTTATGCCACGGACGCCTCCCGCGCTGCGCCCCATAGACCTCACATCGTTCTCGTTAAAACGGATTGCTTTCCCGTGCTTTGTGCCGATTACCACATCCTTTGTGCCGTCCGTGAGTTTCACAGACACGAGTTTGTCCCCGTCATCAAGCGAAATGGCGATGATGCCTGACTTCCTGGGATTTGAGAACTCGGTCAGTGCAGTCTTTTTTGCAGTGCCTTTTTTTGTGACCATCAATAAAAAGTGCTTCTCATCGAACCCGCTGACCGGAGTATAAGCTGTGATATTCTCGCCCTGCTCTATCTGGAGCAGGTTCACTATCGCTGTACCTCGTGCCTGCCTGCCTGCTGTGGGTATTTCGTACACTTTGAGCCAGTAAACTTTACCACGGTCAGTGAAGAACAACATGTAATCATGTGTATTACCTATGAAGAGGTCGCTCACGAAGTCCTCTTCCTTGGTCTCCATGCCGATAACACCCTTCCCGCCACGGTGCTGCTGCCTGTATGAGTCCACAGCGATGCGCTTGATATAGCCGCTATTGCTGATAGTGATAACGTCATCCTCTTTTGGAATAAGATCTTCTGTTATAAGATCTCCTGTGCTCTCTATGATCTCAGTCCTTCTTTTATCCGCAAACCGGCTCCTTATGTCTGCCAGTTCAGTTTTGATAACCGAAAGTATCTTCATCTCGCTTGCGAGCAGTTCCCTGAGCCATGCAATGGTCTTCAGAAGCTCCTGGTATTCAGCGTCTATCTTCTCGCGCTCAAGACCTGTAAGCCGCTGGAGCCTCATGTCCAGGATCGCTTTTGCCTGCTCTTCGCTTAAGCTGAATTTCGCGACAAGACCGACACGAGCATCATCGGGTGTTTTTGATCCACGTATAAGTTTAATAACTTCATCGATATGATCTAACGCAATTCGCAAACCTTCGAGTATGTGAGCCCGCTGCTCGGCTTTCCTGAGCTCGAACTGGGTTCGCCGTATTATGACCTGCTTCCTGTGGTTTATGTAATTGACCATCAGGTCTTTCAGTGTAAGAAGACGCGGCTGCCCATCCACGAGCGCAAGATTGATGACGCCGAATGAATCCTCAAGCTGTGTGTGCTGGTATAACTGGTTCAATACGATATTTGCCTGAGCCTGCCTGGAAATCTCCATGACTATGCGAATTCCGTCTTTGTCAGATTCATCTCTCAGGTCTGTTATGCCAGCGATCTTTTTATCCCTCACAAGACCCGCGATATTTTCAATAAGCTTTGCCTTGTTCACCTGGTATGGGAGTTCTGTGACTATTATTTGCTCTTTTCCCTTAATCTCTTCAATAGTGGCGCGGGCGCGCATCTTGATAGAGCCCCTGCCTGTTGTGAAAGCATCTAATATTCCCTGCCTCCCGTAGATAAAACCGGCTGTGGGGAAATCAGGTCCTTTAACAACGGTCAGGAGATCATTCAATCCAGCCTCTGGCTTGTCAATGACCATTGTTATACCGTCTATTACCTCGCCAAGGTTGTGCGGCGGCATGTTTGTAGCCATGCCAACAGCAATGCCTGTTGAGCCGTTGATGAGCAGATTGGGGAGCTTGCACGGAAGTACT
This sequence comes from Candidatus Methanoperedens sp., assembly GCA_028717345.1. GTDB lineage: Archaea > Halobacteriota > Methanosarcinia > Methanosarcinales > Methanoperedenaceae > Methanoperedens. Next base: position 2,106 of record JAQUNZ010000043.1, read on the forward strand.
GATGGCTCTTTTAACGAATCGTCATAGTTGGGCACGAAGTCCACTGTTTCTTTTTCTATATCGCCGAGTATTTCTTCGGATATCTTTCCCAGCCGGACTTCAGTATATCGCATTGCAGCGGCACTGTCGCCATCAATACTTCCGAAATTCCCCTGTCCATCTATCAAAGGATATCGCAATGAGAAATCCTGCACCATCCTGACAAGGGTGTCATACACTGCGATATCGCCGTGAGGGTGGTACTTACCAAGAACGTCTCCCACTATCCTTGCGGATTTCTTGTAAGGCTTGTCGTAGGTCATCCCCTGCTCGTTCATGGCATACAGGATACGGCGGTGGACTGGCTTGAGACCGTCCCGAACATCGGGCAGCGCGCGTCCCACGATAACGCTCATGGCGTAATCGATATAGGAGCGCTTCATCTCATCTTCAATATTGATAGGGCTTATCTTCTCGACTACAAGCTTCTGCTGTGGGTCATTTTGTTCCTTTTCTGCCATGGTATCAGCTCAAATTTGTATAAGTTAATTTTTTATTAATTGTGAAATAAATTCTAAAATTTTTTGACTATTATTTATACTAGCCTGTGCATCTTGTTTGAGATAGACTTCAGATGGCGTACTATCTGGGAGTCCATTGGGATAACGGGAAGGTATGTAGTGTTTATCAAGTTCAGCACAAAAAGATAAGATTGAATTAAACGAATTATTTTCTTGCATGCATTCTCTTGCAAGTGTATATGTGGAATGTGTGATAATCTTTCGTTTTCCAATGTAGAAAAGATAGGCTTTCAATGCTTTTTCAGCAGCCTGCTGGGAGAGAAAACATGCCTGTGCAAAAAATTTACCTTCTGCATTCCATTTGGCTGCTTCAAGGTCATTTCTTCCCTGACTAAGCCATCTTTCCGCTTCTTTCATCATAAATTTCGATGCCCTCCTCTTCAATTGTCATTATAAAATTTCTTTTCTCTTTTTTCATAGTTTCAAATTCTAAAGGTGAATAAACCATGGGTTCAAGTGTTAGGAGAGTTTTATTCAACTGTATCACTTCTGCAATTCTATCGATGAACCTTTTTGAGGTTTCTTTTATTACCATAAGGTCAATATCGCTTCCTTCATGCGCTTCTCCTCTTGCGTATGAACCAAAAAGCACAATTTTCTGGGGAGCATAGTTACTGATTATGCTCTGGATGATATCAGTGAATGAATCCTGAATATTCTTATCTTTTGAAATTTGTGTGATGTTTAAATACATAAAGGTCTCGTAGCTAAAGTAATCTTTCCCCAAAATTGTGGGGTACCAGTTGTCGAAAAATCGATATATTTAACCGCAGATGAACGCAGATGAATGCAGATATCTTCTCATTTAATTTTGTCTTCATATTTGGTACCTCTGTTCTAAATGTTTTAAACTTTGAATTGCAAGCCTTTTATTGAACCACGCATCAATATGCATAGGGTCATTCTCAATAACTTTTTCATAGCACTTTATTGCCTCTTCATAATTATTCAAACTATGCAGGGCAAGCCCCTTGCCATACCATGCATGGAAATAATCGGATTCAATATCAAGCGCCTTTTCGCAGCATTTTATGGCGTCATCGTATTTATTCATGCCATAAGAAGCGAGTCCTTTGCAATACCATGTATCGGGGTGTTCAGGGAATAATTTTATTGCATTATCGTAACACTGTATCGCGTTCTCGAATTGTTCCATGACATGCGCCATCTGTCCCTTATTGTGCCAGATATACCATGTATAATCGCCACTGGGTTCGAGTTCTATCTCTTTATCAAAGCACCTGGAAGCTTCTTCGAACCTCTCAAGACTTCGAAGCGCAAATCCTTTCCAGCGCCATGCTTTTGAATGTCCGGGATTGATGCGTATTACATTGTCATAACAAGTCAGTGCAGCATTGAATTTATGTAAATTATGCAGCGCCCGTCCTTTATTGAACAGGGTATCAACATTTCTTGGATCAACTTTCAATATCCGGTCAAAGTATTCTATTGCTTCGTTGTATTTTTTCAAATTGAATAATGCAATACCTTCAATTATCCATTTTTCCGGATTTTTCCTTTTTGCGGATGATTTCATGAGTTAAATTCCTCTCACACATCCAGGTTCTTAACATCCTTCGCATGCTTCTCAATGAACTCGCGCCGCGGCTCCACCTTATCGCCCATCAGTATCGTAAATATCTCATCCGCCTTGATGGCATCCTCAAGCGATACCTTCAGCATTGTGCGCGTTCCGGGATTCATGGTCGTATCCCATAGCTGCTGTGGATTCATTTCACCAAGACCTTTGTAGCGCTGCATAGCGATCCCATCGCGCCCTATTTCTGCCAGCTTCTTGTTCAGTTCTTCCTCGTTATATACATAGAACTCCGCCTTTCCCTTCTTGACCTTGAAAAGCGGGGGCTGGGCGATGTAGATATAACCCATATCTATGAGCTGGCGCATATATCTATAGAACAACGTCAGCAGGAGCGTCCTGATATGAGAACCGTCCACATCAGCATCTGTATTATGGCAACATATCCCCCCCATGCCACAGATAAAGTTTTCATCTTCTTCAACAGAAAAATCATAAACCATATTCTTTACAGGTTCTACTTTGCGCACCGACGTTACAGGGAAAGCAGCAAGATCTCCGCTAATTGGAGTAAAAGACCTGTTAATTCCAGTCTTATTTGCAGCATTCATCTTTCGCTCAAGTTTATGCGCCAGATGATGATCCTTCCAGACCGGGCTGAGCTTAACAATATCTTCTTTCGCTTTAATCGAAAGTGCGTGGACTGTATGTCGTGTAATAACAGGTTTGCCCCGGATAATCCCCGATGCTTTCCCATCTGGCTCCCGAACTGAAATCGAAGCCAGAACACCATGAGAAGATAACAGATACATAAGCTGGCTCGCCAGATCCTTAGAGGATGTGACCATACTGATACCAGTTTCATCCACAGTTCCATCGCCCATGAAATAACCTCTCAGGAAATCCAGCTGCATCTGCCTATTAACATTGAACACTATGTCGGAAATGCGCTTTGTATGCGATTCAAGTGAATCAAATCCGAAAACAAAACGAAATACTGCAGAAACTACATTATTGACAATCTTTAATTCCCCAGCTCGTCCTTCTGCGCCTTGGTAATACTTGGGAGTAATTCCAAAAACCCGGTGCATAGCAAATGAAATTTCATCCTTCATGCATTGGTTGCTATTGCCAATCGCAAAGCGTACACCTTCTCGCTGGCTTAGACTCCCTTCTGCAACAAAAAAACCGAGTATAGTCATCAAATCGTGATTTACAGGGATAAAGCGAGGAACATCTCGGTCTGCATAATGTTCTGGTGTGAGACTTAATTTGGAACCATTGAAACCAGATATTTCATCCTGCTGCAGCTCACTGAGTCGAATATAAGATTTCACCCGGTTTGATCCTGAGTCATTGAATTGTGTAGTCCATATATTATCAAGACGTGAGTCAACAACTTCCACCTGTGTAAGAAGTTCTTCGCTATCTAATCCGAGCAGATCGGCATATTTTCTGAAATGTGAGAGAACTGGCTTGTACTTCCCCTTCTCCCAGCTATAGAACGTGCAAGGCTGTTTAATGTCCAGCGCCTGACATATTGCTTCCTGACCCAGTCCTGAAGATAATCGCTTTTCGGTAAGCGATTGCCTTATGGCTGCCGGAATATTTACTCTTGGTTCGACCAGCTGCGGTTCATCTTTATGTTCTTCACGTATGCGTATCTGGTGTAATGCAGTAATGGGTTCTCCGCGGACATACAGTTCAAAATCAAGTTCCCCGCGCATGGCAAACAGTTCTGATATCAGATCAATACGAGCCTGTGGATTGGGCTGCTCAAGTGGCAGCCTGATGGGAGCCACGACCATATCTCCAGGCTTTATGGCATCTCCTCTCTTGAGTTTAATTTTGTCATCTTGATAGACAAAAACACTATGAGATGAAGTGATACGAACTTTTCTCCCGTAAGAAGTCTGTATCTCAAATAGATCATCCCCGATCTCGTGACGTATGATCTTTTTAATGGATTTGAATGTCGTTTTATGGGAGTTGATATCAAAACAAAGAACTTGATGATCTGTCCCATCTGATCCTGCATCAAGGAGATTATCAATAAACTCTCCAACGCATACAGAACGAATAGAACCTGATGGGTCGCGTACGAAGGTCATTTCAGAATGGTCTACGCTCATTATGATTATTTTATGATACCGCGCCTTGTTGACATCGAATTCCTCGCCCTCCCCGATGCCTGCACCTATAGCAGTAATGAGCGCGCGTATCTCCTCGTTCTTCAAGATCTTTGTCAGCCTTGCTTTTTCCACATTCAGGATCTTGCCGCGAAGAGGCAGTATTGCCTGGAACTTGCGGTCGCGTCCCTGTTTAGCGCTTCCACCTGCACTGTCGCCTTCCACGATATATATCTCGCTATGCGCAGGGTCTTTCTCAGAGCAATCAGCCAGTTTTCCCGGCAGCGAACTCACCTCAAGCGCATTCTTGCGCCTCGTGAGTTCACGCGCCTTGCGAGCCGCCTCACGCGCCTCAGCCGCTTCAAGCGCTTTTGAGAGGATATTCTTTGAAGCAGCCGGGTTCTCTTCCAGGAACTCAGATAGCCCTTCTGAAACAAGCGTCTCGACTATGCCCTTGATATCGCTATTGCCCAGCTTTGTTTTTGTCTGTCCTTCGAACTGGGGATTTGTGAGCTTCACATTAATTATTGCGGTGAGCCCCTCCCTAACATCCTCGCCAGAGAATTTTTCATCGCCTTTCAGTATGCCTTTTGATTTTGCATAATCATTCGCTACCCTTGTAAGCGCAGCCTTGAAGCCGATAAGGTGCGTGCCGCCTTCATGCGTATTTATGTTATTCGCAAAAGCGTATGTGTTCTCCACATAGCTGTCATTGTACTGCATTGCGATCTCGACCACAGTAGTGTCCTTCTGCTTCTGGAAATAAATGGGCTTCTCATGCAGAAGGTTCTTGTTCTTGTTCAGGAACTCCACAAACGAGACGATTCCGCCCTCATACTGGAATACTTCTTCTTTCTGCGAGAACTCGTCTTTGATAGCGACTTTTAATCCTTTGTTCAGAAACGCAAGCTCTCGAAGCCTTCCTGTAAGCACATCTATATCGAACTGGGTGGTCTCGAAAATAGTCTTATCCGGTTTGAACGTGACAGTCGTCCCTGTCCCCTCGGCTTTTCCTATCTCCACCACTTTTGTAACTGGTTTTCCCTGTTCATACCGCTGTTTGAAGAGCTTCCCGTCCCGCTTGACCTCGACCTCAAGCCATTCAGAGAGGGCATTGACCACCGAGACGCCCACGCCATGAAGACCGCCTGAAACCTTGTATGCATTGTTGTCGAACTTGCCGCCCGCGTGCAGTTTCGTCATGACGACTTCAAGGGCAGATGCGTTGTATTTCGGCAGTATCTCGACAGGAATACCGCGCCCGTCATCCACCACCCTGACAGTGCCGTCAGACCTGAGAATCACATCGATGTTCTTGCAATATCCAGCAAGAGCCTCATCTATGCTGTTATCCACCACTTCATAGACAAGATGGTGAAGTCCCTTTGAATCAGTGCTGCCGATGTACATTCCCGGGCGCTTGCGTACAGGCTCAAGACCCTCAAGTACCTGTATCTGTTCTGCGCCGTATTCCCTATTCGGTGTCTCCATATCGATTTCCTCAGTATGTATTATTGATCAGACCCATGTTGATATTAAATGATAGTGCTAAATAATTGTATTCATAACAGGCACATCTTTTTGCATAGAATCTATTTCAGTACCTTCAATTTGTTTAATCCTTCGCACTCTAATTACCCTCAATGCATATATACCTTATTGCTTCAATGCATAGCGATTTTTACTTTTATTTTAAAATAACTAAATTTATTATCTCAAAAAATGTATGAGATAAAAATCTGGGATCAAAGAAACGATATTAGGGTTCATCCAAAGAGATTATGTATCTGAAAAGAATTAGATAGAAAACAATATGAAAATCTCAGTGATTGGAACAGGATATGTTGGTACTGTCAGCGGGGCGTGCTTTGCTGAACTCGGACATAACGTGATCTGTGTTGATGTTGATAAGACAAAGATCGATCAGATAAATGCCGGGATACCGCCGATCTATGAAGAAGGTCTTTCAGAATTGCTGAAAAAGCACAGTGCGCATAGGATAAGCGCAACCTCTGACTATGATTTCGCAGTAATGAACTCAGATGTGTCGTTCATATGCGTGGGTACGCCCTCAGATCATGAAGGCAACATCGATCTTGGTATCGTGAGAGCCGCAAGCGCAAGCCTGGGGGATGCGCTGAAAAAGAAAAAAGGTTATCATGTTATTGTTGTAAAAAGCACGGTCGTACCTGAAACAACGGAAAAAGTCGTCCTCCCCATCATTGAAAAACATTCTGGCAAGCGCGCCGGGGAGTTTGGTATTGCAATGAATCCCGAGTTCCTGCGCGAAGGAAAAGCAGTCCATGATTTCATGCATCCTGATAAGATCGTGGTTGGATCGCTTGATAAAAGATCGGGCGATATCGTGGCATCTCTTTACAGCGGACTTCCATGCGAGATAACAAGGACGAATCCGCGCACAGCTGAAATGATCAAATATGTAAATAACTCATTCCTTGCCACAAAAATATCATTTTCGAACGAGGTAGGGAACATCTGCAAGGAACTGGGCATAGATACCTATGAGGTAATGAAAGCGGTGGGAAAGGACTTCAGGATTGGCACGCACTTTCTCAACTCGGGCGCGGGTTTTGGAGGCTCATGTTTCCCCAAGGACGTAAAAGCGCTCATCGGGAAGGCGCAGGAGATAGGATATGAACCGCAGCTATTGAAGTCAGTGATCGCTGTGAACGAAAAGCAGCCTTCAAGAATGGTGAAACTGCTAAAAGACAGGCTGGGAAGCATCAAAGGTAAAAAGATAACAGTGCTTGGGCTTGCGTTCAAGAACGATACCGACGATATCAGGGAATCAAGGTCTATTCAGGTGATAAAGGAACTGCTAGATAACGGCTCGAAAGTCCTGGCTTATGATCCCATGGCGAACGAAAATATGAAAAAACTCTTCGGGAACGTGGAGTACCACGACTCTGCTGTCGATGCACTTTCAGGGGCTGATGCGTGTCTTCTTATGACAGAATGGGAAGAGTTCAGGCAGCTTGATAAGGAATTCCAGGTCATGAAAAAAAGGCTTGTAATAGACGGGCGGCACATGCTTACTCCGGGAAAAGATATTGAATATGTCGGGCTGTGCTGGTAACTTTGATCATTTCATCTTATTAAAACGGAAGATAAATATAAGAAGAAGTCAAGTTCTGATGGCATGGGAAAGAAGACAAAACGGGTTCGAAAACTTCCAGAGAATTCAAGAGATCAGGGCTCCAACAAAAAAACTAATAAATGGGCATATTTCTTTCTATTTTTGGTCTTTATTCTTGCTCTTCTTTTCAGGTTTGCATCAATAAATAGCGTATTTTCTGGCAATGAAATAATTTTTCCGGGTTTTGACGGATATTATCATTTGCGGCTGATAACGTATAGCGTACAGAACTTTCCTGGTTTTTTATGGTCAGATACTTATGTGAATTATCCAATTGGCTATACTGTGGGCTGGATGCCTTTTTTTGATCTGGCGATAGCTTTTACAACCATTTTGTTCACCTTCGGGTCTCCGACGATCCACAATATCGAGACTATCGCTGCGATATTTCCGGCTGTCCTTGGAGCAATGACTGTTATACCAATATTTTTTATCGGGAAAGAATTGCGGGATGCGAGGCTTGGCATTTTGAGTGCCCTTCTTTTTGCCATAATGCCGGCTCACCTTGCTGTTTCCCGATTTGGATTGATAGACCATCATGTGGCAGAAGTGTTCCTGTTCACAATGATATTTCTTTTTATTACCTTATCTGTTAAAGATGATACAAAAAATGAAAATACAAAAACCCCTCTGATTTTTGCCGGTATAGCAGGTTTGTTCATTGGCATCCTGGTGTTCACGTGGAGCGCAGCCCATATTTACATTGCAGTTTTCTCCCTGTTTTTTGTTATTCAGTATGGGGTTAACCTGTACAAAGGAATACCATCAAATAAGCTAATATTAACAGGAGCTGTTACTGGTTTTACTGCCCTTATTATCTCGGTTATTTTGCATATCTTCCACTGGATACCGCTGTATCAGGTCGCAGGCGTTGTTGCATTCTTATTATTGGCGACCGTTCCTGGATTTATCTCCAGCGCCATGCAAAAGAAAAAGATCCACTGGCTGGTATATCCTGCCGTTATTGTTTTCATTGCGATATTCATGCTGGGAATCATTGCTTTTTTCCCTGCGCAATTTGGTATTTTTGATGAAGCTATTAATTATTTAACACGCGAAAACATAGTTGGTACGATAGCAGAGACCCGTCCTTTTGCAGATGATTATTTCTCATTTATAAGTGCGCTGTATTTCTCCGCCCCATTCGGCTTTGCTCTGATCTTTGCATTCATAGGACTGATATATTATATAGTATCAGAGCTTGGCTCCAAATTTGCGCCACAGAAGCTGTTATTCCTGATAAGCGCTCTTTCAATGATCCTGTTAACACTGCAGCAGGTGCGTTTTTCTTACCTGAGTTCCATATTCGTTGCAATCCTTGCAGCTTATTTTATTTATCGAATGATCTTTGAAGAGAATTTTGTCTATAACACAAGATCAATAGCAAGCCTGGGTTTTTTGATACTCATTGTTGGCGCGCCAACAGCCTATCAGGCATATGCCATATCTAAGGAGCCGCCTATTATCGCAGGGGACTGGCGGGATTCTCTTGTCTGGCTCAAGAATAATACACCAGCCACAAGTTATTATGATGCTCCCGATAAAAATCCTGAATACAGTGTAATGGCATGGTGGGACTATGGGAACTGGATCGAGTATGTGGCTCAGCGTCCTGTTGTAGCAAATAACTTCCAGGCAGGAGTTGATATTGCAGCCCGGTACTTTTCAGCAGATTCAGAAAAAACCGCTAACAATATCCTTGACCAGAGAAAAGCAAGATATGTGATCGTTGATGATGAAACAGGATTCGGATATAAGGATTTTGTTTATGGAAAATTCAAACAGGTCATTGAACTTGCTGGCAAGAACAGGTCAAATTATGCATATACTTTTGAAGCTCCTGGTCCAAATTATGCTTCCCGTGTTAATCTATTGAATAACAACTATTATAATACTCTTTATGCAAGGCTGTACCTGCTTGATGGTTCATCCATTGACAATCCATTAATGGCAAGGGATGGGGGATTGTCTCATTACAGGCTTGTGTATGAATCAAACACAGAAGGGTCAAATAAGATCGGTATCAAAAAGATAAAGATTTTTGAGTATGTGCCTGGCGCGAAAATAACGGGAGTTACATCACCATATACAGGGCTTGAAATATCCGTTCCTGTTAGAACAAATACGAACAGGACATTTAATTACACAAGTAAAGGGGTATCTGATGCCAGTGGGAATTTTACACTGGTTGTTCCCTATGCAACTGAAGGAACAGCATATGTTACAGGACCAATCAATAATTACAATCTTTTGATAAATGATCAGGTAGTCAGGACATTGGTTGTAAGCAACCAGCAGATATTAGAAGGTTCGGTGATCGACATTGGATATACGGAAGATCCGGACAAAGGATCAAACACCGTTGATCAAACGTCCGTAAAACCTGGAAAAATGGATATTTTATGGAAATACGATACCGGGAAAAAGATATATGACATAGCGTCCAGGAACAATATCATTTATGCCGCATCTGATAAAGAATTATATGCAGTAGATATCAATGGTTCGCCTGTATGGAAACAGGATGTCCCGAGCAGACCCACGCCTCTTGAAATTACAAATGATACGCTCTATACTGCTGTGCAGCAGAGTTCATTTACAAAGATATATGTGCGGAATTTATTAAATGATAAAACCACATTGATCAGTGTTCCGTATACTTCTGCATCGGTTTCACCAATCCTGGTAGATGGAAATGATCTCTACATCGGGACGGGCAATATAATGAATTCTTATGACCTTTCAAACAGTGTCCTGAAGTGGAAATTCACGGCTGATGATGCTATTGTAGCAAAGCCTGCCAGCAGGGATAATGTTGTTTATTTTATTTCCTTCAATGGCACAGTATATGCTCTGGACAGGAATGATGGTACATTAAAATGGGAACATGATATGAGAACAAGAATATGGTCGTCTCCAATTCTCGTAAACAATGCACTCTACTTCGGAGACAGGGATGGAAATATCACTGCACTGGATGCAGAGACCGGAGGTTCGCTCTGGAAATATGGAACCGGTTATTCTGTCGATTCTGCTCCAGCCTTTTTTGATGATACGCTTTATGTTGCTTCTTATGATGGAAAGGTATATGCCCTGAATGCAAGCACCGGTAAGCTTTTCTGGAAATCGGAACAGATCTATCCGATATACGCTTCTCCTGTGGTTGAAAACGGATCGGTTTTTGTTGGGGCGCTGGATGGGAATATGTATAAGCTTGACAGAATGGATGGAAAAGTGGTGGGGATATGTGCTACCAATGGGACAATTGTAGCATCCCCTGTGGCCAGGGATGGTATTGTTTATGCGGGATCGCAGGATGGAAGATTATATGCGTGTAAGATATAAATATGTGGATTTAATTTGAGGAGAAGTAATGAAAGCATTAATCTTAAGCGGTGGCAAGGGAACAAGGCTCAGACCATTGACATTCACAACAGCAAAACAGCTCATTCCTGTGGCTAACAGGCCAATTCTTGGCTATGTCCTTGACCAGACATCCCAGGCTGGAATAAAAGATACTGCAATAATTATCGCCCCGGAAACAGGGGGATTTGTTAAAGATTACGCTAAAGATGGCTCAGTCTGGGGAATAACAATTGAATATATCCCACAGGAACCACTGGGGCTTGCCCATGCTGTAAAAACTGCAAGATATTTCTTGAAGGACGAACCATTTGTAATGTGCCTCGGAGATAATTTACTCGGCGAAGGGATAAATAAACTGGTTGAAAAATTTAACAGGGAAAGGCTGGATGCGCTTATATTACTTAAAAAAGTCGAAAATCCGAGCAGTTTTGGCGTTGCTGTTCTGGATGAAAATGGAAATGTAGTCAAGCTCATCGAAAAACCAAAGCAGCCCCCAAGTGATCTGGCTCTGGTTGGAGTGTATATATTTTCTCCAAGGATCCATGAAGCTATCGAGAGGATAAAACCTTCCTGGCGCAATGAACTTGAGATCACGGATGCGATACAGGAATTGATCAACATGGGCTGCAATGTAAAAAGTGAGATCCTGAATGCATGGTGGCTGGATACCGGGAAAAAGGATGACATATTAACCGCAAACAGCATTGTTCTTGATGAGTATATTAAAAATGAAATATATGGGCATGTTGATAACCAAAGTAAAATTACCGGGAGAGTAAAACTTGAAAAAGGCACTGTGGTTGTAAATAGCATTATCCGGGGCCCTGTTGTAATCGGTGAAAATTCCCACATCGAGAACTCTTTTATAGGTCCTCATACCAGTATCGGTAACAATACCAGAATTATCGGATCATCAATCGAACATTGTGTGATCCTTGATAACACCCAGGTCATTGAAATAGAAAGGCTGGAAGACAGCTTGCTTGGAAAGGACGTAAAGGTATCAAAGAACGATAAAGGCCGGGGAGCATTAAGATTAATGATCGGGGATTATTCGGAGATAGAAGTATGAATTTCATATCCGGTGAAATCAATGATATAAAAGTGATAGATCTGATAAAAAATGAAGACAAGAGAGGATGGCTTATCGAGCTTTTCAGGAAAGACCTGATCGATGAACAAATTCTTCCCGAGATGTCATATATATCTCTCACACTTCCGGGGATTATACGAGGGCCCCATGAGCATATGGAGCAAACAGATTATTTTTGTTTCCTGAGTTCCACCTTTAAATTGATGCTGTGGGATAATAGAAAAGAATCTGCAACTTATAAGCATAAAATGAACCTGATCACTGGTGAAAATAATCCCATGATCGTCATAGTGCCTCCGCAAATAGTGCATGCTTATAAGAATATTGGCGATGTTCCGGGTCTTGTGATAAATCTCCCCAATAAACTTTATGCTGGCTGGGGAAAAAAAGAAAAAGTGGATGAAATAAGATATGAAAATAATCCTGAAAGTCCTTATCAGATGGAGTGAGAAATGAAACTTCTGGTAACCGGAGGGTGCGGTTTTATTGGTTCAAACTTTATTCGCTATATGCTGAAAAATACAAAGTACGAAATTATTAATCTTGACGCTTTAACATACTCTGGAAACCCGGATAATCTCAAAGATGTTGCCGGGAGTGAGAGATACAGGTTTGTTAAGGGCATGATCGGGGATAAAAAGCTTGTGTCTGAGCTTGTTCAGGATGTTGATCATGTGGTCAATTTCGCTGCCGAGAGCCATGTGGACCGATCAATAAATGATCCGAAACCATTTATTTCTACAAATATCGAAGGAACACAGAATATCATTGAAGTGTGCAGGCACAGCGATATCAAGAAAATTGTGCACATTTCTACGGATGAGGTCTATGGAGAACTTGGAGAAACCGGCAAGTTCATTGAAAGTTTGCCACTGCTGCCCAATTCACCCTATTCGGCTTCCAAGGCTTCCGCAGACCTGATAATAAGAGCCTATCATGAAACCTACGGCATGCCTGTAGCAACAGCAAGACCTTCCAACAATTACGGATATTACCAATACCCTGAGAAATTCCTTCCTCTTTTGATAACCAATTTGCTTGAAGATAAACCTGTACCCGTGTATGGCGAGGGGAAAAATATCAGGGACTGGATATTTGTAGAGGATTGCTGCGCAGGCATTGCTGCAATTCTTGATCGTGGAAAAGCAGGTGAGGTTTATAATGTGGGCGGTGAAAGTGAAAAAAGGAATATCGATATTGTCAGGATGGTCATGAGGTTGCTGGGGAAGAATGAAAGTTACATAAAATTCGTTAAAGACAGACCAGGGCATGATTACAGGTATGCCCTTGACAATACCAGGATCAGAAAAGAACTTGGGTGGGCGCCCAAAATGAATTTAGAAACAGGTCTTGCAAAGACTGTAGAGTGGTACAGGAATAATCCTGAATGGTGGAAGTCGCTTAAAGAAAAACTTGAAAAAGAGAACAAAGGATTCTGGTCATGAAAATCGCCATAATTGGTGCCAATGGACAATTGGGTTTTGATCTTATAAGAGTATTTAAAGATAGCGAACATGAAATAGTTCCTCTTACCCATGTTGATATTGATGTTATTGATCCTGATTCATCAAGGAAAATTTTCGAAAAAATACAGCCGGAAATAGTAATAAATTGTGCTGCTTATGTAAGAGTGGATGATGCTGAAGATGGTCCTGAAAAAGCTTTTGCTGTCAATGCACTTGGTGCAAGAAATATTGCATTGATCTGCAAGGATATGGATACGATCTTAGTGTACATAAGTACAGATTATGTATTTGACGGCAGGAAAACACAGCCTTATACTGAAGATGATATTCCTGATCCTCTGGGTGTTTATGGTGTAAGTAAACTTGCAGGAGAATATTTTGTTAAAAACATTGTTGAGAATCACTATATTATTCGATCCTCAAGCCTTTTTGGTATTGCGGGAGCAAGCGGCAAGGGCGGGAATTTTGTGGAGGCCATGATAAAAAAAGCCAGGAACAATGAAGAGATCAAGGTTGTGGATGATATGATAATGTCCCCTACATATACAAGAGATGCTGCCGATATGATCAGGAAAATACTGGAGAAAAAGCTGCCATCTGGCGTGTATCACGTAGCTAATGCAGGACAGTGTTCATGGTATGAGTTTGCAGAGGCGATCTTTAATATTCTGAAAATGGAGATAAATATATCTCCGATAAAGACCTATAATCTGCAATCAAAAGCCAGAAGACCAATGTTCTCGCCTCTCATAAGCATGAAACTCAATAATCATGGGCTTGAACTGGAAAGCTGGGAAGCGGCTTTGAGGAATTATCTTATCGAGAAGGAATATTTGTAATGAGATTTAAACCGCAGATGAACGCAGATGAACGCAGATTAATAATAAGGGTTCAAAAGATTAAGCGGTCAACCTCAGGAATATAAAGGGAGAAAACATTGCTGCCGCTTTATAAATACCGTGGATTGATATGGAACTTTGTGAGGAGGGATATCTCCTCAAAATACATCGGCTCCATGCTTGGTCTTTACTGGTCTGTTATTAATCCCATAATTACGCTGGTGGTATATTGCATCGTTTTTGGTTTTTTCCTGAAAGCAAGACTGCCGGGTAATGATAACATCTGGGATTTTGCCCTGTATTTCAGTGCCGGATTTCTCCCCTGGACAGCTTTCAGCCAGTCTGTGATGCGCGCCTCAACATCGATCGTCGATAACAAGAACTATATTAAGAAAGTACCTTTCCCAAGTGAGATATTTCCGGTTTATATAATTCTTTCAGAGTTTGTGAACCTGCTCATAGGACTCGGGATATTCATGGTATTATTCATACTATTGAAAGGTACACCCGGCTTGTATATGGTCTTCCTGCCCATAGGTATCATACTTCAAATGATGTTTACACTCTCACTGAGCCTGATCTTCTCAAGTGCTACAGTTTATTTCCGGGATATCCCGCAGATATTGGGATCTATATTCATGGTATGGTTCTGGGGAACACCGGTGGTATATACCGTAAATGTTATTCCTGAAAGCGTGAGGTGGATAGTGGATATTAATCCTGCGTATTATCTGATCGAAATATACAGGGATATATTGTTATACAACAAGTTCCCTGATACGGACAGACTTCTTCCGTTCCTTCTGTTCTCGATCATATTTTTATATTTGAGCAGTGTTATTTTCAGGAGAACAAAGAGAGGCTTTGGTGAGCTTTTATGATCTTATACTGTAGATATAATTAAGTGCGATAAAGATTAATAAGCAATTGAGGATTCAATGGAAAAGCGTAAGATTCTGATTAATGGTCCAAAAGTACATGGCGTAGGTTACCGTGCTTTCCTGCTGGATGAAGCAGAGGCACTTTTGATGCCCAATTTCAGTGCAAAAAATATTAAAAATGGAACAGAGGTTGTAGAGGTACTGGTTGGAGGTACTAAGGAAAATATTGACATCTTTATAAAATTCGTAAAGAATAATTACCCTGAAGAGACAGAAGTTGCAGATATCTCATTTGAAGATTATGATGGAGATATTAGAACAATAGAAGCTTATTCCCGCAGTTTCTCCGCGTCCCAGCTTTCAAAGATCGCAATGACCGGGGTTTCGCTGGTAAAAAATCAAAAGGATCACATAAAGATAACAAAAGAGATTGTTAAGAAGCAGGATGAACATATAGGCATTTCCAGAGAAATCCTGTACAAACAGGATGAACATATTGCTTTGACTGAAAAAGGATTTAATTCCGTCATTCAAGAATTAAAGAGCTTTAAAGACGTGCATCGGGAAATCCTTGAATTGAGACAAGAGATTACTGCTCTCAAGAGTACTGTTTCCAGGATAGAAAAGATGGTAGAGGCTTAATAAAACTTTCAGCGAACCGCTATGATCGCTATTAAAGTCAACAACCTTTCCAAGAATTTTAAATTATACGGCTCGTCAGGGAAGCGCGCCCTTGAATACATGAGCCTGGGCAGGCTCAATAGCCATACCGACTTCTGGGCGCTTCGTGATATAAGCTTTGAAGTTCCAAATGGTACGACTGTCGGCATAATAGGACAGAACGGCTCTGGAAAAAGCACGCTCCTCTCTATCCTTGCGGGTGTGCTTGAGCCGGGCGGGGGCTCGTATGAAGTTAATGGCAAGGTCTCGGCTATACTTGAATTGGGCTCAGGCTTTCATCCGGATTTCACAGGCAGGGCTAATGTGTATATGTACGGCTCGATCATGGGCTTATCAAAAGAAGAAATTGACGATAAGTTTGGCGATATCCTTCACTTCTCAGAACTCGGGGATTTCATCGATCAACCGTTGAGGACGTATTCTTCTGGTATGGCAATCAGGTTGGCTTTTTCGGTCGCTGTGAATGTGAATTCCGACATACTCATCGTGGACGAGGCTCTTGCCGTGGGTGATGCTATATTCCAGCACAGGTGCTTCAGGAAGATAAGGGAAATGCAGGAAGCGGGTAAGACCATACTTTATGTGGGGCATGATACTGATGCTGTGAGGAATCTTTGCAGCTATGCTATGCTTCTTGACGGTGGGAGGATAATCGAGAGGGGGGATGCGAATACGGTTGTGAATAAGTACCATGCGCTTATTGCGGAGAGGGAGAGGATTTATAATGAGGGGAATTTAGAGGAGAGAGGGGAGGTTCTTAAAGAGGGATATAGTATAGTCTATAATTTTGTGGATAATCTTAAGAATGCGAAGAAAAAGAGTCTGCAACCTGATTATGTACGAGAGCAGGTGTTAGAGGTCAAGTCCACGCCCAGGAAGGTCATCTTTGCCCATCCTCCTTCGGAGATCGAGTACGACCTTAAGGTTGAGCAGGGTTCATCGCTGGCTTTTGCCATTGGACTGATGCCGGGTGCATGGGATAAGATTAAACGGGGTGTGAGGTTTGATATTAATGTTATATGCGATGGTGTAGAGAAAAATATATTCTCAAGGGTGATTGAGCCGGGGAAGAATCAGCATGAGAAGGGGTGGCATAATTTCAAGATAGGTCTCGAGGAATACTATGGAAGAAAGGTTTCGATCAAATTTGTTACATCCGGAACTGGAGAAGACCTAAGCTATTGCTGGGCGGTGTGGGGGTGGGCGAATGTAATTTTATATAAAGATAATAAATTCACAAATGCGAACAAATCAAATGGATTGCAAAGTAGCATATCTAATCTTAATGCAGGAGTAAGATTTGGAACAGGAGATGCCGAAATCCTAAAAGTAGAAATGTTAGATAAAAATGGTAAATCTAAAAAAGTGTTTCAGCCAGGAGAAGAAGGAAGAATTAGGGTATATACAAAACTCAATAAAAGCATCGAAAGTGGTTTTAATGTGGGTTTTACCATTAGAAATAAATTCACAGATGTATATCTTACTAACGCTTACTGGCTCGGTTATGATTTTGGCAAAAGGAACAAAGATGAAATTATTGTAGTAGATTTTATTTTAAGTCTCAATTTGGGTGCTGGATTATATCATTTATCACCAGCTTCTGCCATATCATACTCACATAACGACGCTTTGATATTAGACTGGATAAATGATATTCTCACTTTTGAAATTACATCGAATAAACGATTTGGAGGGGTTGCCGATCTTGACACTAAAATTGAGATTAAAAATCAGGAATTATAAATTATGAGTATTGAATATACTGGAGAAAGATTTATACCCGGGATGGGAGGAGCTCAAATCCACTATGAACATATTCATAGATATGCCTTTGCTTCACTGTTCGTCAAAGGAAAAAAAGTACTCGACTTAGCATGCGGAGAAGGCTATGGCAGCAATATACTTTCAAAAGAAACTGAATATGTTGTAGGGATGGATATAGACGAAACCGCCGTAGAACATGCACGCAATAAGTATTTACTACAAAATTTAGAGTTTATTCAAGGCTCTATATTGGATATCCCAATACTAGGGAGCGAAAAGTTCGATGTTATTATCTGCTTTGAGGGAATCGAGCATGTAGAAGAACCTGAAAGGCTTTTATCCGAAGTAAAACGACTACTAAAGAAGAATGGTTTATTTATTGTTTCTTCTCCAAACAAAAAAACCTATAGTGACGATCCAGCATACATTAATCCATTCCACAAAAAGGAATTGTATTTTATAGATTTCAGAGATTTACTGAATAAATATTTTAGAAATCTCCTATTTTTTGGTCAGAAAGTCTATGGAGCGTCGAGTATATGGTCACTCCCTCCATGTCCGCGCTCAATATATGAAGAATTCATTATTGAAAAAAAGGATAATGAGTTTTATTTTTCTGACCCTAGTAAGAAGAGTCCTCAATTTTTTATATCGATAGCTTCAGATAAAAAATTGGATCAGGAAAGTTGTACTATTAACAATCTTTTGGATATTTCTAATATTTTAATCGGAGAGAATGCTAACGTAGAAAACCTTGAGCAGCATACTAAAAACCTCGAAAAAATAGTAGATAACAGGGAAATGCGAATATCTGATCTTGAAAAATTAGTAGCTGATAAGGAAACGAAAAGATCTGATCTTGAGCAGCATACTAAAAACCTCGAAAAAATAGTAGATAACAGGGAAATGCGAATATCTGATCTTGAAAAATTAGTAGCTGATAAGGAAACGAAAAGATCTGATCTTGAGCAGCATACTAAAAACCTCGAAAAAATAGTAGATAACAGGGAAATGCGAATATCTGATCTTGAAAAATTAGTAGCTGATAAGGAAACGAAGAGATCTGATCTTGAGCAGCATACTAAAAACCTCGAAAAAA
Organism: Candidatus Methanoperedens sp.; assembly: GCA_028717345.1. GTDB lineage: Archaea > Halobacteriota > Methanosarcinia > Methanosarcinales > Methanoperedenaceae > Methanoperedens. Next base: position 20,678 of record JAQUNZ010000043.1, read on the forward strand.
TAGTAGATAACAGGGAAATGCGAATATCTGATCTTGAAAAATTAGTAGCTGATAAGGAAACGAAAAGATCTGATCTTGAGCAGCATACTAAAAACCTCGAAAAAATAGTAGATAACAGGGAAATGCGAATATCTGATCTTGAAAAATTAGTAGCTGATAAGGAAACGAAAAGATCTGACCTCGAAAAGGCTGCCGAGGATTTGCACAAGCTTCTTGGAGTACGGGCAGGACTTAAATTACATAGGCTCTTGGGCCAAAAGCTTTAATTTAATGAAGGAGAGTGAAAATTCCCGTTGAAAATTGACCCTTTTTTCCCGCCAATTTTGACCCACCTTCTATGTAGCTTTTCCTCCATTTAATAATTATCCTTTCCAACATTTTTGGACTCATGCTTTTTCAGTCTATAAC
>JAQUNZ010000044.1 GCA_028717345.1 Candidatus Methanoperedens sp.
ATATTTATGAGATAAAAACAATAGCTACTGATGGTGTCTGAGAATATTATGTTCCAAAACATAACATCACACTCAGACACCGATCAACTTATTAAAATTCACCAACACGAATTGAAACGGTCACAAAGATAAATAAGTATATCTCATTGAAAGACTTATCAAAAATTCAATATGAGGGAAAAAGCCTGCGAAGATGTAGAAATCCGGATTCAGGAGAAGACTGCCGAACTGGTAGATTCCAATAAAGCCTTGCAGGCTGAAATTGTAGAGCGCAGGCAGGCAGAAGATGCCTTAAAAGCAGAACGGCAGCGATTCAATGACATCCTGGAGATGCTGCCGGTTTATCTGATACTATTGACAACGGATTATCACGTGCCCTTTGCCAACCGCTTCTTCCGGGGGCGATTCGGTGAGTCCAACGGCAGGCGCTGCTTTGAGTATCTTTTTGGGCGTAGCGAGCCCTGCGAGATATGTGAAACGTTTTTGGTGCTTAAAACCCTGGAGCCCCATCATTGGGAGTGGACTGGTCCGGACAGACGTAATTACGATATTTTCGACTTCCTCTTCACCGAAACTGACGGCACAAATCTCATCCTGGAGATAGGCATAGACATTACCGAGCGCGAAAAGGCTGAGGAAATGTTGCGCATGGAGCACGATAAGTTAGAGATCCATGTTAAGGAGCGCACAGACGAACTTGCAAAAGCCAACGAAGAATTACAGTCTGAAATAATTGAACGAAAAAGAATTGAGGAAGAATTGCGGGAGAGCGAGGAAAGATACCGCAACCTGTTCGATAATGCCAATGATGCTGTCATAACGATCGATCTTCAGGACAGGATTACCTCCTGGAACAGGAGCGCAGAGAGAATATTCGGGTGGAAAGCAAGGGAGGTTGCAGGAAGGAAACTGGATAAGCTGACAGTCCCTTCAGATTTGAAAGATTTGTGGGACCAAATCACGGACGACGCTATTGCAGGAAAAGAAGTTTCCGGAATAGAAACAACCCGTATTCGCAAGGATGGCAGCAGGATTAACGTGAGCCTGACGTTTTCCCCGATAATAAATGCACACCGGGACACAATAGGATTGTCATGTGTAATCAGGGACATCACAGAGCGCAAAAAAATAGATGAAATACGCCTTGAAAACGAGCGGCTCATCAGTACAAACAAGGCAAGATCAGAGTTTTTGACCATTATGAGCCATGAACTGCGAACTCCCCTGACTTCGATAATCGGTTATTCAATACTCCTCAAGGAGAATAAACTGGGGAAAATAAATGACGAACAGACCTTCTTTGTAAATAATATTCTTTCAAGCAGCAAACACCTGCTCGACCTTATCAACAGTATTCTCGACCTGGCTAAGATGGAAGCAGGAAAATTAGAAATGATGGTCGAAGAAATATCTGTGCCTTATATAATTAATGAGGCACTCAAAATTTTAAAAGAAAGATTTGCTATCCATAATATAGTCCTGAAAACAGAATTTGACCCGGAACTTGTTTTTATAAAGGCTGACAGGCAGAAATTCAAGCAGATACTTTTTAACCTTCTAAGTAACGCAGTAAAATTCAGTAAGGAAGAGGGGGGGATTATTACAGTATCAGTGCAAAGATATGAGGAAATGGCGAAGATTTCAGTTTCTGATACCGGCATAGGAATAAAGGAAGAAGACATGCCGAGACTTTTCCAGAAGTTCGAGCAGCTTGATTCCGGGATATCCAGAAAATATGAGGGTACAGGAATTGGACTTTCTATTACAAAGCAGCTTGTGGAAATGCATGGTGGCAAGATCTTTGTTGAGAGCAAATACGGTGAAGGTAGTACCTTTACCGTTCTATTGCCGATAACCGGAGAAAGCAAAATAACGTGATGCCTGCCCCTTCATATACTCCCTCAAAACCACCGTGGCATACGCACCCTTCTGCAGCGTAAATTCCAGCACCACCTTTGTCTTACCAGTATTAACTTCATCCTCCATGACTGAAAATTCAGGTTTAACAGGCAGCACTATCTCCCTGCGAAGCCCTTTTGAAGCGATCTCTGGCATTCCCGGGACTTTAAAGCCTTCAGTGTCAATGTCCAGTTCCTTGATCACCTCTTTCTCTATCTCCCCCATCCTTCCTTCTGAAAACCGGGTATCATACCCGATAAGAGGTGCAGTGACAAACGCCCGTCCCCGTCTGATGAGGTTGTTTATTCCATCAATGTTGTCTGCAGTGACTTTCTGCAGTCGTGAAGTATCAGGCATCCCTGCCTCATTCTTAAAGCATACAAAATCCCCAGCATAAGCCTCATTTATCGACATACCTGCCGCGATGCGCCTGCTAAGGATTATATTGAAAATATATGATTGATACGCATGCAGGAACATCTTCTGCAGATTTGGCGACAGCGCCCTGAACGCGCCTGCGTAATCATCCGGGTGGGCAATCAGGTAGTTCATCATCGCCCTCTCGAACTGGAGGCGCAAGGGATACATCTTTAAGCCTGCCTTAAAATCCCCGGTATCCTGCACATACTTCCTGGCGTTTTGAATTTCTTCGGTCTCATCAGGGAATGGTCTTGCGATATACGTTAGCGCCGCATATTTGAGATCCCCACGCGCTATTGCCTCGCCAACAATATGTGTTACCGGTCTATTTTCCCCGAACCTCTGCACACCGAAGAAATCTGGAGCGCCATTCTTTAATTCCTCAGTTATGGCTTTCATGCGCGCAAGTGCTTCATCCTTTGAAAGTGATATATCCCTTATCGTTATTTTGAACCGGTTGCCCCACAGGTCGCCAAGACTTATCTTCTTGTTCGAGCGCCCTAATGGAATAAGTTCCACATCCTTAAGCCTTACCCGCGACAGTTCCTCCTCGGTCATATCCCAGATGCTTATCTTCTGTCTGGTGAAAGCGCGCCTGTCCTTGGTACCAGCCCAGCCGAACCTGTCCTGGCTCACTCTCAGGATGCGCGCCAGCTCTCTAACAAGATGATGCGTGTCCCAGTTCCGTTTCGAAAGCTCCACGATAAGGTATTTACCACTTATGATCTCTACTCTGTTCGTGAGTTCCTCTACCACGAAATCCTCGATCTGCTGCCGTATAATACCTCCGGTTCCCGGACTTTTGGTATAATATGAACAGATGCCTATTTCGTTATCGCTTATGATATTTGCCCCTGTATTTTCATACAGGTAATATAGCGGGGATATAGTTTAAAATAGCGGTAGTTATGCCTGCTCCCTGAGAACGAACACGAGATTTATATGACGGTTGTCTTTTATCACGGGAGAACACTTGATGGTCATGTTAAGCCTTAGGTTGTGCTTGTTCACACTGACAAGGTTTCCTTTCCATTCATGTTTTGTATCCTGCATCAGGCTGTCTTTATCCAGCATCAGATTACTTTCCATGTGTTTGATAGCGCTGATATGCATCCGGGTAATTTCATCCTTCGAGTAACCGTATTTTTTTTCAAAAGCAGGATTTGCAAATTTTATGTCCCCGCTTATATTCGTTATTATCACACAGTCGTCCATGCTGTTAAGCGCAGAACTGAATATGAGAAGCCTCTCCCGTTCTTCCATCAGGCTATCATAGTACTGCTTGACCCGCAGAAGAGATTTCACCCTTGCGTTCAGTTCATACATGTCCACAGGCTTGCTTAAGAAATCATCCGCACCAGATTCAATAGCCTTTATCCGGTCTTCTTTATCTTTAAGGGCGGTCACCATTACTATGGGTATGGACATGGTATTTGGGCTGCTCTTAAGATTCTTGCACACCGCGTAACCGTTCATGTTAGGCATCATTATGTCAAGAAGTATAAGGTCTGGATATGTTTTTTCCACTTTTATTAGAGCATCTGTTCCACTCATTGCTGTAACTACATCGTATTCCTTGGATAAAATTCCCTCCATCAGTTCAACATTCATCTGCTCGTCGTCAACGACAAGGATTTTAGATTTACCCATCCATTTACTTCCTGTATTTTTCCATTTTTTTTACGAACTCATGGACGTCCAGAGGTTTTGAAACGTATTCGTTAAACCCCGCATTAAGCAATCTTTCCTTATCCCCTGCCATTGCAAATGCTGTCAGGGCAATAAATGGAACGTTTTTATATTGGGGCATACTTCTTATTTTTTTTGTGGTTTCAATGCCGTCAATACCAGGCAATGCAATGTCCATAAGTATAAGGTCGTATGTAGATTTTTCCGTCATTATAACGGCTTTTTCCCCATCATCAGCCTTATCGACAGTGAAACCCTGGGATTGAAGTATCTCAATTATTAGTTCCATATTCAGGGGATTGTCTTCAACAAGGAGTACTTTTACCATACTAAAATCATCATTGTAATAATTAGTATGAGGTGTTATATATATCTGTCCTTTTCAGCTAATGTTTATATGTTCATGTACCAATTTAAACCACATGCGAATCGCTCTGAAAATCGCCTACATTGGGACGGATTATCATGGTTTCCAGATACAGCCTGACGTCAATACCATAGAGGGCGAGCTCTTCAGGGCTCTTAAGGAACTGAACATAATAAATAGTCCTCATGAAGCGAACTATATCGCTGCCGGTCGTACCGACATGGGGGTTCATGCGCTCGGACAGGTGATAGCGTTCGATACAGACAACCCTGATATTACGCTTCCCAGGGCAGTGAATAACAAACTTCCCCAGACAATATGGGCGTGGGCAAGCGCTCAAGTGCCAGATGACTTTGACCCAAGGCGTGACGCGCTGAGCCGTGAATACAGGTATATCATTTGCGGGCAGTACAATATCTCGCTGCTCAGGAATGCTTCAAGGCTTTTAAAGGGAGTACATGATTTTGCCAATTTTTCAACACCTGACAAAGACAGGAGCAGCATATCCATGGTACAATCCATCAATGTGAGGGTGGAAAGAGAGTTCATGATCATGGATATCCAGGCAAACCATTTTGTCTGGCACATGGTAAGAAAAATAGCAACTGCTCTGAAAATGGTGGGAAGCGGCGCGCGGGACATGACATGGCTTGAACAGATGCTCTCTCCCGGTGAATATACTGAAGGGTTGGAGCCTGCTCCACCATATGGTCTTGTCTTCAAGGACGTAGAATACCGCAACATGATCTGGCGTGAGGATACATATGCGAAAAAAACCATAATAGAGAAACTCGATAAAGAGTTCTTATGGCACGGGGTAATGGCTGAGATGCTAAGGGAACTCAAAGAAAGCCTGGCAGTATAAATTATGTTGCTGGCATTTGAATTGTCTGGTGAGCACGCTACGCTTCCCGCCTCCGAAGTTGTTGCTAGCCTTGAGTCGGTGTGCCAGGATTTCAAGATCATTCTCAGTCTTGATGGATGTCTCATCATTGAAATAAGAAAAGACGCAGGCACAATAGCAGGCATACTTGCAAAAAAACTTTCGATGACCCACCATATAACTGAAGTTCTCGGAATAGGCGGGGCAGGAGAGGAAGATGTGCTTGATATTGTGGAAAAAGCAGAAGTCGAAATTGAAGGAACATACAGCATAAGGGTCAAACGTGTAAGAGAGTATTCCACAATAGATACTGAGTCGATGGAGAAGCGCATCGGCAGTATCTTCTTTCAAAGAGGAGCGCATGCAGACCTGAAAAACCCAGAAGTGCAGTTACGACTGCTGCTTACAGAAGATAAAAGCATATTCGGACGAATAATTTTTTCTATTGACCGCAGCGCATATGAGGCACGAAAACCCCATTACAAACCTTTCTTTTACCCGGGTGTACTGATGCCCAGGGTAGCGCGGGCTCTTGTGAACATAGCAAAACCGGAAAAAAACCTGCTTGACCCGTTCTGCGGGACCGGGGGGATACTTGTCGAGGCTGGACTGATGGGATTCAGTGTTATCGGCGGCGACATGCAGCGAAAACTCCTTCTTGGTGCCAAAATGAACCTTTGCCATTACAATATCGATCATTCCCTGATGTTCCAGGATGCATGCAGGGAGGCTTTGCGGAACGAAAGTATCGATGCTGTTGTCACAGATCCTCCTTACGGAAGGTCGGCTGCAATAAAAGCAGAATCGCTGGAGTATATGCTCACCGGGTCCCTTGGTGAGATATACCGCGTTCTGAAGAAGGGAAAAAGAGCAGTATTTATTTCTGAGAGGGAGATTGAGGCACTGGCAATAGCAGCGGGATTTAAAGTTGCACAGACACATATCCAGAGGGTGCACAAGAGCCTTACAAGGCGGATATGCATCCTTGAAAAATAATGCTATTTCTTGCTTTCTGCGATAATTATATTTGAACGACCCTTTTTTATTTTTTTGATGTAACCCCTGTCTTCCAGGTCGTCCAGCATCAGGCTAACCTTTGCTTCTGAGCATTTCATTTCTCCCCGTATGTCTTTCTGTGTAACCCTGCCGCCTTTTTTCATGATAAGATTATAAAGGTCATTGAGGTCTTCAGGTAATGCCGGAGTTTCTGGAGTTTTTATAACAACTGCTGGCTGCTCTATTTTGGGTTCACTGGAAACCTCTACTATAGCAGGATTTTTTTCCTTCTTTGACCTAAAATGCACAGCAATACCCGCAGAGATAAGAATTAGGATAAGTACGGGAATAAGAATGAGAATTATATTTGAAGTCTTGTCACTTTCGCCTTTGATCTCCAGGTCACCTGTCAGATTGATATCACCAAGATATTCTAATTCAGGATTTGTTGGGGGAAAAAGAAGGAGATCTATATTGTATTTCCCTCCCTTTTCCACTATCTGCATATCTTCTTCTTCTGCAAGCTCAAGTACATTATTCCGATAATATTTCGCCCTGATTGTATAATTTCCAGGAGCAAGACTATCGAAAAAGTACGTTCCATCTGTTGCCACCCTTGACTGAACAGGAATCGTATTGATCTCGATAATGGCGTTCTTGAGTGGTATTTCAAAATCAGACCAGGAATATATCGTTCCCTGCACTGTTGCAGCCTGTGCGCCTGAAAACAGGGCGGAAATTACCAGCATTATTATGAGTGCTCGTGAGAAACATACCATACATTCCTAATCCTGAAGGACTGTATATATAGTTTGTTCTAAAGTAAAAGGGGCGATAATAAAGCTTTGTAAAGGATTCTGATGCGTGGAGAAGATTTAAATATTATTCATATAAAAGTATGCTTATCAATTACAGGGTATTAGTACCGGGTAATCAATTGCCCATCAGGGCGGTTTGAACCATACGGAGGAAACGAATATGAAATACATAAACCGGCTTCTGGCATTGCTTGTAGCGGCGGTGTTCATACTTAGCCTGTTCTCAGGATTTGCGAGCGCGCAGGCCCCGGAAGAACAGTATAAGCTGCATAAAGAGAACTATGAACATACTAAGAAAAGATTCGAGGAAGCAAAAGGTCTCTTCGAGAAAGCAAGAGAGAGATTAGGAAATACCAATGACATAAGGTCAAAGGAAGAACTCAAGAACAGGACAAGGGATTATCTCTTAAGGGCGATAGATCAGACGCTCTCACATCTTGAGATACTGAAGGACAGGGTGGAACTGCGTGAGAACAAAGATATCATCAAGTTCGATGCTTCAGGTACAATAGAAGCTCAGATCTCCCAGCTTGAAGGGATGAAAGTAAAAGTAGAGCAGGCTGAAACCACACAGGATTTTAGAGCAATTTACACTGAATTAAAAGGTATGTGGGTAAATATCAGGCTTGAAACACGATACTATATCGGAATAGTTCTTAATTACAGGATAAATAATTTCCTTGAAAAAGTTGATAATGTTTCGATAAAGATGGATGAGGCGATCACTAAACTCTACAGCAAAGGAATAGATACCACTGAACTTAAGAAAGAAGCTGACAAATTTGACAGCATTGTTGCAGATGCAAGGGTGAACCAGCAGAAGACTGATGATATATTTGAGGAACACAATGGCTTCTCCCCAGACGGCAAAGTGACAGACGCCAGCGCTGCAAGGGAGTTCCTGCGCAAGGGTGATGAACTGGAAAGAGGCACTGTCAAGCAGATCAAGGAGGCGGCTAAGCAGTTGAAGGACTTCGTCAGGGAGTTCAGGAAACTTGCCCGTGGGAAGGTAACTCTTGACGGCGGCTCGACCGGGACGCTTTCAGGGAATTGAAGGAGATTAAAATATGAAAATACTACATATTTTGATAGTCCTTGTGATAGCTGCATTGGCACTTGGTTGCATAGGGAATAAGCAGGCAGAGACAAAATCTGCTGGTACGACAGTTCAACCCGCACAGACGACAGTATCTCCTGCTGTGCCAGGCGTCGATGATCCGTTCGGGACTGATGTGGACGTTGCAACTCTGGATTCCATGCTTGCAGATTCGACCATGGATATCTCCCTGATGGATTCGATTTAAGGTAAATCCATAAGATTAAGATATGAAATGCATAGTCTGATATATGCGAATCCTAGTCCACATCTGCTGCGCGCCGTGCTTTACATACCCTCATAACCGGCTGGAAGAAGAAGGACACGAGGTTACAGGCTTTTTTTATAACCCAAACATACACCCATATCAGGAGTACAAGAGCCGTAAGGTAGCGCTTGAAAAATATGTGGAACTTAAGGCTGCAAGAGTGATCTATAAAGATGATTACGATATCGAGAACTATCTCCGCGGCGCCCTTGATGCAAAAGACAGGTGCAGGTTCTGCTATTCGCTGCGCCTTGCCGAAACCGCAAAGACCGCGAGCTTACTGGGGTTCGATGCATTCACCACCACGTTGTTGATATCCCCTTACCAGAAGCATGAAATGCTTGCAGAGGTCGGAAAAAAGATTGCGGATGAGAACGGCATCGAGTTCTATTACGAGGATTTCAGGAAGGGTTATGGGGAATCACGCGAGATCGCAAAGGCTCTTGAACTTTATATGCAGAAGTATTGCGGGTGCATATTCAGCGAGAAAGAGAGGTATTTAAGGGGAACATGAAATCATACGCAAAAAATCACTTTCACACCGCTCTCACAACCTTTTTTAACCTTACAGATATCTTGACCGTGCAAGAAATTTACTAAATAGAGAGATGAACATGGACTCAAAAGATGCACTTGTTGTTTTTGAAGGGAAAAAAGTACGGCGAACATGGAACAATAACGAATGGTGGTTCGTTTTAGAGGATATAGTCTATATATTAACTGATTCCAGCGATCCCAAGCAGTATATTCAAAAAATGAAACAGAGAGATGAACCCCTGGCTAAAGGGTGGGTACAAATTGTACATACCCTTACAGTAGATACTACGGGCGGGATGCAAAAAATGAACTGCGTGAATACAGAAGGAGCCTTCAGGATAATCCAGTCCATCCCGTCCCCAAAAGCCGAACCCTTCAAAAGATGGCTCGCCAGAGTCGGCTATGAAAGGGTTCAGGAGATAGAAGACCCGGAACTAGCCCAAAAACGCATGAAAGAGATATATAAATTAAAGGGCTACTCCGATGCCTGGATCGAAAAAAGAGTAAGAGGAATAGCGATAAGGGATGAACTGACAGACGAGTGGGGCAAGAGAGGAATCAAAACAAAAAATGAATATTCCATATTAACGGCTGAAATTTCTAAAGCTACATTTGGATTAACGCCCAATGAATACAAAAAGGTCAAAGGACTGAAGCAGCAGAACCTCAGGGATCATATGAATGACCTGGAATTGATATTCACCATGCTTGGCGAAGCTTCAACTACAAAAATAGCCCGAAATAAAGATGCAATAGGATTTGATGAGAATAAGGATGCTGCGAAAGAGGGGGGAACAGTTGCGGGAATCGCAAGAGAAGAATTGGAAAAAAGAAGCGGTGAGCAAGTTGTTTCAAAGGAGAATTATCTTAATGAACCTGAAATCAAGAAAAAGCTTGGGAATAAGAAGAATTAAGAAGAAATGGACTTGAATATAAGGCGGTGACACCTCATTACCAATATCCCTACAATTCTTGTAGCAGGCACAGGCAGCGGAGTTGGAAAAACAACTGTAGCCTTGGGTCTTATGGCAGCCCTTTGCAGGAAATACAGAGTACAGCCCTTCAAGGTTGGACCTGACTTCATCGATCCCGGGCACCACACGAAGGTTTGCGGCAGAACTTCCAGGAATCTTGACAGTTACATTATGGGAGAAAAGGGCATAATCGAGACATTTGCGCGTGCATCAGAAGGTGTGGATTTCTGTGTGATCGAAGGAGTGATGGGACTTTACGATGGACTTGATGCAACTGAAATCGCAAGCACAGCCCATGTCGCCAAAATACTGGACGTACCTGTGATCCTTGTTGTGGATGCCCGCGGCGTTTCAAGAAGCATCGCGGCTGTGGTTAAGGGTTTCTCAGAGTTTGACGCAGTCAGTATCCAGGGAATCATTCTTAATAACGCAGGAAGTGAAAGGCATGTGAAACTTGTCAGGGATTCACTCAGCGGTGCGAAGATCAAAATACCCGTCCTGGGGGCGCTCCCAAAGAACACAGAGCTGTTAATCCCGTCGCGACATCTTGGACTTTATATGGCTTCCGAGAATGACCTTGATGCAGAATTACTTTCAGGGTTCATTGAAAAACACATAGACCTGGAAGCGGTAAAGAATATTGCAAAAACGTATACTGCGCCCGAAATTGAACTCAAGGAGCCTGATGTGACCTTCAAAGTGAAGGTCGGTATCGCGCAGGACAGCGCATTCTGTTTCTATTATCAGGATTCGCTTGACTCACTAAAAAGAATGGGAGCAGACCTTGTTTTCTTCAGTCCCATGAGTGATGACCTTCCCCAGGTGGACGGGATATATCTTGGCGGCGGTTATCCTGAACTTTATGCAAAAGAGCTTGAATCCTCAAGAACGCGGGAGGAGATCAAAAAAGCAGCAGACAGTGGCGTGCCGATCTACGGGGAATGCGGCGCTCTCATGTACCTGAATGAATCACTCACAACAGACAGGACATACAGGATGGCAGGTATCCTCGGTGCGCATTCAAGGATGACGGATAAACTGCAGGGTCTGGGTTATACAGAGGCGCAGGTCGTTTCAGATTCCTTGCTTGCAAAAAAAGGCGCAATGATACGGGGTCATGAGTTCCATTATTCGGTTACTGATTGTGACAGAGATGCTTGTTTTGCTTATAATATGAAGCGGGGAAAAGGGATCGTGGATGGAAAGGACGGGATCATGGAACACAATACACTTGCAAGCTATATGCATACACATCCGGCAGCTGTTACATTTGCAGAATTTTTGCAGTTATGCGAAAGGAACAGGGTATGAAAGTAAGGCAAAGAAATGCTTTCTGGTTATCCGACAGGCTTTTATTTGACAATATCAGTAATGGTGTTCCATGAGCTCTAAGGAAATCGTGAAAACGAACAAAGCGCCGGATGCTATTGGTCCGTATTCACAGGCAATAAAAATAAACAAAATGGTTTTTCTATCAGGACAGATCGCGATAGATCCAAAGACCCAGCAGTTTATCAATGGTGATATAGAGGTACAGGTAAAAAGAGTTCTTGATAACCTGAAAAGTGTACTAGAAGCATCGGGAGGCAGCCTTGAAAACGTTGTCAAGACGACGATCTATCTGACAGATATTAATGATTTTTCAAAAGTGAACGAGATATACGCATCCTATTTTTCTTCAGGCAAACCAGCCCGTTCTACTGTATGTGTTGCAGCGCTTCCAAAGAACGCAAAGGTTGAGATCGATGCGATAGCAGAGATCATTTGAAATGGGAATTTTAGACCGCAATTGACTGTTTGTAACAGTCAGTTGTTCATAGGAATACGCTGTCGCGAGCTTTTTCCCTGAGGCGCGAATCCAGTGACAGCCCGCCTGCGCCGTTGATCGCAAGGTACAGTATCGCTATCATGAGCAGAAGTTTTTAATGTGATGATATTACTTTTCTATTTATAACTGGATTATAAGATAATGCAGTATTTTTTTATATTTTATTTTGATTGTTTCGAACCGTCTTCCTGCAACCCAGGTCTTAATTGCAATGACACTGCTCACCATAATCGATAAAATAAGGGCTGCAGGCATATTTGCTGAGCTATAAATAATGATAAAAACTATATTCAAATAAACCAGAAAAGCCGACATTACAATGTTCCTATTCTTCGCCTCCGGCTTTTTTATCATGAAGAAGATTGCAATAACAGCAAACATTAAAGGTATTGCTAATAAAAACTGATCACGAGCTGATATCTTGATGAAATATTTATTGAATATAATGGGAACGGTTAGTGAAATTGCAGCAATAATCGCTGTTCTCCTGACGCCATAAGCAATCGGGGGAGTATTGGAAAAACCCCTATCTGCTTCAATATGCATAAAGTCTTTTGAAAAACCAATACCAAGCATCATTATCCCAAAAAAAAGACCCAATTTGATAGCTTCAAAAGTTAATTCTGAAGCAAGCGCCCAACCGCCCAGTGTAATGCTGCAATATCTGGATCCATCAAGCCCCTACTATGCGATGCTGAAAAAAAACAACATTGAGCCAAATGTTAATGTGGATGTTCTTTATGCTTACTCGTTAAGGAACAGACCTCAGAGTGGAGTTATCAGATACTTGAATGGTATTGCTGAAAACAAAACTTTCATAAATGGTACTCTATATTATCCATCTCCTTACGTATTTACCTATCTTGTCACAAAAGCTCACTCAGAGGGCAACGTAAAAGAACTTGAACCATCTATAGCCAATATAATGGACTTCATTATATCGACCCAGAAGCCGGATGGCAGTTGGGGAAATGACCTGAATACTGCGCTGGCAACAGTTTCCTTACTCAACACAGGTTATGAGGGAAAACCTCTGGATAAAGCAATGGAATGTATTTTGGATGGACAAAATAAATTTTCTTGAGATAAAGCCCGAAATTACATTCCCTGCTCCGCAAGCTCCCCGTCTTTAAGCCAGATAACACGGCTCACGTATTTTTTATCATCAGGTTCATGTGTGACCATAAGGATCGTAAGCCCTATCTCGCGGTTTAGCCTCTGGAACAGTTCAAGAATCTGTTTTGACGAGGTGCTGTCCAGATTTGCAGTTGGCTCGTCCGCGAACAGTATATTCGGCTTGTTGATCAGAGCTCTTGCTATCGCAACTCTCTGCTGCTCTCCCCCCGACATCTCGCGCGGGCGGTGGTACAGTCTTTTGCCGAGCCCGACCTGCTCAAGCACCTCTTTAGCGGCTTTGATGTACTCCTCTTTTTTTTTGCCAAGAGCCATGGCTGGCAGGTAAACATTCTCAAGAGCTGTAAGCTCGGGAAGAAGAGCATACTCTTGAAATACATAGCCGAATCTCTCAAGGCGGAACCTTGCTTTCTGGGATTCTGATAAATCAAGAAGATTTACTCCTTTTGAATTGATCTGACCGGACGTGGGGGAATCGAGCAACCCAAGCAGGTGCAGCAGGGTTGATTTCCCGCTTCCGCTCTTACCCATGACAGCTACGAATTCCGCTTGTTCGCTCTGTTTAATATCGAATGAGATGTTTTTTAAAGCGCTCACCGTCACCTCGCCCATGGTATAAAACCGGGACAGATCCCTGACTTCTAGGAGATTTGCAGTATCCTCAATCCTGTCCAATTCAATCACCCCAGATCGCTTCTATTATAGTCTCTCGTACCGCCATCCAGGATGGTATGAATCCAGCCATCAGTGCAACTGCTAAGAGGCTTATAATATTGATCGAGACCTTTTCAGGAAGAATCATGAGTGAAACAAATCCTACCGGGAATTCGATAGGATTCGCGACGAAAAATGGTTTGATCACAGTTAGTAGTATCAGTAATCCGATACCTGTGCCACATATAACAATGAACAATGCCTGTAAGATGTATGAATTAATTATCACGGATTCCTCTATCCCTACTGCACGTAGTATCCCAATCTGCCTTCGCTTGCTGATGGTATTCATATAAACAACAATGAAAATTGTCACACTCGCGACGAACAGCCCGATTCCGGAGATCAGCATAGCGATCATATCAAAACTTGATATTATGTTTTTCACTATGCCAGAATAGACTGGCCAGGGATTTATCTTTTCTTTTATACCGATATCCAAAAATTGCTTTATATACTTTTCTTCATTTCCCCTATCCTCAGTCTTGATCAGGATCTGAGATGCACTATTCTCCATGCCGATTACAGATTCCATCTCCTGCTGGCTTATAAATGCGTTAAGATTGGATTGTATGAACTTTACATCGAATATACCTTTAACTCTATAGCTCCGTTTGACGCCGTTATTGAAAAGCACGTCAATAGTTTCACCTGTCTTCAAACCTCCGAGCGAAAGATGTTCCATGTCCCCGCCATAGCCCCCTGCGATCTCTTTACCGATTATGATCTCATCGGTGTCCAGATTACTTAGATACTCGCCTTCAATCATAAAATTATGAGTTGTTGTAACAGTGATCTCGTCATCCGGATTGATTGAACGCACAGACCATGCTCCGCTTTTGTCCTTATAAGAGAATGCAGCACCTATTATGTACTGCGCTGATATGCCAGTTACACCGGGGATGTTGCGTATCTTCTGCTTGATGGAGCTAACATCGCTGATGTATTTTTCATCTTTTTTCGGTTCAATTACTACATTGCCATAGAGTGTGTTTATTACTTGATTGTTTATTGTTTCTGTGAGCCCGAGAAAGATTGAACCTATAAAAACTAAATTTATGAAAATAAGCGACAAGATAAAGATCGTCAGAAATAAAGTCCCTTTATTCCCTTTTGTTATTGATTTATAAGCTAAAAACAGTGATAGCTTAAGGTTATTAAACATTTGTCATCCTTAATCCTTTAGTAATATTTCACAATTTTAAATAATAAATAATATCACAGCTTAATTTTTTTTGTGCGGTATAACTGGAACACACTTGCAGCGATTATTAGCAACGCTCCAATGAACAGCAATGCACCATTATTATTGTTCGAGTTGCGTATATAGAGGTCAAGTACCTCTTTATTGCTTTGCATACCAATATCGTCTTCAAACTCCATAGTTGCAGAATATGAAACATCACCATCTTCAGTTGCGTAGAAAGTGAATACAGCTGGAGCATCATCATTTGGCTTTATTTTTCCAAGAAATGATGTTTTAGTTCCTTTGAACGGTGAATCAAGGCTAACTTTTGCAGATTTTGCATCGCCAGTCCCTGAATTTTCAATGCGCATTGTTAGTGTCACAAAATCACCTTTTTCAGGATTTCGAGGCTCGGTCTTGATACTTGCGATCGTTAGTTTTGCTTTACCCATTACCTTGACACCCAAAAGGTTCTGTGAGCTGATGTTTTTACCGTTTTCATCTTTATAATCCATTTTAATGGGGATAGAATACGATGAGATATCTGTTGAGTCTTTGACCTGGATCGTATATTTTAATTGTGAGGATTCTCCCGGGTTAAGTTTTTTCAGTATCTTTGTGTCAGCGCCGACCGGGATAAAAGGAAGCCCTGCAGTTGCAGGAGTGATCAGTACATCACGAGCAATACCTGTCCCTTCATTTGATGCTGAAAAAGTGATATCAAATGTATCCTTCGGGCTTATGAGTTCCGGGTTAACAGATATATTAGATATAACAAGCTGCGGCGTTCCCTGCACCATAACTTTGAAGGTTCTACTTGTTTCACGCTGCTGTCCATCGCTTGACCAGCGCAATTCAAACTTGATCTCATAGGTTCCTGAAGTTGCAGATGGATCGATATGCAAACGGTAGGTTTCGGCATGCGCACCGAATTTGATTATCCTGCCGATATTGATATTTCTGTCATTCTCGTTCTTGAGTATAATGGATGAATCTGGAACGATTGTAAGATTTACATTCTCGATTTCACTAAATTCATTTGCAAGAGTGATAGACAACATAAAATCATGACCCGGTTCAATTGGCTGGGGTGATAGACTGTCCAAGACTACTTCAAGTTCAGCGTTAGCAGGAGCAATTATAAAGATAATTATAAACAGTGCAGTAAGAATTGATTTTTTGAAATTCATGAAATACCTCTTTTGACAATAATCGATGAATTACTTTTTTCACCATTTTATTGTAATGCAGGAATAAGTTTATATAGATTATTATTGTAAACAAGTTACCTAACAACATGAATAATAAAATTCAAAACTATTTAAGGGAGATAGGCATGAGTGAGGCAGAAGCGAAAACCTACCTGCACGTGCTATCGTGTGGAAAGTCAACGGCTGGAGAACTGAGTAAAGGTCTCGGCTATTCGAGACCTAAGATATATGAAGCACTGGATAAGCTGACCTCTCGAGGGTTGCTCCAGATAAGATATTGCAGACCAAGACTCTATTCAGCTCTTGATCCGGGCATGGCTATTGAAAAATATATTAATAGTAAGGTCACGGAAATGCAGAATGTAAGTCAAAAAATCACTCCGCATCTCGATAAACTTTATTCTGAAAAACAGGGGATTGTTGAAGAGGAGACCGAGGTATGGATATCTAAAGGTGCGCAAAGCTATTTTATTAAGCTAAGAGAACTTATTGAAAAAGCAAACAAAGAAGTATTTATAATGACCGGATTTTTTCTGGAAAATGAATTTGCAACTCTTATCGATGCCGCGAAAGAACTTAAGAAGAAGGACATATCAATGAGAATTATCACGCCGCATGATATCCAGCCGTCAGAAAAACAAGAACTCATGAAATATTTCGATACGCGATCTTTCAAAATGTTCGTGCCCATTAAAGATATTTATATTGACTCAAGTGAACTTTTTATTAGCATTCCCACTATTCACAATGGGGCTATCGCAAATGTCACAAGTATATATATTGGCAATAAAACATGGGTTGAATCTTTCAAGAGTTTTTACGATGTAATATGGAAGATGAACGAGTAAAGTTGAGTAGGGCATATGTTTAATCTCAAAAATAAGCTGTATTTACTACAGAACAATTCACACCAATTCCAGCACTTCTTGAAAGTGACAATAGATATCGGATAATATGGGAATTGATCGGATCATACGAGGTCAGCGGATATATAGATGGGAAACAAATCTCATATACGACAAAGGGATATCTGGAGTATGTAGCATGAAAATCTAATCAATATTTGGTTAAGCCAAAGATAACTATACAGATGTGTATACTGGTTAAATGTTTTTAATCTCGCAGGCTATCAGGATAAACAATATGTTCTTTCTGTCAGGTCAGATAGCGATCGATCCGAAGACCCGGCAGTTCATTAATGGCGATATAGAGACCCAGACAAAAAGGGTTCTATCTGACAGATATTAATGATTTTTCAAAAGTGAACGAGATATATACATCCTATTTTTCTTCAGGAAAGCCTGCCCGTTCCACTGTATGTGTTGCAGCGCTTCCTAAAAACGCAAAAGTTGAGATCGATGCGATAGCAGAGATCATTTGAAACTGAAATGTCTTGAGAAAACGATTTAAGCATTAGGATACTTTTTGACTCAACAGTATGGATGAACTCGAAAAGATAAAACAACTGAAAAAAAAGCGCAATGCTATAATCCTGGCTCACAACTACCAGCGCGCGGATGTGCAGGATGCAGCCGACTTCGTGGGCGATTCCTTTGGTCTATCCCAGAAAGCCGTATCAAGCGGCGCAGATGTGATCGTCTTTTGCGGCGTGGATTTCATGGCTGAAAGCGCGGCAGTGCTGAACCCGGAAAAGACCGTTCTCATGCCCGAACTTTCTGCGCAGTGCCCCATGGCTGCTATGATAACCCCGGAAGCCCTCATGCTTGAAAAACAAAAGCATCCAGATGCTGCTGTGGTCTGCTATGTGAACACATCAGCGGCTGTAAAGGCGGAAAGCGATATCTGCTGTACCTCTGCTAACGCAGTTAAGGTAGTGAACTCACTTGATGAACAGGAAATAATATTTGTTCCTGACAGGAACCTTGCACTGTATGTTGCTGCTAATACGAAAAAGAAGATCATCCCATGGAACGGTTACTGCCCTACCCATCACCTAATCCTCCCGGGCGACATCCTGCTTGAAAAGGAAGAGCATCCTGATGCAGAGGTGCTTGTCCATCCTGAATGCAGACCTGATGTTGTAGAGCTTGCCGATAAGGTGCTGAGCACGGCAGGAATGCTGAAATACGCGGCACAGTCGGATGCCAGGGAGTTTATCATAGGTACAGAACTCGGACTTTTGCACAGGTTGAGGAAAGAAAACCCGCAAAAGAATTTTTATCCTGCAACATCATATGCAGTCTGCCCGAACATGAAGATGAATACTCCGGGTAGTATCATTCGCGCACTTGAGAAAAATGAACATGTAATAAAAGTCCAGGAGAATATCAGGAAAAAGGCAAAACAAGCGCTTGACAGGATGCTGGAAGCCGGACGCGGGGATTGATGAACGTATTCCTGGAACTGATACGATATAAAAACTGTGTAATGGCAGGGCTTGCTGCTGTTATCGGAGGGGGCATCGCGTACAATGCCGCTCCTGGTGATATCCTGTTGCTGACGCTTGTTTTCATAACTGTTTTCCTCATAACAGGTGCAGGGAATGCCATCAATGACTATTTTGATGCAGGCATCGATGCAGTGAACCGCCCCGACCGCCCCATACCTTCGGGAAGGTTAAGAAAGGGATCTGCCTATAAGTTTTCAATTGCCCTGTTCGCCTGCGGGATACTCACGGCATATTTTATTGGCACAGCCCCTTTTCTCATCGCTTTATTTAACTCGCTCCTTTTGTACGTCTATGCTTTTTCACTTAAAAGAAAGGTGTTCGTGGGAAACCTCAGCGTGAGCTACCTCACTGGTTCAACGTTCCTTTTCGGAGGCGCTGCATACGGTTTAAAAGGCATTGAGTCAATACTAGTTCTGTTCTTCCTGTCCATGCTTGCCACGCTTGCACGAGAGATTGTAAAAGCGATAGAGGATATGGAAGGGGATAGTAAAGACGGCGCCGTCACTCTTCCTATCAGGATAGGGGAAAGACCATCAGCATACATTGCATCGGGTGTCGGCATACTTGCAGTACTGCTGAGCCCGGTACCATTCATGATGGAATTGTTCAATACCAGTTATCTTCTTGTTGTGGGTATTGCAGATATCGTCTTCTTATATGCCGTATTCCTGATACTGAAAAAGAACCCCTCTGCATCATCAAAATACTTTAAAGTGGCTATGTTTTTCGCACTTGTTGCGTTTATTGCAGGGAGTTTTATAAGGTAATTACAGCACGCCTTTCGTGCTCGGAACACCAGTTCCGCTTATCCTGACAGCTCTCTTTAACGCCACCGCGAACGCCTTAAAAAGCGCCTCGATCTTGTGGTGGTCGTTCTCTCCTGTAACTGCAAGGTGCGCATTGATGCCTGCATTGCTTACCAGGGATTCAAAGAAATGCCGGGTATTCTGGGGATTGAAACCGCCAATACTCTGGTTCCCCAGTTTTGCATCAAAAGCAAGGTAACTCCTGCCACTTATGTCAAGGGCTGCTGTCGCGAGTGCTTCATCCATCGGTATGCAGGCATCTGCGAACCTCTCGATCCCTTTCTTTTCACCGAGTGCTTTCTTAAGTGCGCTTCCCAGGGATATTCCTACATCCTCTACTGTGTGGTGGTCGTCCACGGTCAGGTCTCCCCGCGCTTTTACCATGAGGTCAAGGGAGCCATGTTTTGCAAAAGAGTTGAGCATATGGTCAAAGAATGCAATGCCTGTGTTGATGTCCGTGTTCCCGGTACCATCCAGCGATATCTTGACTTCGATATCGGTCTCGTTCGTTTTCCGTGTGATTTTTGATTCCCGCATGAGAGGTTTATATTAATTAGTAGGAATATAAAGGTATTGTAAAGCGCCGAGGGGGGGATTTGAACTCCCGGGGGGCTTTCGCCCCACAAGCTTTCCAGGCTTGCGCCTTAGGCCGCTGGGCTACCTCGGCATACACTTCATCAAAAGCTGGCGACGAACCATCTTGAGCACTCAATACATTATTGAAGTATAAAAAACCTGTTCAAGACCTCGCCCTTTTTTGCCGGGATACTTGATATGGCATAAGTATTCGAATATACTGAGGAGTACGCAATCAAGACTCTCCTATTATATATTTGTTTTTTTCATCATAACTATCATAATTATAATAATTTTTGAGTTCGATAAATTTAAATAGCAAGAGTTGTTAAACATAACTTAATCTAAAAACGTAAGTTGTCATGCAATCACATGCATGGATAGGAAGAAATACGAGAAAAACAATGGATGGGATAGGTATGCTCAAGCCTAATCTAGGCAAAAATGTATATAAAACGAACAGAACAATAAACAAACACGTTTTATCATTTATTGAATTGTTTTTAAACAAGAAGTACAGAACTGTGAATGAACCAAGAAGATTTTTTTACTCTCTTCTGGTTATAGCTTTGTTAGTTTCTGTCAGCTTTTTAACTATTATACCAGCAAGCGCTGCACCATTCGGCAATTCTACAAATTATGGTTACATTAATGCTATCATCGCAAGAAAGGTAATTCTGGATGAACCCTGGGGAACAGGCTGGAATCCAGAAACCTCTGGAGGAAATTGGGAGACTGGTGTATCCGTAAGCCAGT
>JAQUNZ010000045.1 GCA_028717345.1 Candidatus Methanoperedens sp.
AACAGCGCTGACCCTGCCATCAGGCTGCCGGCAACATATCCCAATATTACCCCGGTATTAAGAAAAGGAAGACCTGCATGCGGCTTGCCTTTGATTACAAGTCCCATCAGCACCGTGAATCCCACAAAAGTGCCAACAATTGCGCCAATTGCCGGAATATTCATTTCCCCAACCAGTGGAACAGTATAAGATCCTGCACCCTGCACGAACACGTTAGCTGAAACCACAAGCAGAGTTGGCATCACTGCATCGCCAAGACCCATAAAGAAAGCCTCTCTCTCCTGTTTATCGAACTTCTCTTTTAGAAAGGAATACTTCCAGTGCTTTGGCACAACAAGCAATATGGGAAGTTTAAGATCCATCACGCCTTCAGCAAGCGCTACCATGTGTTTTGTCCGGTAAACAGCGATATAATCATATACCGCAAGAACCACAAGCAAAAGCAGCGTGGGAATGATATCAAGTGAAATACCGAACATGGTGCTTGCGCCAGCGCCTATTATCACTCCAACAGTATCTATCACATACCATTCCGGGTAAAAATACAGCAGCGCGGTAAGACCCACTGATAGGACGAGCAACAGGAAGTAAACTCTTTCAGGTGTTCCTGACAAGAGTCCAAAATCAAAGAAAGGTCCAATGGAAAAAAACGGGATGAACACAAAATACAGCGTAGAAGCCACTGTTAGAAATATGAATGCCTGGATGATCCATTTCTTGTTCAACTTAATGACAAGGAAAATAAAAGCTGTAAAGACCAGGATGATGGCGACCCATACCACAACATTGCCAGGGTCTTCAGGATCTGAAAATGCCTTTATTTCATTCACTTTAAATGGCACGGTGAGAGCAACAGCGATCAACTGCACAAGAAGAAGCATGAACGCCATGCCAATGAATGGAATATATTCTTTGAGCTTCAAAACTATCAGGTCATATATGTATGAACTATTTATAAAAGTTTGTAATCATATCATGCCTGCGTATGTATGCTTTCAACCGTGCAGATCATCCCTTTAAATATCCCATCTTCTTTGCGTGGGATCAACCATCCTGAATAATATTTCGGTGCTTTTCCTGTAACAACGAACGGAACCCCCTCATAATGAAAAGGCTCCAGTGTTTCCTTAGCCCTCAAATAATAGGGTTTGAAAAACTCCCAGGTGGTCATTACCTTTACTCCTGTGATCAACTCAGGGAAGATCGCTTTCATGCCATTATTGGAATATATGATCACATCATTAATATCTGCAACCCATACCCCTGTAACGATTCCTTCAAGGATGCCCTCATAAAATTCCTTGCTTTCCTTTAACTCCGTATCAAGCTTGTGTTTATAAAGCGACATCTCAATAGCTATGTACAGTTCACGGTCCTTGAATGGTTTGATCAGGTACCCGAACGGGCTTGTAATTTTTGCTCTCTCAATGATCTTATCATCGCAATAAGCCGTCAGATATATCACAGGGATATTGAACATAGTTTGGATCATGCCAGCGGTCTGGATTCCGTCCATCTTTCCTGCAAGCATGATATCCATCAGGATCAGGTCGGGTTTATCTTCTTTAACCTTTTCAATGGCAATTTCCCCCACTGATACCAGTGAAGAAACAACATAACCATTGTTGATCAGGCTCATTCGTATATCTTCTGCAATAATGCTCTCATCCTCAACTACCATTATTTTATTGCCTTTCATTATTTCACTTCCTTGAACTTTATCTGGAACTGTGTACCTCTGTCTCTGTTAAGCGATATCTCACCGTGAAGCTGATTTTCTACGAGTATTGTAACCATGCGCATACCCATTGATTCTGTTTTTTTAACATCCATATCTTTTGGCAGTCCTATGCCATCGTCAGCCACAATAAGCTCGAAATATTCATCACCAACAGAACGCAGCGATATCCTGACTTCTCCTGACCTGCCATTCGGAAAAGCGAATTTGAATGAATTGCTTATTAACTCGTTGATTATTAACCCGCAAGGGATCGCGGAATTAATTCCAAGGGAGACATTTTCAACATCGATCTTCGATGAGATTTTGCCCGGATTGATATCATATGAAAAAAACAACCCATTGACAAGTTCCTTTAAATAATCACCTACATTTATCCTCGCCAGATCCCTGGATTGGTATAGTTTCTCATGTATCAGGGACATTGTGATAATCCTGTTCTGGCTTTCCATGAACATATCTTTATATTTAGCATCAGTTATTGTTCCTGACTGAAGCCGCAGAAGGCTTGAGATTATTTGCATGTTGTTCTTTACCCTGTGATGGATCTCCCTCAACAGGACTTCTTTCTCTTTCAGGGAATTCTCTATCTGCTCCTGTGTCCGCTTTCTCTCTGTGATATCCCTGAAAATACCCGAAAGACCCACTACCTTTTGATCTGAATCCCGTAAAGGTGAGATGGTCATACTTACATTTATCTCTTTTCCGTCCATTCGCATAAATACTGTCTCAATTTCAGGCTGAAGTTTATAATCTATTGACATCAGAAGGAATTTCTTTCCAATTATTTCATTTTTATTCCATCCAAATATCCTCTCAGCACTCTTATTCCACGAAGTCACATTGTTCTCAAGATCTGTTACAATAATAGCATCGTTTGCACTGTCGAAAAGGTTGCGGTATTTCTCTTCAGCTTCCTTGACGCGCTTTTCTTCAGCCTCAACCATTGTATTGTATGGTATATCCACTGAAGTTTTGAACATTCCCATGTAAAAAAAGTATAATCCTGCAGCTTTCAAGAGATGCCCGGGGATTTCATAGAACAGATATGTCAGATCACTAAAAGCGGTCAGAATAAAACCATATATCAGGCAGATAAGTATCTTATTACCGGTTTCCTGCATTCTGGCAGTATAAAGATAGCTCGTATACAGGAGCATTAATGTAGCTGTAATAAGCAGAATCATTTTTCCCTTTGCAGGACCCCCTTCGGGAGTTATAAGCAAAGGAAACATTTCTGGATATATCACTGTAATGAGAGATATGAATGAAAAAAAGATGACAGCGACATAGGCTATCTGTACAGGTTTATTGTGAAGCACCTTAAAAGTCTCGTTGTTGATGTATGAACTGGCAAGAAATAAGATAGCAGAGACAAGACGCCCCTCCCCCCAGATGATCTGTGACTTGTGAAGCGAGTTGGGTGTAATGAAATCCGGCATAAAAGGATATGAAAGAATACGATAAAGGTCAAATAGCCCGATTATGAAAAAAGAAAGTCCAATGAATAAAGAATGGTTGTCTGCACTTCTTTTGAACACGAACCATGTGATCACAAAGATCGAAAAAGTAAGCACAAGAGGAAGTAATTCAATTGATATCTGAAAATAATCACTCAATCTGGATGATCCAACCCTGAAATTTTCAATGCCATATCCTATGAGGAACACAGCGATGCTGATCGCCAATATCATTACAAGGTGGTTGGTTTTTGCCATTTGTGCTCCTTTAAATATTATTATACATAATAATGATTATTATAATTTAAATACGTTTTCATCGGATGATCGTGTAAAAAAGTATTTCTTATGGTCTTCAATATATAAGGTGGATGATACTCGCAACTCTGGGACCCGAGGGCTCATACTCGGAAAAAGCCGCCAAACAATGGAATAAGTCAGGGGAAATGCATTACTGCGATGATATACAGGATACAGTAGAGGCGCTTTTGCATAATGAAGTGGATTACAGCGTCGTGCCTGTTGAGAATTCTCTTGAAGGTTCTATCACGCTTACTCTTGATCTGCTGGTGGAACACCATCTTACGATAGTAGGAGAAGTGGTCGTCCAGATAAGCCACTGCCTGCTTGCAAAAGGCAAACATTCTGATATTAAAATCATAATGTCCCATCCGCAGGCTCTGTCCCAGTGCAGGAAGTTCATAAAAAAGAATTTCAGGAATGTGCAATTGCGTCCGGTTCTTAGCACTTCGCTTGCAGCAAAGCTTGCTTCAGGATCAACAGATACCGCAGCTATAGCGTCAGAGGAATCTGCGCAGAAGTATGGATTGGATATCCTTGAAACGAACATACAGGACATTAGCGAGAATTTTACCCGTTTCATTGTAATAGGGAAAGATACGCCTCACGCCACTGGCAATGACAAGACTTCAATAATCGTATATCTTCAAAAGAACAGACCTGGCGCGCTGCATGAAATACTGGAAGAGTTCGCGAACAAAAATATCGATCTGACAAAGATAGAATCCCGCCCCACAAAAAAATTCCTGGGGGATTACCTGTTTCATATAGATATTAAAGGGCATATCGAGGAGAGGCGCATTAAAGAAACACTTGAAATGATAAAAGACAAAGTCGGGATGCTAAAGATACTGGGTTCGTATCCTGCCGCCTTATGAAAAGCTTTATACCCATACAAAATCATCTTTGAGATGCAACTCAAAAATGAGTGGTCTTATGGATATAAATTATCTAAAAAAACTCGCACTGTTGGGAGCGCACAATAAGCCTCTGGAAATCTC
Source organism: Candidatus Methanoperedens sp. (assembly GCA_028717345.1). GTDB lineage: Archaea > Halobacteriota > Methanosarcinia > Methanosarcinales > Methanoperedenaceae > Methanoperedens. The sequence continues at coordinate 4,500 of JAQUNZ010000045.1, forward strand.
TTCTGTGGAATTTGCATCCCATATGGATACAAGCCCCCAGACTGCAGCAAGAAAACTTAAGATCCTTGAAGATGAAATGCTCATAAAGCGGCAGATAGTGCATTTCGGACAGCTTATAAGCATAACAAAGAACGGGCTTGCAGCACTGCAGAAAGAGCGTAATGACTACCTAATTATCTTTGGGAACGGGCATAAAAAATTCCTGACTGGAAAGGTAATTACGGGGCTGGGAGAAGGGCAGTACTATATTTCGCTTGAAGGATACAGGACGCAGTTCGTCGAAAAACTCGGGTTTACACCCTATCCCGGAACTCTGAACATCAAACTTGACACCCCGAGTGTCGATATCCGAAAAGGAATAAGCGCAGATCTTAAGATATCAGGATTCACAAAAGATAACAGGACTTTTGGCAGTGGTTCCTGCTTCAATATCAGTATAATGGATATCAACGGGGCAGTTATTGTTCCCGAACGTACACACTATCCAGAAGACATAATAGAAATAATTGCCCCTGTAAACCTTAGAAAACATCTAAAACTCAGGGACGGAAGCAATGTTGAAGTGGAGGTAATATAATGAGCCTTGAAAAAGTTAAAGAATCTCTCAGAAATGGTAAAATGATACTCCTTTACGATGCAGATGACCGCGAAGGAGAGACCGACCTGGTCATACCTGCAAAGAACACCACCCCGGCTGATGTTGCACGAATGCGCTGCGATGGCGGGGGGCTCATTTGTGTCGCTGTTCATGGAGATGCGGCAGACCGGCTGGGACTGCCTTTCATGTCAGAACTTTTAAAAAGCGTTTCTATGAACGGGCATAGCTCGTTGCTCTCGCTGGTTGAAAAAAAGGGCGATATCCCTTATGACTCGCGATCATCTTTCTCTTTGTGGGTAAACCACAGGAATACTTTTACCGGAATAACAGATAATGACCGGGCTTTTACGATCAATAAGGTCGCAGAGATGGTGGAGAAAGTGATGAAAGGGGAGAAACTTGATTTCGGAAAAGAATTCAGGTCTCCCGGTCATGTGGCTTTGCTTCGCGCCGCAACAGGTCTTCTTGATGAGCGGCGCGGACAGACTGAGCTTTCAATTCAGCTTGCCCTGATGTCAGGTATAACCCCTTCGATGGTGGTATGTGAGATGCTGGATAGCAAAACAGGAAGAGCCCTTTCTAAAGAGGATGCAATGAAATACTCGATGAGGCATAATATGCCTTTTATAGAGGGAAAGGACATATTATAAAATTGAAAATATCAGGGGGAGCCTGGTTTTTTTCATGTGGTATCAAATAACCAGGGTCCCCACTCCTCAATATTCAATTATTTGCTTAATTCTTTCAGGCGTTTGATGCTTGCCATCATAGCCAGTGATTCTTTTTTCTTCTGGTTCTCAAGATATTCAATTATTGCTTCAATGCTTGTCTTGAGCTGATATATCTTATATGGTCTGCCTTTTCCCGGTTTCTTCTCTTCCCTCTCCCCGATCCAGCCCAATTCCTCAAGTTCACGCATTGCGATACTGACCTCGGGCTGACGCAGGTCAGAACCCATTTCAAGGTCCCTGGAGGTAACTTCTTTAACGTTTTTCAAATATGTTAGCACTTTTGCTACATTTCTTTTTAAGCCTAAATCAATGAGTGTATCAGCGAATTCTTCATCAGATTTATCAAGGACATTTACTGAAAGACTTTTCATATATTTCACCCAAGCTTTTAAATGTATTCATGGAATATAAATCTTACGTTTTAATATTAACCATCAAAGAAAAGTTGAATCCAATAAAACATGCTTCCCTGAAATGAAATATGTTTTTATTATAATAATGTTTATGTTGATGATGTACATTATATATTAACGATGGCAATCAAAACACATATATCGTTTGTTTTCCTTAAGGAACTGGGATTTACATGGACGACCAGTTAATCTATTTCAACGGAAAATTTGTAAAAAAACAAGAGGCTAGAACCTCAGTTTATGACCATGGTTTTTTATATGGCGATGGCGTTTTTGAAGGAATAAGAGCATATAACGGCAGGGTTTTCAGGCTTGACGGACACCTTGACAGGATGTACGACTCTGCAAAAGCAATAGACCTCAAGGTCCCGCTTTCAAAAGAAGATATGAAAAAAGCAATCATAGAGACCCTGAAAAGGAACGGGTTGAAAGATGCTTATATACGCCCCATCGTTACAAGGGGCGACGGCGACCTGGGTCTTGACCCCAGGAAATGCCCTGTGCCTAACGTGTTCATCATTACTCAGGAATGGGGTGCAATGTACGGCGACCTGTACGAGAAAGGTCTGACTGCTGTCACTGTGGGCATAAGGAGAAATGCGCCAGAGGCTCTTCCCCCAAATATCAAATCGCTGAATTACCTGAACAATATACTTGCAAAGATCGAGGCGAACGTGAAAGGCGGCGATGAAGCTATAATGATAGATGTTCACGGCAACGTATCCGAAGGTTCAGGTGACAATATCTTTGTCGTAAAGAATGGCAGGATCATTACGCCGCCGACCCTTAACAACCTTCGCGGCATCACGCGCGCTGCAGCGATAGAACTTGCTATCAAAGACAGGATACCTGTATCAGAGATAAATATGGGTCTGTTCGATATCTATACTGCAGATGAGGTTTTTGTAACAGGCACAGCTGCAGAGATAGCCCCTGTGACAAAAGTTGACGGGCGCATTATCGGGGACGGCAAACCAGGTCAGATAACGAGGAAATTAATGGCAGAGTTCAAGGAACTGACAAGAAGGGAAGGTACGCCTGTCGTTTAATTATCCTGTATCTATGAAGAAAGCAGGAAATACAGATTGTTCATATTGATGAATACGTACATGAATATCATTCCTGCCATTGCATTTTTTGCAAGTCTGTGACTATTTTCAGGTATATGTGACATTGTGTACATTATGATTAAAACCATTGTGAGTTTTAAAGGAATGAACCATTCCTGACCATAAAGTGGATTGAGTTCTCTTATTTCAGGATTTTTCAGAGCATATTGTGTCAGTATAAGATCGGATATTTGCAATATTGTGAACATCGTTCCAAAAATAATTATGAATTTTACGTATCTGGACCGGTCAGGGTGGCTTTTTTTGAAATCATGTATCCCAACAGAATTTATCTGTTCTCTTTTGAAGCTGAACATATTTTATGATTCCAGACTTGAATCTATATCTAGATAAATTTATCGAATAGTAAATATAATAATTGTAATAATTATTATGATGTAAACAATAAATTATATCATCAATGAACCTAAACATTAGATTGATTATGAATTTCAAGAACATACAGATTTCTACAGATTCGAAAAGCGAGGACATTGCTCCTTTTGCACTTGCAGTACACGAACTGTTGGGTCTTCCTGTTACTATGAGAACCCTTAATAACAAAGGTGTGAGGATAGAGAAGGGCAAAATCCTTGATACCAATTATACAGGTCCGGTACTGGAACAGGTCTTAAAAGAGAATAAGCTTATACGAAAAATCCCAACAAATGGTAAATACACCGGAATACCTGTCGTGGTCGTCCCGATAAGGAATAAAGATGGCTACGGTATCGCAGCTCTTGGTGTCGTGGACATGGTGGGCACAGTAGACCTTGGTTTTGTGTTCGGTGATTATCCTGAAGTCGTAAAGCAGGTACAGGAATGCGTAAGGTCGCGCGTGGCAGTTCCCTGAAACCGCGCATTCGTCCTGCTAAAAAAGAGGACCTGCCCGCCATTCTGGAACTTGAGAAAATATGTTTTAAAGAAGAAACGTTTCATAAAAGGCAGATCGAATATCTTCTCCTCAAGGCAAGATCTCTTGTCCTTGTTGCATCACTTGAAGGTAATATTGTTGGTTCTGTTATTATCCTGTTAAGAAAGCACATTTCAAATGCCAGGATATATTCCCTGAACGTGCATCCGTCATACAGGCGCAAAGGCATAGGTAGTTCATTAATTGATAAAAGCGAAAATTTATTGGCAAAGATGGGATACAGGAACTTAACTCTTGAAGCGGGTGTTAATAATATTGCAGCCCGGAATTTATATACTTTAAAAGGGTTATCTGTGGTACGCAAAATTAAGAAATATTACAAGAATGGGGACGATGCGCTGCGTTTTATCAAAAAATTATGATGCCAGCGCTTTGATTATCTTCTCATAGATGTCCCTGTCTATCGCATCTTCATAACCGTCGTATATACTGGGATTGTCATTGATCTCTATGACCCTGTATCCACCCATTGTTTCCTTGACGTCAAGCCCGTACAATCCGTCGCCCACACATTTTGAAAGTCCTATGCATATCTCTTTTAATTCCTGGGATATGGAATCCCTGGGCACTGCGATCGTTTCACCCCATACGTTCCTTCCGTTTATCCTTGATCGTACCTTCCAACCTCCTTCCGGGATGCAGTATTTGCACAGGTAAAGTACTTTATTTTGAAGTACCCCTACGCGCCAGTCAAAATCCGATCGTATGAATTCCTGTACTATGACCACTTTCGATTTTCGAAGGAATCGTTTTGAGATCTTGATAAATTCTTCCCTGTTATGTGCCTTCTCAACATGGGAGGAGAAACGTGTATAGGGTGTTTTTATAATAACTGGTGTCCCAAGCATATCGAATAGTTCGTCAATAGCATTCTCTTCCCCTGTAAAAAGCATAGACTTCGGAGATGGTATATTGTTTTTTATGAAGAGGTCATGAAGTATCGCCTTGTTCGAACATGTCCTTATGGAGCGAGAGTCGTCTATTACCTTCAGCCCGTGTTGTTCTGCAAGCCTGGAAGCAATATACGCTGAATTGTTCGGGTCAGTTGTAGCTCTTATGAACAAGGCATCGTACTCAGGTATCTTTGAAATTTCATCCTTAAAGATAAAATCAAATGAGTGCCCGATCGATTCAGCGGTTGATCTAAATTTCGAAAGAGCGCCGCGTTCTGATTTGTCATTGAAGTTATAAGCTTCAACAAAACATGCGATCTTCATAAAATTATTGATTCAACTTCCTTAATTCATGCATTTTTTCGCTAACCACATCCCATTCCACTTCTTTTTTTGTTGCAGGTTCACAATGATTCAATATTACATTCCCGTCATCTATCTGCACGATTAATTTGCATATCGGAATGTTAAATATCTTATAGAATTTACTCGTGAACTCCGATGTTTCATCATCTGTCGATTCACCGAAGATCTGGACAACTTCATGCACTTCACCTGACACCGGGTGCAGTGATACCGGGAAACGTGCATTCATGCTCATTTTTTTTATGATCTCAGGGAGTTTAGAGCTTGATCTTACTATCTTCATGGAGTTGTTGGTAAACGGATTTACTGCAAATAGCATGGCAGGAGTACATAATTCATCCCTGGATTTTGTTATTAGCCTGTAACCGTTCGTCGGCAAACCGTTCCTTTTTGCCTTTTCTATCAGGAGCGGGTTCCTGTATGCATCCATTATTTCTGTACAACTTGGTGAGACTTCTACCCCATAGGTTTCAGCATGCGCAGATACATAATATCCCATCCGCAGGTAGCGGTAGTCATGGTTTATATTAAGTACGCTGTCATGTACTGGTTGCCTTAAAAAAAGAAACGGACTAGAGTCGCTTTCATCTTCTTCTTCACTGACTATTATCATTTTAGATATCAGTCCACTGCTTAATCATTATATGCCCAGTATAAATAACTAACGAGTGAAAAGGTCTGTTTCGTATGAAAAAGTCTCATCTGGCTAATTCAGTAAGCTCATAAGGCAGGGATTTTTTTGGAGCCATTGATCTTAACGTTAAATACCAGTTATATGAAAATAATACAATACTGAAAAATCCCAGCAATTCCATTACTTCTAAATATATCATCGCATCGGTTAGATTTGCCCCTTCAAGAATCTCATGTCCCATGAAAAATAAAGTGAAGGAAAATATATAGATACAATTCTTTTTGAAGAAAGATTCATTGATTATTGTATTTATTTTAAAATCACCCTTACTGATATCTTTCCATAAGAACCATATCTGGATAGCCAAAAAGACAAATAAAAGATATAGAACGAATATCAAAAACTCCACCCATTTATATAATGAAAATTCATTCAAAGTTGAACACTTCCTATCATCTTGGTACTTTTGTTGTTGCTTTACATATAGTTTTCGGAACTGTTTATTTTTATTTATAATATCATTATCACGTAAACTATATATTTAAGCAAGGCATTAAATCTTTTATAATAATAATGATGAGGTATATAAATGGCCACAAAAAATACAATAAAAAACCCAATTCCCGGGTCGAAAGTTTTGTACATCGGTGTGGATCTGGGTACTAACCATACAGCAATATCCACGAGCGATGGAAAGAAAAATAGCATTCTGAGCGTTGTAGGGACGCCCAAAGATGCAGTTGCATCGAAGTTCCTGAAAAAAGAGCACCTGTTTGGTGAAGAAGCGCTCACCCACAGGGTGGCTCTCAACCTGTTCAAGCCTATCGAGGATGGGGTACTGAAAAACCAGCCCGGGGATATAGAAGCTGCGAAAGGATTACTTCAACATGTACTGCAATCTGTGGATGGTGACAGGGGAAAACAAAAATATGCAATTATTGGAGTACCTTCACAGGCAAGCGTGCTCAGTAAGAAAATCATCATGGATATGGCAGGCGAGTATTTTGATGGCGTAATGGTGGCAAGCGAACCATTCTGCGTGGCATACAAGCTTGGAAAACTTGAGCATACTATGATAGTGGATATCGGTGCAGGCACAACTGACATTTGCAGGGTTCACGGCACTCTGCCAGGACCGGACGACCAGATAAGTAATGTAAAAGCAGGGAATTACATCGACCGTGAGTTCGTAAGGCTCATTCAGGAAAGCTATACCGATGCGAGGGTCACGAATGAGATGGCAAGGAAATGGAAGGAACAGTATTCTTTTGTTGGAGATATTGAAAAGGAGATAATCGTTGAATTACCGGTTAATTCCTCTATCCTGAAGCTCTCGGTCTCAAAGGAATTAAAACATGCATGCGAATCAATTATTCCTGACATTGTTTCAGGGATATCTAAACTGATATCGACTTATGAACCTGACTTCCAGGACATCCTGCGCTCTAATATATATCTTGCAGGTGGCGGCAGTCAGATAAGGAACCTCCCAGCCATCCTGGAAAAACATATGGAACTCATCGGAGGAGGCAAAGTTTCGATATTCAAAGATCCGATCTATGGTGGTGCAGATGGGGCATTAAAACTTGCTATGGATATGCCAGGAGAGTTCTGGCAAACAATATAAATGGAACAGGAAATAGAATATACCGAAGAAAAAACACTAAGCCAGTGGCTCATGTTCATGCTGGAAAGAGTTGGTCACAACAATCTCCCCAGGCTTCTTGATCACTATGAGAACCTGGGATGGATAAGCATGGAGGTTTCGGATAAGTTGGTCGAGCTTGCCGAAATTCAAAAACAACGCTATGTTGGGCCATCCTGGACACTCTCTGCCGAAGAACACCGTATCTCCATGCTCTTTATCGAAAAGCTTCAGGGAAAACCAGTCGAGATATCGCTTCTTTCTCCCACTGCTCCGGTAAAAGCAAAGCCGCAGCAGGCTGAAAGAGCAACGCACAGAGAAGGTTATATCGAGTCGCACAGGCTGGAAAAGAATGAACTTGAATTCGCAGTGCAGCGCCGTGAAGTTACAATAAGGAACCTGGAAGTTGAGCTTGAGAAAAAAGACCTTGAGATAAGCAAGCTAAAAGAAACCATACAGGAATTTGAGTATCAGCTTAATGAAAACCGGGATGAGATCAAAAAGAACCGGATTTACAGGGGAATACTTGAAGAAAATATCAGGTTGAGAAAATAAAATCAAAAAACCAGATTGAGGAATTCTATGAAAAGAAAAAATACAATAATTAATGCAGTGGTGGTCACGTTGCTCGTGCTATCACTTGCGCTCCCGGTGTATGCAGCTAGTGCTACATACGCAGGGACTGAGGCATGCAAGACATGCCATGCGGATAAATATAACCTGCTAAAGGGCTCGATACATCAGAAGATGATACAGGATGCTTCGGTGCCGGGCAACGTCCACGGCAACCTGAGTGATCCCAAGGCGCCGCCAGGCACAGGCGGGCTGCCTGATCCAAAAGTAATAAATTACGTGATCGGTGGCTGGTATAAGGAAGAGAGTTATATCCAGTATAACAGCGCCACGGGTAAGTACAATGTCACAAATTATGAATGGAGCCCGATAAACGGGCATTATGCGAACGATAAGGAGATCAGGGACTGGCTTGTAAAATGCGCCGGATGCCATACAACGGGATTCAATACTTCAACAAAGAAATTCAAGGAAATGAACATTGGTTGTGAAGCATGTCATGGACCTGGAAGCGTGCATGTAACTTCAAATAGCAAAACCGATATCGTAGTCGATAAGTCACCTGAAGCCTGCGGACGCTGCCATATAAGGGCTACTGCAGCGGACGGGTCAGGATTTAACTTCCCGGTCGGATATGTTGCAGGCAAACCCGAAACCCTGAAATACGTGCCTGAACCTTACACAGCGACAGCATCATTCTTCCCTGACAAGACATCGAACCGTCACAGGCAACAGTTCCTTGACTATAAAGAGTCAAAGCATTATACAGCAGGAACAACATGCTTGAGCTGCCACGACTCGCATAAAGTGGGTACAGTGACTGTCTACGACGCGTTGCCAGCGGACGTTTATGGCGTAAAGATATACAATAATGTTGACAAGACTGTAAAATATGCTGCATGGGACGGAAAGGGACTTGTAAAACCCAAAGCTGAACTTTGTAAGTCCTGTCACGGCGCAGTAGCGGTAACACACAAGCATGAATTCAATGCGGCGGCAAAGGGCGCAGCCCTGTTATGCACGGATTGCCACATGCCTGATGTTATCAATGTGGATCCTGTGACATTAAGGGGCGCTCTCTCACCGCACACCTTCAATGCATTAAGCCCTGAAAACTCGCTCAAGTACGGCGCTGATAAGATGCCCAACTCCTGTACGTACAGGTGCCACCAGGACAAAGGCACAGACAAGACTGTAAGAGCGCAGTGGGCGGCGGATGCGTTAAAAGGAACGGCAGCGGCAGCAGCAACTACGACAGCAGCAGGACAACCTGCGGCAACCAAAACACCCGGATTTGAGGCAACTATCGCGATAGTGGGGCTCATGTTCGTATTGTTCGCAAAAGCTGTAATGAGAAAACAATAAAGGGATATTTCATCCCTTTTCTTTTTTTATCAAGATAATATCAGGTAATGCTTATTATTGAGTGTGACATAATAAATCATGTTATTTGTACATAAATTCAAAAGAAACATTTAAATAACTGCTTTTTGTATATAGTATCGCAATAAATGTGACATACCATATATCATTTATTGGAGGCGTATTTGAAGACGAACCTGAATAGGCATCTGTACACACCTGAATGGCTTGCATCTTTTGAGAAGGATACTGCAGGGGAGATTATCCTGAGCCATGACCCAGGAGGCGTGATAAGGGAGTACCGTATGAGATACGGCATGTCCCAGGAAGAACTCGGTCATATAATAGAATTAAGGCGTGAATCCATTTCGCGCATCGAAAATGGCATTGTGACACCCACATTTGATTTTGTGAGGGGATTCATAATGACTGTGGCGATCATCGAGGCAATCAGGGTCGAAAGGGCGCAGAATAAGGAAATAAACGTTCATTTACTTGAAAATATAGCAAGAGAGTCAGATTTTTCCATCGAAAAACTACCTTTCCTGCTAAAGCTCGCTGTTGAAAGTTACGATAAAAAACTCATCAAAATAAGGAAATCATTAAAGGTGAAATAATATGGCAAACGATATGGTTTTATGGCTCGAAGAGGTCGGGAAAGAAGATATAGCGATAGTTGGCGGCAAGGGCGCAAGCCTTGGAGAGATGATACATGCCGAACTCCCGGTGCCGCCGGGTTTTGCGGTCACAGCCCAGGCGTTCCGGCGTTTCATTGACGAGAACGGGATCGCTGAAAAACTTTTTGGCTCATTGGATGTGAACGTGGATGACGCTGAAATACTCAGGGGAGCAGAAAAGGCGGCAAAAAAGATCGTCTTTGATGCGAAGGTTCCTGCTGATATTGAAAAGAGTATCAGGTCAAAATACAAAGAGTTATGCAAGAGGGAGGAGAATGAGGTTTATGTAGCAGTCCGGTCAAGCGCTACGGCAGAGGACCTTCCTGACGCCAGTTTTGCTGGTCAGCAGGATACTTTCCTTAACATAAAAGGTGAGGCTAACGTGCTTGAAGCTGTCAAGAAATGCTGGGCATCGCTCTACGGAGCCAGAGCCATCTACTACCGCGTGAAGCAGGGATTTGACCACAGCAAAGTGAACCTCTGTGCAGTCGTCCAGCTTATGGTGGACGCCGAAAAAGCAGGTGTGATGTTCTCTTCCCATCCTTCTACAGGAGAGCAGGTCACCATAATAGAAGGCGCGTGGGGGCTTGGCGAGAGTGTGGTATCGGGTTCGGTTTCCCCTGACTATTACGTGGTCGATAAAAGGAATAAGAAGATCATGGAAAGAAAGGTCGCAACGAAGAATATCATGCATATCAGGGACCCGAAGACAGGTAAAACTGTTGAGCTTCCCCCACCTGATGATAAAAAAAACGCGAAGGTGCTGGATGATGACGAAATACTGAAGCTTGTTGAGCTTGGAGAGGTGGTGGAAGACCTGTACGGTATCCCGCAGGATGTTGAATGGGCGATAAAGAAAAAAGAAGTGTTCATGCTCCAGTCAAGACCGATCACCACGATCAAGAAGAAAAAAGAGAGTAAGGAAAAAGCTGCGACATCAGCCATGCTTGAAGGACTGGGCGCTTCTCCGGGGATGGCTTACGGCGAGGCAAAGCTTGTTGCTGATGCCACGGAACTTGGAAAAGTGAAGGCTGGAGACATCCTTGTGGCTGTGATGACCACACCAGACATGGTGCCTGCCATGAAGCGCGCCGCAGCCATTGTGACGGATGAGGGCGGGATGACCTGCCATGCGGCGATCGTGTCCCGTGAACTTGGCTGCCCTGCAGTCGTTGGGACACGAAAAGCTACTCAGCTTTTAACTGACGGGATGAAGATAACCGTGGACGGGGAAAAGGGACTTGTGTTTGAAGGGAAAAAAGAAGCCCCTGCACAACAGTCGTCGCAGCAGCATGCAGCTGTAACGTTCGCACGATCAAAACCAGTCACTGCTACGGAAGTAAAGGTGAATGTATCAATCCCTGAAGCTACTGCGCGCGCCGTGGAAACACAGGCTGACGGCGTGGGTCTATTACGCATCGAGCATATGATACTTGGTCTCCCGAAGCACCCGAAGCAGTACATAAAAGAAGGAAAAGCGGACGAATATGTGAATGAACTTGTCTTGCGCATCCAGACCGTTGTGGATGCGTTCTATCCGAAACCTGTATGGGTGAGGACTCTTGATGCGCCCACTGATGAGTTCAGGGCAATGGAAGGCGGCGAGGGCGAACCCATCGAGCCCAATCCCATGCTGGGATTCAGGGGTATCAGGCGCGACCTTATAGATACAGAGCACTTCGAGCTTGAAGTGAGGGCTTTCAAGGAGCTAATCAAGCGCGGTTTCAGCAATATGGGCATAATGATACCTCTTGTGCAGCATCCATCGGAACTGCGGCGCGCAAAGGATTTCATGCGTGCAAAAGGACTGGATATTGACAAAATAGATATAGGCATAATGGTCGAGATACCTGCCGCAGCCCTCATTATCGATCAATTCATTGCCGAGGGGCTTGATTTTGTGAGCTTTGGCACCAATGACCTCACGCAGTACACGCTTGCTGTGGACAGGAACAATGAGCATGTGGCGCACCTGTATAATGAGCTGCATCCTGCTATAATGAAACTGATCGAGCATGTCATCATCGAATGCACTAAGGCAGGGGTGAAGACGAGCATCTGCGGGCAGGCTGGGAGCAATCCGAAGGTGGCAAAGAGGCTGGTGGAGCTTGGGATAACGAGTATTTCTGCGAATATTGATGCTGTCGAGGCTGTGAGAGAGATGGTGGCGAGGACTGAGATGCAGTTGCTGCTGAAGGGAGCGAGGGAGAAAAATAGATAGCCTTAAATAAAATAAAATTGTTTATCAAATTGTAATGGAAACAATTCGAGATGACAATGTAAATGCAGATAATTTCAGGAATGGATTGTTAACATTACTTGATAATTTTGCCAAAATAAATGAACTTGAAGAACATCAAAGAGCCGAAAAATTCATGAAAGGATTTCTTCGTTTAATTTCGACAGTGAAACAAGCTCAGGAAAAAGGATTGTGGCAAAAAACATATTTCAATCTTTTTAATACCTTTGGGTACCTGCGGCTTGAAGCAGTTCACTCCAATGTACTCGCATATTTACTCAACCCGGAAGAAACACATGGTTTAGGAGATAATTTCCTTCGATCTTTTGTTTATCGAGTTTTTAATATAAAAAATCTACCTATTAATTCCTCAGCAAAAGTTTTCAGAGAAAAATATGAGGGCGGATATCCGATGGATATAGTTGTCAAGGGAAATAACTGGTGGTTAGTAATTGAAAACAAAATTGACAGCGATGAACAAGAAGATCAGACAAAAAGGTATTCTGAAATTTGGAAACGCAGAGTGAAACGAGGAGAAAACGTGTTATTGGCTTTCCTGAGTCCTCCAGGATGGCAACCTGAATCTTCAGATTTCATCCCTGTATCTTATAAAACTATTCGAGAATTGTTGGAATGTCTGCAATTTCAGGGAGATTCAGAGGTTTTGGTTCGTCACTTTACTGACCATATATTCTTAGATTTTAATGGATGAAAAAAATGACAAATGAAACATTTAACTTCTCACCTCGTGTTGAACTTATTTTGGCAAATCTCAAAACTGTCAGGAATATTAAACATGCTCTTGATGAGGATGGTCAGGAAAATTTTAAAAAATTTTTAGAGCATATAAATAATGAACTAAATAAAAGGTTGCCTGAATTACAGTCATGGAAATATGAAATCTGTACTAATAAATATATGGGTATTTACTATTATCTTGGAGACGATTGGAAAGTTATTAAAGATGATTATATTTGTATATTTGTAGAATTAGCCTATAATAGCGAAATATTAGATGATGATGATCCTTGGGTGGGCCTTTATGTGCCTCAACCTGAAGATTGGAAACAAAGCAAGAAGTTTACTGAAGAATTAAATAAAAAGTTGCCAAAGGGTTTCATAAAATATTGGGAAAAACCTGATTCTGATGCATTACTTTGGCAGTGGGTGAAATTTGAAGATTATGAAAAAGAAGGATATTTCGATACAAGTGGCTTCGTAGATAAGGTCGAAGAATTAGTTAGCAAATTAGTAAAAATAAAGGATATTATCAATAGTAGTATCAAGAAAGTCAGAAGATAAAAAAATGGAAGTCAATACAAGTTAAACGATATAAAGAAGAATTATACAATTTTTAAGCTCAGAACGAAGGAGGTCTGGCATAAATGTTATCAGAAGACGATACAAAAACAATCCTGAAATTCGCCAAAAAATACAACGTCTCCTCTATAATCCTATTCGGCTCATCCTTGGAAAAAGGCAAAAAAGCCAATGACATAGACCTCGGAGTAAAAGGAATCGAACCTCAATTATTTTTCAAATTTTATGCTAAATTATATAAATATCTATCCAAACCGGTTCATCTCATTGATCTCTCCAGGAAATCATTATTCAACGACCTTGTAGAAGAAACAGGACAAAAAATCTATGGTTGAACTGAACAAAAAGATACTGGCAGAAAAAGAAAACGTTGAGATTGCGCTGGGTAATCTCAAATATACAATGGCAAGAAATGAGAAGACTGTTATTGAATTAGCAGCAATTGGCACGTTTCTTCATAATATTTACAATGGAATTGAAAATATTTTAAAACAGGTCATCAAAGCAAAAGGCGTTGATATCCCGGAATCTGCTACATGGCATAAAAAACTGCTGAATATTTCGGTATCCAAGGGAATTATATCAGACAAACTCTCGGATCAACTTTACGAGTACCTGACCTTCAGACATTTTTTCGTTCATGCCTATGGGTTCATGCTCGATGAGGCTCATTTAGAAATTCTGGCAAAAGATATTCCAGATATCTGGTTACAATTTATGGAAGAAATCGAGAAATGAAACGAACATATTGGATAATATGAGATAATGATAATATGCCATCCAACAACAGGTCACTAAAATATATCATCCTGTTCCTTTCAGTCTTACTCGTCGCCTCATCTGTATATTTATACGGGCAGACCAGGCTCCAGGATGAAACGATCAGTACGCTCTCAGCCATTTCAGATAGCCAAGAACAGACCATAGCCCTGCTTGAACAAAATATCTCCCGGCTCGAACAGAACCTGTCCTTAACTGAAAAATCACTGAAAAACGAAACACAGACAAAACTGAGTCTTGAAAAGGAAATTATTAACCTCACCATGGTTGCAAAGAGCGATTACGCAGTCATGGCTGTGGATGAGAGCGATAAAGGGCATCTGATCCCTCTTGAGATCATAATAAAGAGCGGTAAAGGCAACCTCTTCCTTAACGTGGCAAACGTTATTGTCGATGAAACTCTCCAGTCCTCTGCACAGACAGCCATATTTGTGGCGCGTGAAGTTTCAAGGAAAAGCCTGTCAGATAAAGATGTCCTTATCAACATCGAAGCGCCAGTTCAGGAACAGAAGGTCTCGATATCAGGAGGAAGCGCAGGCGCAGCCATGACACTTGCTGCGATGGCAGCGATGCAGGGTAAAACCATCAGAAATGATGTATTCATAACAGGAACTATCAGGGAAGACCATACAATCGGCAGGATAGGTGCGCCACGGGCAAAAGCACTTGCAGCAAAAGAGAGCGGCGCAGTGATGTTCCTTGTACCTGCGGGGCAAAAGAGCGAGGTGGGAGATACCGGGATCGAGGTGAGGGAAGTGGCGACAATTGAGGAAGCGGCAAGTTACGCGTTCGCGTAGGGAGTGTAATCAATTTTGCTGAAACTTCTATAATGTAAAACAAATATTATAGGAGTCGAGAAAAAATGGCAAAATTATTCACAAGGGAACAGGCGCGAACCTGGTTAAGAGACAACAATCTGAAAG
>JAQUNZ010000046.1 GCA_028717345.1 Candidatus Methanoperedens sp.
CTATGCTACTTTTGAGATTCCTTCTGGTTATCCCGGCGATACCGGGCTTTCTTATTATAATGATGGGAATAAAAGTTAAAAGGGCAAAGATAATAAAAGATATTTTCTTTTCCAGGGCGTTCTCTATTCCTAAAATCATGATAATGGCGGCAGACAGGGAAAGATACGCCAGCCATATCCAACCACCTGGATCGATTTTTTGATTGTTGTTCTCTGTTTGTGTTTCCATAATCAGTCACCAGGTGCTTTTGTCCCTTCTGAATGAATATTTCAAAGCATTCTCCGGACAGGCATCTATGCATTTTCCGCATAGGATGCACTCCCTATCATAAATCCTATCTCCATTTTGTACATAATTTTTAGCTGATACACCCATCGGACAATTTGTTTCGCACGTTCTACACTGCTTGCATTTTGTTATATCCCCCTCTACCTTCAATAAACCCCATTTTGAGAAATATGCAATTAATGAACCTGGCGGACAGATATATCTGCAAAAATTTCTATGACCGAACGGAAAAGCAAAAAGAAGCCCTAAAGTGATGACTGATATGTCTTTCATCAGCGAAACCTCCCGGGTTGGAAAATTTGCATTTCCTGCAAGTAAACTCCTTATGCCAAAAAATATCAGCAGAGCTGCAACCACATATTTAAGATACAACCATTTATTTTTTGTGAGGTTCGTTCTGCCTCTGTAAAGTCCGAATAGATCAAACACGCCAGGGCTCCAGCAAACCCATGAACAAAAAACCCTGCCAAAAATCAAAGGAGTTATTATACATCTGAGTAAAGTAAATATGAATGCAGCGCCCACTATTCCCATTCCAATTTCCAGTACTGCCACTGTCAGGCTCAGCTCCGCTGTCCCGAATAAGTAGAACAGAGTAAACCAGAATGCTGTGAAAAATAGCATTATTGCTATTCTTTTTTTCTGAAATGCCATCCATTCACCCTATGTAACCGTTCTCCCTGTAAAAATCGATTGTTTGCTTCAATCCCTCTTCTAAATCAATTTTTGGTTCGTAACCTAACTCTTGTTTAGCTTTTGATATGTCATAGATATGATTTGTTGTCATAAAATCAATACTATTTCGGGTAAAATCCGGACTTCCACCTGTCAGCCTGGCTTTCATTTCAGATAGAAAAGCCATGCTTTTTGCCATCCAGACCGGAATATGCTTATCCGGCGGGTTTATATCCAAAATCTTTGCCATTATTATGAAAAGTTCATTTAAGTTCAGGAATTTTCCGTCTGTTACTATGTAAATTTCTCCAGCCGTTTTCTCCTTTTTTGCAGCCAGCTCTAATCCTTGAACCACATCTGACACATGGACGAGGGACACATAATTATCTCCAGAACCCAGAATCGCATTGACTTTACCTTTTGCAGCAGCGATTATTCCATCATACATGCCATAAAAACATCTGGGACCATAAACTACTGCAGGACGAATAACAGTTACCGGAAGTTTCTGCTCAGTATAGTATTTTAAAACCAGTTTCTCTGCTTCACATTTTGACTGTGCATACGCGCTGCCATCAGGGTTGTAAGGTTTTTTCTCATCTGCCGGAGTTGTTCCGGTTTGACCCATTACCCCGATAGTACTGCAGTGAACAAAGCGCTCAATATTTGCATTTAAGCAGGCATCAAGAACATTTTTGGTTCCATTTACGTTGATATCAAAAATCAGGTCTCTTGGTGCCCAATAATTAAATATGGCACCTAAATGATATACAACATCAACATTATCTACAGCACTTTTAAGTGAACTTCTATCCCGTACATCACCATAAACCCTCTCTACATCCAGGTTTTCTAAATATTTCGTGTTGCTTGTTTTTCTAAGAAGCACTCTTACTTCATGTCCTTTTGACACCAGGCTATCTACTAAATGACTTCCAATAAATCCTGTCCCGCCGGTTACTAATACCCTCATTATTTTGACACCTCTCTTATATATCTCCTATTCATAGAAGTTTTTCAATGCGCAGGGTATATCCAGACGTCTATTGTTAGGAAAAGCCATTTTAGAGACTCCGTATATTGTTTTTCCATAGTCGTACCTCACTCTACCGGCTGATGTGGTTTTCTATATATCTTTCTCCAGTAAAAATAGGCTGGAATGACCAGCACTCCAAAAAATAAAAAGGGAGTGTTATTGGCATTTCTTGGATAAACAACAAGTATAAGTGGCTGGTCTTTAATATGCTCTCCACGGTCATCTTTGTAAGTAATTCTGAGGTTATAATTTATTTCACCGCTCTCCTCAGTCTTAAGGGCATACACAGCAGGCGCATCTTCATCAGATTTTATAGTACCAAGAAATGCTGTCTTTTCTCCTTTTAGCGGAATGTTAATATCGGCTTTTACTGATTTAGCATCCCCCTGCCCATTATTTTCAATGCGTATCGTCAATACTACATTCTCGCCAGCATAAATCCGCTGCGGATCGATTTTTATGCTTGCAATGTCCAGGTTTGAGTTATCAATTACTTTTATTCCAATGTTTCTTGTTTCATTAAACAACGCGCCGTTCTCATCCTGATAATTCAAAGATACAGTCGTAAGATAATTCCCCGGAGGTATTCCTTTATCAATAGAAAAATCAAAACTTGCTGTATATTGAATCTCAGAGAGCAGATCATTAAAAACTTTTTCGGAAGCAGATGAGACGGGAATAATTCCTGTGTTTTCGGGGAGTAAGGCAACTTTTACCCACTTTATTTTATTATCTCCAGCATTTCTTAAGCTAATGTTTATATTGAAATTATCCCCGGGTTTAATTTCTTTATTATCTATCGTTACATCAGATATTTCTATCAAAGTATTTCCAGCAATCCTAACATTTACCTTACCCGTATATGTTTTTGCACCGTTGTAATCATAATATATCGTGTATGGTAGCTCATAGTAACCGTACCTGGCGTTCTTATCTACATCCATTTTGAATCTTGTTTTGCTCATCTGACCTGTACCCAAAACAAAACCTCTTGTATGCAAATCCTCATTAACTCCTGTTCCGATTATGTAATCCAGGTTCATCTCTATTTCAAGAGCACTCTGGTGGCTTGCGCTGAAGGGAGGCTGCAGGAATAAATAAACTCTTACATTATCGATAGCTGAAGCCTGTTTATTTTGCAACATGAATTCGATTTCTGCGCCCTTGTCATCCGGATTTAAATATGGTCTTCCAATTATCGGCGTAACATCAAAAGGAATGCCTGGCTCTTCTGCTGAAACATATGGTATATAATAAAATGACACCACCAGCAGACAAATTACTAAATTTTTCAATATTTTTCTATTCATAATATCACCTCATAAATTTTTTAATTAATTTCATCCTTTATTACCATTCCATCTTTCAACCAGATTATTCTGTCAGCAAGTTTGCCAAGTTCAAGTTCATGGGTTACCATTACGATAGTCTGATTTTGCTCATTTCTCAGTTTCCTTAGCAAATTCACCACTTGCATTGCAGAATTTGAATCAAGGTTTGCAGTGGGTTCGTCAGCAAGTATAAGCCTGGGATCGTTAATCAGCGCTCTGGCAATAGAAACTCTCTGCTGCTGACCCCCGGAAAGCTCTGAAGGTTTATGTCCCGCCCGCTCTTTAAGTCCGACGAGTTGCAAAAGCTCTAATGCCTTTTCTCTGGAGTTGCTGTTTCCTTTTATCATGCCGGGCAGCATTACGTTCTCTGCACCTGTTAATTCGTTTAGAAGATTGAAAAACTGAAAAACAAACCCTATTTTTTTTAATCGGTAAGATGTGCACTGTTGTTCATCCATTGTGGCCACATCAGTATTGTCAAGGAATATTTTTCCACTAGTAGGGAAATCAAGCAGCCCGATCATATTGAGTAAAGTGGTTTTCCCTGAACCGCTTGACCCCATGATGGCGACAAATTCTCCCTCTTCTATTTCTAAATCCACACCATTTAAGGCAGAGAATTCAATCTTGCCCATTTTATAGATTTTTCTCAGATTTCTAGTTATGATTATACTGTTTCCCATTTAAACTCCCCATATGGTTTTGGTTATGTTGGTTTTTGCTGCCTTCCAGGCAGGGTATATCCCTGCAGTAAGAGCCGATAAAAAAAGAATAATTGATGCAGATATTGCCAGATCCAGGTTATACACAGGAATTACCTGGAACCCTTCCCTGGCTTGAAGGGGATGATTTGCCATATATCCGAGAATCCCATAAGCTACAATGTTCCCAAATAAAATTCCGAGCAATCCAAAAATTATTGATTCAATTGTATAGATAGTCATTATAAAAGAATTGCTGCCACCAATAGCTTTCAAAATAGCTATCTCTCTTTTTTTTGATGATGTATTTATATAGATTATTATAGCTATGGCCGTAGCTGCGGTGAGAATGCCGATTAAAGTTGTCATTACCGTTACCATACCCCAACTTTCGATTTGCCTTTGAATGTACTCTGTTTTAGTTTTCCATGTATAGACTTCTCCTCTTGTGAGAGGTATTATCATATATCGATAATTTTCGACCTGGTTTATATCTGCAAGCCGAATCACAACAGATGAAGCTTTATCATGGACATTAAGAAATTTATCATAACCTTGTGTGGTAACATATATTGAGCCCCTGTCTATTTGTTCCATTCCAGCGTCCAACACGCCTTTAATTCTAAATTCCTTACTCACGCCGTTAGAAAATACCATTTTTACTTTATCTCCTACGGCAAGTTCCAGATCATCTGCAAGAGTTTTGCCAATCAGTATCTCATTTTCATCCCCATCGCTCAAAAACTCCCCCGATTTAATTTTTTTATACAGTTGGGTCACATCATTTTCCCTGGAGGGTGTAAAAGCAATCAGGGTTGTGCTGCTTTTTTTATCATGTTTTTTTTCTATAATAATCGCCCTATCAACATAACGCGGAGAAATACCCACCACGCCGGATAGGGCTTCCAGTTTCTTTTCCAGGTTGTTTATATTATACAGGTATTCTTGATCCTTATCAGGTTCTATGACCATATGCCCTGTGCTGAGGTCAACAGTCTGTGCATAAATCTCTGATACCAATCCGCTCATAAGGGCTTGAATAAAAACTATATTTAATAGGCTGAAGGATAAAGCAACGATTACTAAGACAAAAATCTTCCAATCTTTCAAGGTATCCTTTCTGGCGAGGAAAGCAGCGGTTTTAATCTCTTTGAGGTTTATCATATTTTTCTCTGATTGCTTCTATTAACAATAGTAGCTTTTCTTATTGATAGTATCGTATTTAAGCTTTATTGTCCTACGAAACTTTTATTATTGATAGTAGTTATATTTGACAACAATGACCGGAACCGCAAAAAAAATAAGTCTGAATGCTAACGAGTTATTGGAGGTATTGGGTCCTTTAGAAAAGGAAATCATGCAGATAGTCTGGAAAAGAAAAGAGACCTCTACCCACGATGTCCTCGAGGAATTAAAAAAGAAGCGGGATATTGCCATGACCACAGTAAGCAGCACGCTTAATAGATTATACGATAAAAAATTATTAAAAAGAAGGACAGACAAAGGTTTAAGAGGACTCTGCTATTATTATTCCCCCCTTTTAAAAAAAGAAGAGTTTGAAAGCCTGATCACATCAAGAGTGGTGGACAAACTTCTAAAGGATTTTAAAGAGCCTACTACTGCATACTTCATTGAAGAGCTTGCGAAAAGCGACCCCGAAAGATTACAGGAACTGCGGAAAAAGATAGATGAAGCACTGAAAACCTATGAACCACAATAAGATCAGTGTTTATTATAATCTGGGAGCTTTTATACTCCTTGCAGTACCCGTAAGCATGTTTATACTCAAGTTATTCGGATATGAGCTTTTGCCTATTGGAATGCTATCTCTGGATAGAAAAGTTCTGGCACTGAGCGGCGGAATTTTTTTAGGGATACTATATTTTATCATAAAATATGCCAGATTTCGTAATATTACCAGAACCATTGCTGAACGCCAGGATTTTCCTGAGGTATTTGCGATCATAGAAAATCTCTGTCATGAGATGGAAATAGACATACCGGGAGTTGGTTTTTTAGAGTCAAGCATTCCAAATGCCTTCGTATATAAGCATCATAACAAACCAGTACTTGTGCTCACAATCCCGCTTATTGAGATTTTAGATGATAAAGAATTAGAGACGGTGCTGGCGCACGAACTTGCACATATTAAGAACAAAGACATGGAGCTGCGAAAATACAGCTTATTATTGAGGTTTGCACTGTTCCTGAATCCGCTAATCCATCTGATAGAGCCTTTTGTTTCAAGGAGCCGGGAGTACCTGGCGGATGAAATTGCAGCAAGATTAACCTGTGCCCCGAAGAAACTGGCTTCAGCGCTTCTTAAAATAGAAGATTACACAAATTCTTATAAAGACCGAAGATTTCCAGCATCAGTACCTCCTGAAGTTTTCTTCTTTGAGTGGAGTTTATATACGCCGTATATCTTCAGCAGATCACCTTCAACTGAAAAAAGGATCAAAAGATTAATTTTTATAAACTCCCATTTGACCGATAGGAATTCGCTCTTGCCCCTATATTTGTACTGCTGCCGATAAAACTATATTATGTCCAGACCATTTGCTGCAGAAAGGTAAAGGTAATATAGCATATCGAAAAAATGGAAATTATGATTAAAACAGTTTGCGTTTTCAGTTCATCGAGTTCAGCAGTAAATTCTGTATACCGTGATACAGCCATAGACCTGGGAAAAAGGCTCGGTCAGGAAGGTTTTGATTTGACTTTCGGCGGAGCCGATGTGGGATTAATGGGAGTTATCGCAAGAACCGCGCAGAATCACGGAGCCAGAGTTACCGGCGTGGTTCCCAGGTCACTTGTAGAAAAAGGGATTGCTTATCAGGAAGCCGATGAGTTAATAATATCAAATAACCTGCGTGACAGGAAAGAAATCATAGAGTCAAAATCTGATGCGTTTATAGCATTACCGGGCGGTTTTGGAACGATGGAAGAGATTATGGAGATACTCACTTTAAAGCAGCTCCAGCTTCATAATAAACCGATTGTTTTCATAAACACTAACGGTTACTATGATAATCTGATGGCTCAGTTTGAAATCGGGTATCAGGAGAATTTTGCGAAAAAAGAATTTAAAGAACTATACTATGTTTCAAAATTCGCGAAAGATGCGGTAGATTATATAAAACGATACACTCCGAAACAATTGCCAGGCAAGTGGTTTTGAAATGATACATCACGATCTTGGGAACTCAAAACACGTCAATCTCTTGTAAATAAAAGGCATCTGCCACAGCGGATACGGCCCTTTATTCTTCTCAAGTTCCTCAACCAGCTTCTTACCAAGCCTGTCTGCATCTTCTAAGGCTTTATCCCAGCGCCGCGTATGAACTGATACGCCCATCAAGACTCTGTCGCACTCGCCAAGAAGGGAGAAATTAATATGCTTCAGTGCTGTCTTCTGCCCTCCGCTGTGTCCTGCCTGGGCAATACCTGCACCCACTTTCCAGGCTCTGTTCTGTTTCAACCACTCATCCATCCTGCCTTCTTCCTTTGCCCTGAAGTAACCTGACATGCCGGTCTTGCGGTTCCAGAAATTAATCAGCAGTCCGGGCAGGTTGAAGTTGAAAACAGGTGCGCCGTACACCAGCGCGTCCGCCTGATAGTTCTGGATGTCGGTTAATAATCGCAGCATATCATCCTGCTGAGGGCAGGAAGCTTTAATGCACGTATAGCACCCTCTACAATGCTCGATATGGTAATCTGCCAGGTGAATTAAGCACATTTGTGCGCCTTGCTTTCTGGCTGATGCCATCATTGTTTCCAGTAACTCCACAGTATGTCCGCTTTTCCTGGGGCTGCCATTTATAGCAAGAATCTTCATAAATCGCTCATGGATCCGTGTTTATCCCGTGGCATTATCTGCTGCATATTTTTTACCTTTGACGAGATAGTACCCGAATGTCCCATTATAATAAAGCGGCATAAACATCTTATTTGACTTATTAAGATACACAAGACCTTTTATTCCATACTTAAACAGTATCTTCGGAAATATGCTAAAATACTTTTCCTTGAAAGAATACATGTCCTCCAGCCTTGTTACAACCCTGTCCTCTCTTATATTAAGAAGCGCTTTGTCAATGCTCGACCAGTCTTCATAATAGATATCCAACACCCCTGCTTTTTTCATCATCGAGACCCATTCATCAAGTGTATAAGGTACTGTTCCCAGCCTCAAAGATAATTCCTGCTTTGTATTTTCCGGGAGATGCTTGCGCCATGTGCTCTCATGAATAACTATATCTCCCCCTAACTTTGCAACTCTCACCATCTCATTCAGGCATTTCTGCGGATCAGAGGTTAATCCTACCGCACACTCATTTATAACGGCATCAAAAGAACTATCAGGATAAGGCAAAGAAAGAGCATCAGCTACTTTAAATTCCGTGAGATGTTCCACGCCATCTTTTCTTGCACGTTCAATGGATGCTTCAACCATCTTTGGGTTTATATCAACGCCAATAACATTAGTATTGAAGTTCCTGGCATAATAGCACGCAAATGCGCCCCTGCCGCATGCAACATCCAGCACTTTCTTTCCTTTTATATCTGCAATCTCACCGATTCTTTTTGATAATTCATATCCGCCCGGATGAAGTACCTCTATTCCTGATATTTCAAGAGCGTCCTCGATTGTTGGCATTTTCATAATATACACCTCATTTTAAAAAGCTGTTGTTCAAGAAGATCAGCCATATGGTCTCCATCATCTACTCTCCATACAGCATCTCGCCCACTTTTCGCAATGTTGATAAATCCGAAACATCCCTGTCCAGTAGCGGCAGGCGTGACCTGATAAAATCACCAAAGCGCGTATTTATTTCTTCCATGTACCGTGCCTGCAACTTCGCTCTTGCAGCCAGGAAGCGGTTGCCTTCTACGACCTCAGGAAGAATGCACTGGTTAATCACAAGCGCCTGGACAGGGATGCTCAGCCTGCTTAGCCCTGTAATTGCACTATTTGTTTCCTCTATCGGCAGCCGTTCAGGCAGCAGCACTAATGTGAAAACGGTGGTAGAGCGATTCCCCAGTATACTCAAAGCTTCTTCGTAGCGCCGTTTATCCCGTTCCAGATCTTCAAAAGAATTGCTGTCCATATTCATCATTTGAGCCAGCTTCCTGCCTTCCTGGATCTGCTTATGCAGGAACCCTGCCCAGTCAAACGGCATGGCAAGTTCCCGCAAAGTCTTGCCCGTGGGAGCTGTATCGAAAACTATGACATCGCTATCAGGCTCCTCCAGGAAGGTTACGAACTGGTCGAAGGTTGCCATTTCTTCCATACAGGGGGTACTGACGACATCGCTGCCAAAGGTTCCGGTCATCTGCCCTATCACGGAATTAAGGCGTCTCTGGAATACTCCTTTTGCATCATTCGGGTTGATATTGAGTCCGCACAGGTTTGATACATGTCGGATCGGAACCCTGGCATCGCCCTTAATCTCCTGGCTGAACATTGCTGAGAGGCTTACAGTGGGATCTGTAGAGACAATAGTTGTTTTGTAGCCGTGATTGGCGAACCACACAGCTGTAGCTGTGGCAACAGTCGTTTTCCCTACTCCCCCTTTGCCTCCGAAGAAAAGGTACTTTGTCGCTCCTTCGGGCAACATAAGCTGCTTGATATTATTATTCATTTGCAGCCTCCTTGATTTCCTGTATCCATAGTTTCAAGAAGTGCTTTTTTTATGTCCTCGACCTGCGGCACACCGTACGAGACGATCTTACCGTTGACCAGGACAGCCGGGAGTGGCATCCTGCCGGATTGATTGAATTCGGTTATTATTTTAGCCATTAACTCTTTAGGAACGCTCCCGAAGAAGGCGGTGCTGGCAGGGATCACCTTTACTTGCGCTTTTACATCCGTTTCGGAGACAGCCTGTTCCACTACACGCCTGGCCTGTTCATCAAAGGGAGCCATTCCGGGGATGCAGCAGCTTCCACTGATGATCATAACTCCTGCTTCGGAACCTTTTTTACGAAAACTTAGCTGCATGAAAATAGCCTCCTTTACTTGATTTTATTAAGTTCTGCATCATTTCGCTCATGGTATCTGATAAAACACCATAAAAAGAGATAGATTTTTACCCATACATGTATGGTTATATTTATATGGTTGCCATGCAAATAAGCTGTTTATGAGGAAAATGACCGTGCGCGCTGCAGGCAGTGTCCTGCACTGCTGCATTCCTTTTGCTGGCATGGTGGAACGACTTGAGGTCATTTCAATTTTTAATTTTACACCCGCCGCGCATACTGAGGTTTGCAATATTTCACTCGCGGATGGAATAAGGATCGAAGGGATCAAAAGCGATTTTATCACTGATTTGATTGTTTTAAGAAATGAAGGCAGAACTTATACCTGCCTGGTAAAGGGAAAGTTCTCGGATGAGATTTCCAGGTTCATAGGCAAATTTGATCTTAAACTGGAATACCCTATTATTTTTGGAGGAGATAAGTGCCAATTCAGCATGGTAGGTTCATCTGATGAATTATTCAACATCATAACAGCAGCCAGGGAAAATGGATGGGGATTTGAAGTATTATCAGTCCAAAAATACGACCCTCACGTCAGCAGTGTGTTCAGCGCCCTCACCGGAAAGCAAAAAGAAATACTCCTGCAGGCGTACAATAACGGTTATTTTGACCATCCGAGGAAAGTCAATGCTGGCGAGCTTGCCAAAAAGGTTGGAATGCATAAGACGACTCTGCTGGAACATCTGCATAAAGCAGAGAAGCGGCTTATCGGGCATATTATTGAACAGACGAGTTGAACATGGAAAAAACCAGACTTTTTTTCATGATTTTTTCAACTTTACCCCACCGGATTTTGCGTCAGGGATGTAAGGTTTATTTATAAATAGGATTGAACGAGTAGCATAAAGGAAAATATTCAGATAATCATGTCACCCCCCCTCACCATCGCCCACCTCTCGACCGTCTATCACACCTCCTTTATCCTCATGGGTACTGACTGGCTTGATAGAGCAGGAATAAGCGCACAATGGAAGCTTTTCGCATCAGGACCTGACATCGTTAAGGCTTTCGCAAACAAAGAGGTTGACCTCGCCTACATCGGTCTTCCCCCGGCGATCATCGGCATCGACAGAGGGGTCCCGATAATATGCGTCGCAGGAGGGCATGTTGAGGGGACTGTGATGATCGCCCGGAAAGAATTCAGGACGCTTGATGAACTTAAAAGTATTAATGCAGTGCTTGCTCAGTTCAAGGGAAAGGTCATCGGCTCTCCGCCAAAAGGCTCTATTCACGATGTCATAATCAATAATGCCATTGAGGAAGCGGATTTTGACATAAGGGTCAAGAACTTCCCATGGACTGATTTTGTGCTTGAAGCGCTGGTCGATGGGGATATTGAGGCTGCGGTCGGGACACCCTCCCTTGCTGTGGCAGCGGCGCGCGCAAACGGTTCGAGGATCGTCATTCCTCCAAATGCCCTGTGGAGCAGCAACCCGAGCTACGGGATAGTCGTAAGAAAGGAATTGCTGGATTTTCCTGATGTGATAACAGGGTTCTTGGAACTTCATGAAAAAGCCAGTAATTTCATCAGGGAAAAACCAGAGGATGCTGCAAGGATCGTCTCCGGACTAACTGGCATCATAGATGAGGATTTCGTCATGGAAGCATACCGTGTATCGCCGAAATACTGCGCTTCTCTCTCCCGGAATTTCGTGGATTCCACGATGGCTTTCATACCCGTGCTTCGCAGGTTGAAATATATCTCAAGGAACCTGTCAGAAAGCGAGATTTTTAAGCATGCTTTTATTGATAATGTCCATAAAGGACCTTCGCATTATTCTTGAGTTGAAATACCCCATGACCATTGATACGATTTTTTCCCGCCTGAAAGAACAATACCCGCCAGGAAAATTCGGCTTACGGGACCCATTCCGGGTTCTTATCGCCACAGTCCTTTCCCAGCGCACGCGGGACGAGGTTACTGACAGGGCTACAGAAAAACTCTTTGCGAAATATTGCACTTGCAGCGCGCTTGCCAGTGCGGATTCAAAGGATATCGAGGAACTGATACGAGAAGTAGGTTTCTATCGTATTAAAGCGCCGCGCGTGAAGGAGATATCGCGTATGATCGATAACGATTTCAAAGGAAAAGTCCCGGCTGACATGGAGTCTCTCCTCTTACTTCCAGGCGTGGGTAGAAAGACCGCCAACTGTGTGCTGGTCTACGGTTTCGGGATGGATGCTGTGGCAGTGGATACCCATGTTCACAGGATATCCAACAGGCTGGGGCTTGTAAGGACTGGGACTCCAGAAGAGACAGAGACAGAACTTCGACGTGTCCTCCCGAAAAGGCACTGGAAGAACATAAACGAGCTTTTTGTGAGGTTCGGGCAGGATATATGCAGACCGATCGGTCCAAAATGCAGCCTGTGCCCGATCTCAGATATCTGCCCCTGGAAGAAAAATAAATGATAAAAACAAATGAAGATTATCTTTTTATCTTATTTTTCCACACCCAATAGAATAAGACTATTGATGCAATAAAGATCGATACGATTATGATGCTGTAATTCACAGGTTTTCCTGTTGTTTTTTCTTCTTCATTTATTATGGTAGCAGCAGTTATATTTTCAGTTTTTACCGGGGTAATAACCACTGTCATTGAAGGACGATAACTTTCCTCTTCGCCAGGTTTTACGATTGGTTGTTCGGGGGGACGAGTGTCACGGATCTTGAATATATGCCAGGTATTGCCTGATGCTGCGTAAATATAATTCCCTGAAGGATGTACAGCTATGGCGCTTCTATCTGCGCTTTCTAATATCGAAAAGCCATCGACTATCTGCGGCATATCAGGTGTACTGACATTTAATATATCAAATTGAGTTATCCCATCCGCGCGTGCCAGGTAAACGCCAAGGTCTGATACTGAAATATCATATACATTTTTTCCACCAGAATGAAACACCTCTCTTGGTTTTGATGGGTTGGATACATCGATCATATAGAATCCTTTTCCATTCTGTCCACTCAAAAACGCATAATTTCCAGAAACTGCAACCGCCATTCCCCCCCAACCCTGAAGTGAACCGCTTACATTTGATCTTAAAATATAAAAACTGCCGACAAGCCCGGGATTTTTGCGGTCTGTTAAATTAAAGATGAGCATCCCTGTATTTGCATCAGCGATATACATGTAGTCTCCAACTACAGCCACATCATTGGCAGCATTCAAATTATTGATCTGGTACATTCTTTTTGGATTTTACGGGTCACTGATATTGAGTACATATATCCATCCCGGGCCTGATGCAATATACAATTGGTCTTGTGAAACTGAAAGACCAAACACCCGACCAGGCTCGTTAAAATCTGAAAATTTATTAATGATCCTGGGGTTCTCAGGATCGCTGGTATTGTAAATAAGAAGTGAGTTACCATCTGCAATATATAAGTGATCTTTAAAAAATTCGGCATTATGGGGTTGATATGTTGTGAATACATTAACTTCTGTCAACGTTTTACCAGTATTATATCCGGTCTGAGCTACTGCGATCGGTATCGATGAAATTAATATTAGTATGAATAAACCCAATAGTTTCATAAACAGGTTTAAGATCACAATGTTATTTAAAATCTTCCAGCCTGTCATAAAAGGTTATTCAGTTATCAACATTATGCAGTCAATATGACCTTCAACGAATCCTTCGCCTCACCAGCTATCTTAAAACCTTTCTGGATATCCTCCAGTTTCAACCTGTGCGTTATCATATCCGAAACATCGATCTTTCCATCACTGATCAATCCCAGAGCTTCTTCAAGGTCAACCGGCGCCGCACCATAGCTTGATACAATACCCAGTTCATTTCTCCAGAAATCCTCAACAGGAATGGAAATATTCTTATTTGGTATAGCAAAAAGCATTATTATCCCTTTCCTGTCAATGTACCTGAACGCCGCTTCAAAAGCAGGCATTGCTCCAGTGCACATGATGATCCTGTCAGCCTTTACGTTCAACTCAACATTTGCATTGAACACTTCATCTGCCCCGCACTCTTTTGCCATTTTCAACCTGTACTCTGTAATGTCTGTTGCAATAACGTGCGCTTTTTTCAATTTGGCGATCTTTATGTTCAGGAGACCTGAGATCCCCGAGCCCATGACCAGAACGGTCTGCCCTTCGCTTATCCCGATAATTCTTTGCGCCCTGACCACGCACGCCAGGGGCTCTATCATTGTCCCTTCTTCATACGAGATATCATCGGGCAGGACGTAGGTGCCATTCTCAACATTTAGCTCAGGCACCCTTACGAACTCGCTGAACCCTCCAGGGTCATAGTTGCCTTTATGCAGCATCTCACAGGCTGTATGGTTGCCGCAAAGGCAGTACTTGCATTCGTTGCATGGGACATGATGGCTCACAAAAACCCTCTGTCCCACCTTAAATTTATCAGACCGTGATTCAACGATATCCCCTGCCATTTCATGACCCAGGACACGGGGCGCCTTCTTGATGCGGTACCATTCCATCAGGTCTGTTCCGCAGATGCCTGAGGCTCTCATCTTTACCAGAATTTCGCCATTATTGATTTTGGGTTTGGGTCTCTCCTCTATCCTGATATCGTTATTGTTATAATAAACAGCGGTTTTCATAGGTAATAATATTAATAAAATTATTATCTGCGGTTCTACCCTTTCTCTTGTTCATATATCTCATAAGCCTCATCCAGGGACTTACCATTATGAACGATAGCCCTCACAGCCTTTATCATGCCCACAGGACTGTCGCTCTGGAAAATGTTCCTTCCCATATCTACTCCGGTCGCTCCATCCGAAACCGCATTGCAGGTCATCTGCAGCGCCTCTTTCTCAGGCAACTTTTTGCCGCCGGCGATTACCACAGGGACATTGCCGCATGCTTCAACCACTTTTCCAAAATTTTCAGTATAATAGGTCTTTACCATGTGCGCCCCTATCTCCACGCATATCCTGGATGCAAGACCCAGATACCTGGCATCGCGCTCCATCTCTTTTCCCACTGCTGTCACTGCAAGGACAGGGATGCCGTATTTTTCCCCTTCGTCCACGAGCTTTGACAGGTTGCCTATCGTTTCCTTTTCGTATTCTCCGCCGATATATACAGAGCATGTGATAGCGGATGCATTGATCCGTATCGCGTCATCTATATTTGTGGTTATTATCTCGTTTGAAAGTTCCTTCAGGATACTCTGCCCTCCTGAGACGCGAAGGATTATTGGTATTTCCGAAGCTGGGTCTATCCAGTTCCTGACCGCCCCTCTTGTTATCATTAATGCATCAGCATACTGAAGCAGTGGTTCAACAGTTTTACCAAGATCCGAAAGTCCTGTGGTGGGACCCTGGAAATAACCATGGTCAACAGCCAGCATAACGCAGCGTCCACTTGCGGGCTTTATTATCCGAGATATCCTGTTCTTCATTCCCCAGTTCATTTTCAATTTCCTCCTATTTTTTTTCAGGTCTAAGCAGCAAATATCCTTTATCGACCAGCCAGTGATGGAATTCATATGTAGTATGCAGGCAATGTTCTTTGCATATATCCCGCAAATCCTGATATTCTGCGGCGTCCTGTTCCTTCTGGTTCATTATCACCTGGATAGGACATTTGACATCGTTGCAGTATTCTCTTCTCTTATACTCAACAAATCCCTGATTTGGCATAATCACAAAGATGATTAAGAATATTTAAAAGTAACGCAATGTTAGTGTAGATAGTTCCACAGTGTCATTATAGCACTTGAATGTCTATACAGATATTGAACTGATAGGGTGCATAAGGTCTGACTATCCTTTTGTCTATCGGGAGTATCTGCAAGCCGTATTTCCCGGCAATATCCCCGATTTTTTTTAAAATGCTGTCAAACAGGTCATTTTCATGAGCGATAGCATAGAAATGAATTATCCCTTTTTTTTTTACAATCCCGAACGCCACATCCAGGAATTCGATCGCACTGTGTGGAAGGTTCATAATAACATGGTCTGCTTCCTTGATATCCTTCAAAACATCTCTGGAATCTCCTTCCCTGATCTCAACATTCTTTACTCTGTTAAGCAACACGTTTTCCTTCAGGTACCTGACAGCATCGGGGTTCTTATCAATAGCGATAACATGCGCCGACGGGAATTTTTTCGCGATGAGGATGCTAAACGGTCCCACGCCAGCGAACATATCAACGACAATTTCGCCATCATGTATCTTGTCTGCGATCCTTGCTCTTTCTGTTGAGAGGCGGGGTGTAAAATATACTTTAGACAGGTCAAGAAGGTATCTGCATTCGTTCTCTCTGTACATGGTCTCGGTTCGCTTTTCCCCTGCCAGTATGGAAACACTTCGGGTTCTGTACTCACCGCTTACAGAAGTCTCAGCCTGCAGTACTGTTTTTATCCTGTTCTGCTTCAGGAGGACTTGCGCGACTTCCTGCGCCTTCGGCTGATGCCTGTCAATGATCGCTATATCACCGATCTGTTCATAAGCAGGGGAAAACCCCAGGATATCTGCTGGTGAAAGATCCTTTATTACGTTTTCAAAATCCCCAATACAGGTCTCATAACCTTCTATGTGGCGCAGAACTGGTATCAGCAGATCGTCATATTCTCTTTTTATCTTCAGGTCATTATCTATTGCTTCAATTTCTGTAAGAGCCCGTCTCGTCTGTTCTCCAATGTTTTTAGAAACTCTGATATAAAGGGATTCCATGATTCCATTTATTGATACTGTAAATGCCTTATCAGTCAAATAAAATAGTTTTCAGAAGCAGAAAAGTCATTATTATTCCAATAAATATGACTATATATCCTGTTAGTTTGCCAAGTGTAAGAGCGATACCGTTCAGCAATTTCAAATTTATTTCCATGGTTCTATTGTTTATCTCGCCTGGAGTTTATAGTTTTTCATGGCAAAACTTACAAACACAGACGCCTATTAAGTGATGTGCTCACTTTTATAGGACTCGGACTATATGATGAAAAAGACATCACAGTAAAGGGACTGGAAGCTGTAAGAAAAGCTGATATCGTGTATGCAGAATTCTATACTTCTCACCTGATGGGGACGACCATCGATGAAATGGAAAAGTTCTTTGGCAAAAAAATCACTGTGCTGTCACGTGAAGATGTCGAACAGGCACCTGCATGGCTGTCTATGGGAAAAGAGAAAAACGTGGTTTTTCTGACCGGCGGGGATGCAATGGTAGCGACAACACATATTGACCTTCGCCTTCGTGCAATAGACATGGGCATAGATACAGCTATCATTCATGCCCCATCCATCTCATCCGCGGTCTGTGGCTTGAGCGGACTTCAGAATTACAGGTTTGGAAAATCCACCACAATTCCATTCCCGTATGAACGGAAAAACAAGGTCATCATTTCAGAAGCGCCCTACGATGTTATAAAAATGAACAAGAAAAATGATCTTCATACGCTTGTTTTTCTTGATATTGTTGAGACGGAAAAACGCTTTATGGACATAGGAACAGCTATATCCATACTTTCAGGGCTGGAAGAACGGCGTGGCGAGGGTGTGCTTATGAACACAATTGGAGTGGGTATAGCAAGGGCAGGGAGCAAGTCACCTGTTGTCCATGCTGATTATCTTGAAGAATTAAAAAAATATGATTTCGGAGCGCCGCTGCACATTATTATTATTCCTGCCCGGCTTCATTTTATTGAAGCTGAGGCGCTTGTAAAACTGTGCGGCGCCCCTTCTGAGATTATGAAATAGATTATTTCAACTTTCTTTTTTCTTTTGCAAGCTTCTTTTTTGCGTCTCCGCTACCCGAAGCTGCCATTTTTTCAAGCTCTGCTATTTTTTCCTTACGATCCTTTTGTTTTTTCTCCATAATCTTTTTAGACATTGCCATAGTCTTATATATTCGGAATTGAAAGTATTTAAATAATGGCTTAGGTGGAATTATTTCTTAATCCGGGAAATAACCCTTTTTTCCGGTATCTTATATGCCCATCTATTGAAACTGTTTATATACAATACTTCTCCGCGATGGGTTTTTTCTATATACCGTATGTCTCCTTTTTGTACTTCACCTGATTCGAGTTTGAATTTCACTACGTCGCCTTTAGAATATTTCATAGATTTTGCCTCTCCTTTTTTAAAATACTGGGTCTGGTTGTCTTAGTTTCAATTCAAATGTTTATGTTCATCATTATGATAACAATGATGTCCATCATTTTTAAATCATTTTTATACTAAATAAATGTTTCGGAAAAAAAAATTATTTCAGACCATAAGATTTTCGTCGTCTTTCAATGCTGTCCTTTAACCGATCGTGGTCGCTTGATGGCATTTTTGGTTCAATGAGCTTAACTTCTTCTTTCTTGGGAGGTTTATGTTTTCGGGTTTCCCATACATTATCATATATTTCTGACATTTAATTCACCTGGCGGGATGTTTAACATACTGATTATTTTCATCCTTAATAAAAAGAAGGTATGATAATTCCAGTATATATTATGTTACACCTGTCAATTCTTTGCAACAACAGTGTTTTTCAGCAATCCCACATTCTCTATTTCCACCTCGACCTCATCGCCAACTGATAGTTCACCTACTCCGGCAGGTGTACCTGTAGAAATGATATCCCCGCGTTCAAGCGTCATAATACTTGAAATGAACTCGATCAGGTACGGTATATTAAAAATCAGGTTGGAAGTACTTGAATCCTGGCGAAGTTCTCCGTTCACGCTTGTTCTTATAGCAAGGTTGCTTACATCAAGCATAGGGTCTGCTATGTAAGGGCCAAGGGGAGCAAATGTATCAAAACTCTTAGAGCGTGTCCATTGTACATCCTTCTTTTGAATATCCCGTGCGGTCACGTCGTTAAAACATGTGTACCCCATAATAACACTGCCAGCATCGTCTCTGCTTATGTTCTTGCAGCGTTTACCTATTATCACCGCAAGTTCACCTTCATAATCAACATGCTTTGACATTTCTGGATAAACTATCTTTCCGAGTGGACTTATAACTGCAGAAGGCGGCTTTAGAAAGAATATGGGTTCGTCAGGAATCTCCATACCGAGTTCCCTTGCATGATCCTTATAATTAAGACCAACGCATATTAATTTGGAAGGCTGTACTGGCGGTAATAGCTGGAGGTCAATGAGCAGGAACGTATCATTGTACAATCCCCTGTCCACAATAACCCGGTTGCCTTTAACTTCGCCGTAGAATGTTTCATTGTCGTACTTAAATCGCCCTATCATAATCAATTTCCTTCTATTATCTTAATAAGAGTTTATTAATAAATAACTACCTTAACATATAATTTCCTAAACTCCCGATAAATTAGGCACTATAATATCCTGTTCTCATACAATTCTTTCGCTGCTTTTCGAAAATTCTTCTTTCACCACCGACAAATTTATATATTTATAATGCCTATATAGACATCATGAGTTTCATTCGGTATAAAAAATTTGGAAACTTAGAATATGCGTATGAAATAACAGGACAAAGAAGCCAAAATCTTCAAAAAGAAGGAGAAAAGGCTCTATGAAGAGAAATTAATTCTGGATTTTGGAGATAGAACTGAATTTCTGTTAGCTTTGATTTATTATCGACTCTGCTATCCTTCCG
>JAQUNZ010000047.1 GCA_028717345.1 Candidatus Methanoperedens sp.
GTCTATTCTTATATCGCCCTGAGTCGAAATAGTAACCTTCAGGACTTGTTCCACTTTCTCCAAGCACGTATGCACCGGCTTTACAGCCCTGAGATCTAACCTGAAATGACTCTCCGTATCGTGCTTCCTGTATCATCTCACAATATAGTAGAGGAGAATCCGAGCCAACTTCTCCGGTAAAAAGCACACTTACGGGACTGCCTTTGTCCATCAATCCAGGGATATGTCGCAACATATGTGTTAATTGTAATACGGATAAAAAGGTTTTTTGCCTGCGGGGTTCATTCTAATACCAGATGATATCGAAAAAAGACAGGGTGAGCATTTGAAAAAGTCAATAACGATATTTGTGGGATTCATTCACGACTTTGCGGCAGGCTGCTGGGCTGCAACAGTCCTGGCTATATACTGGCTTCACAACCTTCAATCCGGTAATAAAGAACTTGCACAGGCAATTGCGTCGCTTGAGACTGATTTCTTTTATCTTGGTATTGCCTGTGCTGGCATCGTGCTTCTTACAGGTATGGGAAGGACGTTCACATATATTGAAAACTTCTACGGGGCAAACGCCGAGAAACTCAGGAGAAAAATGCTGGTTGCCAAGCACATGCTGCTTTTCGGTATATTCGGGACTGGTACATACTGGCAATATACCATGGCGTTCAGTTAAAAATGATATGAAGATATGCCTGATATCCCCACCATTTCCTTTTTCCGGCAAAGTCCCGATGGCTCCGCCGATACTTGAATATCTGGGGGCGCTGACGCTAAAGGCAATGCCAGATGCAGAAATTGAACTAATAGACGCCAATCTCCGCGAACCTGCGCCTGAGGATATAAAGGCAGATTTCATCGGGATAAGCTCCATGACTGCCACGATAACATGGTCATATAAATTCAGCGATAAATTAAGGGCGCTCGGTAAAAAAGTCGTACTCGGCGGGATACATCCGACAGCGCTTCCTGATGAGGCAAAGCAGCATGCTGATGCCGTTGTTGTCGGGGAGGCGGAATCAGTCTGGGGTGATGTACTCAGGGATGCGAAGGCAGGCGGTCTCAGGGAATTCTATTATGGTGAAAGGCTCCCGCTTGATGACATTCCGCTTCCTATCCCCCTGGAAGGACCATATAAGTTCAGGGCTGTCTTTACATCCAGGGGATGCCCATACAGGTGCAGTTTTTGCTCTGTCAGGAGGTTCTTTGGAGATACGATACGCTGCCGTCCTGTTGATAAAGTGGCGGAAGAGATTGAAAAATGCGCAGGCAGGATATACTTCAACGGGGACGATAATATCTGGGGCGGGGATATGGGGCGGTCGATAGAGCTTTTTACTGAACTTTCAAGAGGCTCGAAAAAATGGTGGTATGGTTTCGGTGACCTGCGAGCCCCACAGTCCCCTCATGGCGATGAACTCCTTAAAGCCGCCAAAAAAAGCGGTCTATTCTCTGTCTGGGCAGGATGGGAGACCTCATCAGGCGAAGGGCTCAAGATGTATCATGCAGATTCAAAACAGGGTAAGGACAGGGAAGAAGCAGTGAGGAAGATCAAGAAATACGGCATAGATGTGACACTTTTTGTGGTGCTTGGCAGCAGGTATGACACTGCGGCTGATTTTGAGAATGTAATTGATCTTGCAAAAAGGCTTGGCGTGGTGATACACCCCGTGCTCCTGACCCCGCTCCCGGGCACAGAGCTATATGAGGAATATATGCCTCATCTTTTAAAGGACAGGGGGTGGGAATTTTACACAGGCGCAAGTGCGGTCTTTGAGCATCCCACCATGAGCCCTTATGAGATAGAGGAGAAGTATTACAGGACATCCCTGGAACTTTTGAGCACGAAGAGGATACTGATGCATCTGTTCGAGATACCCCTCTCTGGTTTTCCCATGACGCATCTGCTTTCCCTCATGAAGCAAATACCCATGAAAAGAGCTATGCAGAAGGCTTATGAAAAATGGAAGTGTGAGAGGAGATGAAACTTGATAAATTCTTCTGCATATTTATGACACTATTTTTTCCAGAAGGACGGTACGAAGAGCACTAACACGGTCATGACCTCAAGTCTTCCGATCCACATATTAAGTATCAGGACAAGCTTCCCTATCACATGGATCGAGCCGAAATTCGCCATCGGACCAACCAGCGTACTAAGCCCTGGACCCACATTGCCCAGCGTAGTGGCTGATGCGCTGATGCTCGTCATAAAATCAAGTCCGAGCATACTGAGGACAAGTGAACTTCCCAGGAATACCAGGATATAAAGGATAGAGAACGATAATATTGCCTGCATCACATCATCGGGAATAACGGTATCTCCCAGCCTTATCGGTCGCACCATCTTTGGATGGATATATCTGTATATTTCCCGTGCTCCGTACTTCATGAGTAAAACGACGCGCACGACCTTGAGCGCACCACCTGTGGAACCTGCAGACCCTCCCACGAACATAAGCAGCAGCAGGATGAACTTCGTAGATTCAGGCCACAGGCTGAAATCCGTGGAGGCAAACCCCGTCGTAGTAATGATGGAAACGACCTGGAATGATGCGAACCTGAGGGAACGAGTCAATGTTTCACCCCAGTTCCATAATTCAAGCGCAATGACCATTGTGGAGAAAAGAATAATAAATGTATATGCCTGGAATTCCCTATCTTTAATGAGGGCTTTCCAGTCGACTCTTATCGTTCTATAGAAGAGGTTGAAGTTAGAGCCTCCTATAAACATGAAGATCAGGATTATCATTTCTACCCTGAAGTTATCATATGCAGCGATTGAGAGGTTCTTTGAAGAGAAACCGCCAGTGGAAAGAGTGGGAAATGTGTGGACTGTCGCGTCGTACAAAGTCATTCCCGCAAAATAAAGAAGAGTTATTTCAAGGGCAGTAAAGATAATGTAGACCCACCAAAGGATCTGCGCCGTGTCCTTAAGTCTTGGTTTTAGTTTATCCTTCATGGGACCTGGAGCCTCTGACTGGAACATCTGCCTTCCCGCAACCGCGATCCTTGGCAGTATCGCCATGACAAGAACTATTATACCCATGCCGCCCAGCCACATCGTCATGCTTCTCCAGAAAAGGATGCTTTTTGAATATATCTCGATATCAGGAAGAATGCTTGAACCTGTAGTGGTAAAGCCGGACATGGATTCAAAAAGCGCATCAACCGGAGATAAACCTGCCAGCACGAAAGGGATACCGCCGAATGCCGCAGCCATCAGCCAGCCAGAGGCAACGATCACTATGCTCTCCCTGAGTGAAAGCTCCTCGAATTCAGTCCTGAACGCTTTCTCAAGCAGCAGACCTGTCAGGAATGCGAGGACTGAAGAGGCAGCAAAGATCCGGATCGAATCTGGCTCATGGTAATAAAGCGCCACAAGAAGCGGAGCCAGCATGGAAATACCCAGGAGCTTTATCACAGTCCCGAGTACGTTCAAAATGACCCTGTAATTCATGAGCATTTTAATTCGAGTCTGTTTTATTAAGCCTTTGGGAACTTAGGAAAAATATATCTCGAATCGCAGAAAACAGAATAGATGAGTGGCAGCAAAACATTCAATAGTATATATATACAATATTACATCTAATGATTTCCGACTTCACGTTCTTTGTTTATGCCTTTACATCCATATTCGCCATAGTCAATCCTTTCAGCGGGGTGATGGCGTTTGTTTCTCTCACCGCACGCATGACTGTCGCGGATAAGTTATATGTGGCGAAGAGGTCAGTGGTGATCGCCTGCATAATAGCCATTATATTTTCAATAGCAGGAGAATATCTGTTGAATGCGCTTTTTAAGATCAGCGTGGATCACCTGCGCGTTGCTGGAGGCATCCTGTTGTTCATGGTCGCAATGGACATGCTTTTTGCAAGGACAACAAGGGAAAGCATTACAGATGAAGAAATCACCGATGCAGAAAAAAGGGAGGATGTTTCCATATTCCCCATGGCAATGCCAATGCTCACAGGACCTGGCGCCATCACCACGACCATCCTTGTGACGCAGGCGGGAGGAGGCGACCCTTTTTCAAGACTGGAGGTTATCAGCGCTATTCTCTTGACATTTATCATTACATATGTTATCTTCAGGTTCTCTGATACGTACAACAGGGTCGTGGGGCTGACAGGCATGATGGTTATGACACGGCTTATGGGGCTTTTCCTCGCCGCCATTGCGGTTGATTTTATTGCCCTGGGAATAAAAGGAATATATATTAGCCTGTTCTGACCTCTTCGGTAATAATGAAAATCCTCGTGGTTACAGGCAGGCTGGCGGAGAATGCCGTAAGAATATCAGTTAAAGATCGAGCAGACATACTTGTTCTCGGCATTGAAGTTGCGGCGTTCACTACCCCGGCTCTCCTGCGGCGCTCACTTCCCCAGAAAAAGTATGACCTGATACTTGTCCCGGGTCTTGCATCGGGCGATTATTCCGGGCTTGAGAAGGAAATTAACACGCCAGTAAAGCTTGGTCCGAAACACGCGGTTGACCTTGGTTTTGTGCTGTCATTTGCAGAATATACCGTTTTTTCCTCAAAGATTCCTGCGTGTGAACTGCTGATGGAAAAAAGAAAGGAGTTTGCTCTTGAAAAAGCAGGAGAGCTTGAAAAAAACTCCAGTGCGTCTTTGTCTATCAGGGAAATGTTGCTTGGGGGTAATTCCAGGATGAAAGTAATGGCTGAAGTAGTTGATGCGGGTCATTTATCAGCCAAAGAACTCACGAACAAGATACTGTATTTCATAGAACAGGGCGCTGATATAATCGACCTGGGGCTCTCGCTTCATACCACGGAAAAAGAAGCAAGGACTGCTGTTCAAACAGCAAGATCAGCAACATCAGTTCCTCTGAGTGTGGATACACTCGATCCCTGTCTGCTAAATACAGCCCTTGATTCAGGCATAGATATGGCGCTTAGCCTGAATTCCAGGAATATGGATGAAGTGGGTGAGAGCATCATCAAAAATTCCACAACAGCGGTCATAATCCCAGACCGTTCAACCGATGTTGATAGCATCTACCATAATATCGATCATGCAAATAAAACAGGTATCACAAATATCATCGCAGACCCTGTGCTTGAGCCTACAGGTCATGGATTTTTAGAATCTCTCTACAGGTTCAGGGAGTTTCGAAAACGCGACAGGACAACACCGCTATTTTTTGGCGTAGGGAACGTTACTGAACTCATGGATGCTGACTCCCAGGGTGTCCACGCCATACTCTCTTCCATCGCTATGGAACTTGACGCCAGCGTCCTGTTCACACCTGAATACAGCTTCAAGGCACGGGGCAGCGTATCAGAATTGAGAACAGCTTCTATTATGATGATGCTTGCAAAAGACCGCGGCAGCGCCCCCAAGGACCTGGGAATTGACCTGCTTGTTCTGAAAGAGAAAAGAGGGCGCGAATTCGGGAAGATGCCTGAAAATGCGATCGATGCACAGGGAAGCGAAAAATGGCATCCTGACCCTGCCGGGTGCTTTAGGATCGAGATCACAAACGGCAAGATACAGAATGGGAAGTTCTGCCCTGGAAAGATCATTGCCCGGAACAATGATATATCGATCGCAGGAGCAACAGCAAAGGAAGTTCTCGACACCATAATAAGGCTCGGGCTTGTCTCCCGCCATGACCATGCAGCTTATCTTGGAAGAGAACTTATGAAAGCCGAACTTGCCCTGAAATTCAGGAGGAGCTATTCCCAGGATGACGAATTTTGAGCTGATACAAAAATTTTCAGATGATGAGGGAGCGAAAGAAATCCTCTTTCGTGCCATGAACAATGAAATGCTGGGGCTTAAAGACGGCTTGGAGCTTCTTAAATCCCCTGCTCTTAACATTCTTGGCGCAGCCGCGGATGTGCTGCGTAAGAAAAGCGCTGGCGACCTTGTAACTTTTGTGGTGGACAGGAATATCAATTATACCAATATCTGCTCATCAAAATGCAAATTCTGCGCATTCTACAGGGAGCCCGGGTCAGAGGATGCGTATGTACTGACGATTGAAGAGATAATGTCAAAGATAGATGAAGCTGTGAAACTTGGCGCCACGCAGATATTGATCCAGGGTGGATTGAACCCGGAAATATCAATAGAGTATTATGAAGATATGCTGAA
Organism: Candidatus Methanoperedens sp.; assembly: GCA_028717345.1. Classification (GTDB taxonomy): domain Archaea; phylum Halobacteriota; class Methanosarcinia; order Methanosarcinales; family Methanoperedenaceae; genus Methanoperedens. The sequence goes on from JAQUNZ010000047.1 coordinate 6,117, forward strand.
AATTGTGAAAAAGCGGTTCAATGTTCAGATGCATGCTTTCTCCCCGCCTGAAATAGTCCACATCTCTAAACTGTACGGCGCCGGGATAAAGGAGACCATCTCGCGACTCCATGACGCAGGGCTTGATTCCATACCCGGAGGAGGGGCAGAGATACTTGACGACAGGGTACGCGGTTTTGTTTCTCCCAATAAGATCGGCTGGAAACAGTGGCGTGATGTCATGCTGGCAGCCCATTCACTTGGTATCCCGACAACTGCAACGATGGTATTCGGGCACGCAGAGACCACAGAGGAGAGGATCAAACATATTATCCGCATACGCGATATGCAGGAAAAGTATCACGGATTCACAGCCTTCATACCCTGGAGCTTCCAGTCAGAGAATACGCAATTAAGCGGTGCTTCCACAGGCGTGGATTATCTTAAAATGGTAGCGGTATCACGGATACTTCTGAATGGGCATATCAGGAACATACAGGCATCCTGGGTTACGCAGGGTATTGGGGTCGCACAGATAGCATTGAACTTCGGTGCGAATGACCTTGGCGGGACGATGATCGAGGAAAATGTCGTCCGGGCGGCTGGAGTGGCTTTTCACAGCAAGAATATTGAGGATTTTGTGCATATAGCTAAAAAACTGGGGCGTCCGGTCGCGAAGAGGGACACGCTGTATAATATTATAGAGAGTTATCCAACTAATACGGAAAAGAATTTTATTATGAGACAGATCGATTGAGATTATTGCTAGAAATGTGCCTCCTGTGGTCAGGTGTGATTCGTGTGGGAAAATCGCAACATATATTTGCAGGAATTCAGGACATGGCTGGGTTTGTGATGATTGCGCCCCTGATCATGACTGTGGAGAAGATTTATTACCCTTAACTCCGCAATTTTGTAGGGAATAAGTTCAATTCTAAAGATTCCGCCAATTTTATCACCTTATCCGGGATCTCACTCAATTTCCTCTTTTCACCAAGATGGATTTCATACACTTTTGAAAGTTCCAATAAAACCTCATTTACAGAAATTTTGTCTACGAGTTCGGCTTTTCGTAATAAGTTGAGGATTTTATAATAAAGATAGAGAGATAAGAATGAAATAAAGAAATATCCGCGAACTGCGTCATCATCATCCAGATATGTTTTGTCATTTTCCAATTCATTCTTGAGAGCATCAAAAGCAACCTCGATGTTCTCCCTGTCCTTCCACATCAAATATATTGTCTCACCATCCTTATTCCTATTTGATAAGATTGCAATCTTGCCAAATTTTTTGGAATCCTCTTTATACTCCTGTATGGTTCTCTTTTTCTCGTTCATCAAATGAATGAAGGTCGTTTCTTCTTCAGCCCTTAATTTCACATCCTCAAACAAATAGAGAAAATTCGTCCCTATTCGTTTTCTGCCCCATTTTATTCCTCTTTTCCTGTACGAAAAAGTATAATCAAGCTTCCGGCCATAATCGATTTCTGTAAAATTTCTTCTCAAGGAAAGAATAAAATTAAAATCGAACTCTTTCAACAAATCTGGAATGACATGAGAGGCAAATCCTCTATCAATGACTACAGTGCTATCTTTAGCATTCACTTCGTCAATCACAGTTCTTAATGCTTTAACATCTCTTACAGAACCTGGCAATGGTTTTAGCAAAACCGGCAGTTGCTTGTCCATTGAAAAAAATAACATAAAAAATCCCCTCCCATCCCAAAACCCCTACATTTAAATATTCCTGCCTCAAATACATAATTGATAGTTTCAAAATCTAAAGGGAGTTTTCAAAACAGCAGGAACTATCATTAATGGGAGGTTCAAAATGGCAGACATCTTAAAAAAACGCCTGGAGAAATGCAGCCGCCTTATGAAAGCCGGAGAGCTTGACGTTCTTCTTCTGGCTAAACCCGCCAATATGTTCTATCTTACAGGCGATGGGCGCCTGTGCGCATTTGCAATGATAACGAAAGACGGGGAAGTGGCGCTTGGCGTCCCCCGGACAGATGTTGATGATGTGAAACTGTATGCAAAGTCCGGCAGTATCACGGGCTTTGAGGACGAAGTGGGGATGATACATTCCATAGCCCATTACTTTGAGCATTTTGGGATAAAGGAAAGCGTTGTGGGTCTTGAATACACTTTCCTTACACAGTCAATGATGGGAATGCTCACGCACCCGCACGCAAAGCCAGAGGGAGTCAAAGTGAAGGACTGCACGCACATCATGTCAGAACTGCGCAGGGTCAAGGATGAAGAGGAGATAAAGCGCATCAGGGCGGCGGCAAAAGTTGCAGATGCGGGGATGAAAGCGGCAGTCGAAAGCGTGAAACCCGGCATCACGGAGAGCCAGGTCGCAGCCGAGGCTGAATATGCAATGCGGCAGGCAGGCGCCGAGGAGTTCTGGCGAAGCTATGTATCATCGGGTGAGCGCACAAATATCGCCCACGGGCTGCCATCTCACCGGAAATTGAATTCAGGTGACCCGGTCATGATAGACATACATCCCATAGTCAACGGTTACAGCGCCGACATGTGCCGCACCGTATGCGCGGGGAAACCCTCAAAAGAGATGCAAGCCGCTTATGATTTTTATCTTAACGCGCAGCAGGCTGCCATTGCAAAAATAAAACCAGGCATCAGCGTTGGTGAACTGGAGGAAGATATGCACTCAATGTTAAGAGGGGCGGGACATGAGGAACACATATTCGGTCCTCCCATCCACGGCGTAGGTATTGAGTTCGAAGAGGCGCCGCTGCCGCCGGGTCATGCATTTTTCCACGGCGAGAAAGAAGCGCCTCCGCTTGAAGCAAATACTGTCATTGCAGTCGGCAACTGCGGACTTTACACAGGCAACTTCGGAGTGCGTGTGGAAGATACCGTGGTCGTTACTGAAACAGGAAATGAGATTCTGACCGGATACCGCAGGGAACTTGAAATATAATATGGTGAAATGACATGGCAGCCCTTGACAACCCAAGCATCACTGATATCCTCTGGATACTTTTTCTTTTCTCGATCTTCATTCCGCTGATCCAGAAGAGGACGCTGCATATGAGGCGGCAGGTAGCAATGAAGTCGATAGAGTCACGGCGAAAGAGCCGCGTGATAAGCATGATCCACAGGCAGGAGACCATGAGCTTCCTTGGAATCCCCATAGCCCGCTACATTGATATCGAGGATTCGGAAGCGGTACTTCGCGCCATCAGGCTGACGCCTCATGAGATGCCCCTTGACCTTGTTCTGCATACTCCCGGAGGGCTGGTACTTGCTTCCGAGCAGATAGCCTGCGCGCTCAAGCGCCATAAGGGAAAAGTCACCGTGTTCATTCCCCACTATGCGATGTCCGGAGGTTCGCTTGTCGCGATGGCGGCAGATGAGATAATAATGGACCCGAATGCAGTACTTGGCCCAGTTGATCCCCAGCTTGGCGGACCACAGGGATACTTTCCAGCGGTTTCCATACTGAAAGCCCTGGAGCAGCCCAATCCCAACAGGGACGACCAGACCCTCATTCTTGGGGATGTTGCAAGAAAAGCTATCGATCAGGTTTATCAGACCGTATATTCATTGCTTCTGAAACATAATACACCTGGGAAAGCGGATGAGATCGCAAAGATGCTCAGCGAAGGACGGTGGACGCATGATTATCCCATTGATTTTGAGATGGCAAAGGAAATGGGGCTGCCTGTGAACGACCAGATGCTCAAGGAAGTCTATGACCTGATGGAGCTTTACCCGCAGTCAGGATTGCGCCGCCCGTCAGTGGAGTTCATCCCGACGCCGTATGCGCCACCGGCGCCGCCGGGTAAGGGGAAGTAAAGGTAAATATGACAGGCACTTCTCAGGCAGGTGAAGAACTTCGCGCTTTGAAAATAAAAAGTTATTAGTATGTCAAAAACAGATATCAAACAGGAGGTTGTTATGTCCGGAGTGAGTGAACATCGAATATTATTGTCAGCGCTGATAATATTGATGTTGATCGGTCTTGTTTCTGCCGAATATCCCTCAGAGAGACCATCTGTTGTTTCAGGACAGGTCGTATTTACATCTGCCTGTGCCACCTGTCATGGGGAAAAAGGAAACGGCTCGGGTTACACCGGGGCTTATGACTTCACAGATAATCAGAAGATGACAGGCAGGAACTCCTCTTCTTTTTTCCTTTCAATCACGAATGGACGGCAGGCAATGCCTCCATTCGTGAACAGGCTTTCGCAAAGCCAGAGATGGGATGTTATCGCTTATTTATGGATGTTCTGGGCAGACAGGGATAGTGCAGGGAAAGGAAGGATCATCTATGAGACTAACTGTGCCACATGCCACGGCATGAAAGGAGACGGTGCCGAGATCAGCAGGGAATTTAATGGCGAACGAGCCTTTGATTTCACAAACCTGAGCACGATGGCAAACAAACATCCTTCAGAATTATTTTATGGCGTGACAAACGGCATATCCGGGAAAGCTATGCCGCCGTGGAAGGACAAACTTTCTGAAAGTGAACGATGGAACGTCGTTAAGTACGCATGGACATTCCAGTTCAAAGATTACACCATAGAGATTACCGGGACACCCATCCCATCTCCGGGAATCCCTTCTCAAAGCAATTCGTGGTACAGCACGCCGGGAGGCGCTGCCATAATTTTCATTTCTCTTGCAATAGCCGCAGGAATCCTGTACCTGTTCAGGAAGGGGATGATCGAGAGATGAACAACACCAGGCTCGTATTGATAGGGCTTCTCATACCTGCGATCCTGATGATCCCGTACAGTATTTTTTCATTCTACACTGATTTTGCCAATAAGAACCCTGATCCTGCTCTTGTAACTGTTGATTTCAATGGCATCACATTCAACGCGATAGAAGGTAAGAAAACCTTTGAGCAGTACCAGTGCATGGGTTGCCATACCATTGTTGGGAACGGCGCCTACTTCGGACCAGACCTTACCAATGCTTATGAAAGGGCAGGGAAAAGCGATGCAGCACTTTCAGGTTTAATGCTTGTGGGTTTGCCTTCAAAAGGCATGCCTCCCATGAAAGACAGGGGGATGGATCCTGAAGATGCAGCCCGCACAGCCGCTTTTCTGAAATACGCAAACATGCTTGATACGAATGGCTGGCCCAACAGCGGCTCATGGGAACGCAACGGGAGCATCGACGGGATACAGGAAAAGAGGCTTTATCCCTCCGAAATCTGGCAGGTAATACTTGGGATCATTTTTTTCAATGTGATAATATTCGGGGTCATCCTGGCTTATGAACGCAGAAAGCAGGAGGGGAGATTATGAACGAATATCCTTCGAGGGCAAAGACCCGCAAATATTTTCTGGCAGCAGTGCTCCTTTTTGTCCTGCAATTGATACTCGGGATTTTTTTGAGCATTGAATTCATGTTCCGGGGAGAGTATCTGTTTTCAATTCCCTTCGATATTTACAAATCCCTGCATCTCAATGTCATGGTACTGTGGCTTCTTCTCGGATTTATCGGTGGGCTTTATTACCTGCTGCCCCCTGAAGTTGGAAGAGATATAAAATATCCACGACTTATCGATTTCCAGTTCTGGTTCCTGATGATCGCAGGTATTGGTATCATAATTTCCGAGCTTTTCTTTACCGGGAGGAACTGGTGGCTTGTCGAGGGGCGGGAATATCTGGAAGCCGGAAGAGCATGGGACATTCTTCTCACGCTTGGACTGCTCACCGTGGTCTTCAATGTGGGGATGACGATACGTGAACGTAAAAAAGAGATGAGTTCTCCCATCCTCGTCCTTGCGATGGGGGCTGTCGGTTCCATTCTCATGTATGTACCCGGTGAAATCTGGTTCAACAGCCTTGTCGCCGCTGAATATTTCCGCTGGTGGGTGGTGCACTATTGGGTGGAGGCGACATTTGAGCTCATTGCTGCCGGGGCGATAGCGCTTATTCTCCTTTCAATTACCGATGTGCGCCGCGAGATAATAGAAAAATACCTCGCCATCGAGGTGGCGCTCATTCTCCTCACAGGTATTATCGGGCAGGGTCATCACTATTACTGGATAGGCACGCCACAGTTCTGGCTTTTCCTCGGTGGGCTTTTCAGCGCGCTTGAGCCTGTGCCTCTTTTCCTCATGGTCTGGTCTGCTTATAAAGATCTGAAAGAGAACAGCAAACCCATCCCAAACAATATTGCTCTCTACATGATAATCGCCGCCTCCCTCGGCAACCTTTTCGGGGCTGGTGTATGGGGGTTTATCCATACGCTGCCGCAGATAAATTTCTTTACTCACGGCACACAGATAACGGCATCCCATGCGCACTTTGCCACCCCCGGAACCTATCTTTTCCTGGTACTTGGCATGGCTTATATTGCAGTGCCTGAGCTTTCAGGAATGATGAATTTCCATCAATTCAGGGCTAAAACGGGTTTATGGCTACTGGTTATCGGATTTTTGAACATGATAACCGCCCTTGTTATTGCAGGGGTGGTCCAGGTGTATCTCCAGAGGTTGCAGGGAGTGAGCTTCATGGAAGTGCAGAATATTCTGCTGCCGTTCTACGGCTGGCGGACGATAGCTGGGCTGATCACACTTGCAGGAGCCCTGCTCATTACATACGACTTTATCATACTGTATCATAAAAGAAAATTGGAGGAATAAATATGGAGAAGAAAGAAGTAAAAGAACAGCTTGAATTTGCAAGAGAGAGCATGGGATTTACCCCTGAAATAATGCACCTGATTGGCAAAGAGGCGCCTGAATGGTTCAAACTCTACAGGGCAAGCGATAAAGCCATGTGGGAAGACACGGCCCTTTCAGCCAAGACAAAAGTACTGATGGCGCTTGCGGTTGTGGCAGGGAGGCTGTGTTCTGATTGCGTTGAGATGCAGATGAAAAGCGCTCTCGCCCACGGGGCTACAAAAGAGGAGATAATTGATACGCTCGGTGTTGTCTTTGTTACATCGGGAGCGCCTGGAGTGAACGCGTGCAAGAATGCGATGAAAAAACTGCTAAAATAAATAAAGATGCACCGGAAATCCGGCGCATTATTTTCTTGAAAAGTCTGTTATTTCGGTAATCCCAGCCCTGCCCGTTTCTTCATTATGTGCGCCTCAATGCCTTTTGCAGCCTCGACCATATCCGTCTCGACAGCAAACTTACCGCCTGTAAGTCCTTCTATGTCCTGTGTAAGAAGCTTCACAAGCCTTGGCGCTCCTGCAACAGGCGGGAGCGGCGCTACATGGGTATAAAGACCGAACGCTACTGCAAAGATACCATCTATCGTAGCCTTCTGCTCCATATATGTGGGTGCAGTGACCGCAACCGGCAGGTCTTTCGTGTCAACGTTCAGAGCTTCTGCGACCGCAGTTACAAGAAGGGCAATTCTCCCTGTGTCCGTGCATGTGCCGAAACTCAGCACAGGCGGTATCTTGAGCAGCTCGCATACTGCCTTAAGACCCGGACCTGCTTCTGCTTTTGCTTCAAGTGTTGTCAGCCCTCCGACCTGAAGGGCGGCATTGCCGCATCCTGCGCTAATAACAAGTATGTCGCGCTTGATAAGTTCCCGTGCAATTTTCAAAGTATTGACATCCTGTCCGCCGTCCCGCAGCGTCGTGCAGCTAACGAGAGCCACCACGCCTTTTAGCGTGCCTTTCTTGATGACATCAAGCAGCGGGTCTAGTGTGCCGCCAAGGGCGGAAATACATGCCTCAGCCGAGAAACCGATAACAGCGTTTTGCTTCCTGCCGGACTGGTTTGTCGCTTTGCCCTTTCGTTTCTTGAAGTTCTCTATTCCAATATCTATGAGCTTCTGAGCCTGTGCAGCCGCCTGGTCAGGTTTATAGATGATCTGGTCTTTCATTCCAGTGACATTTACAAGTTTGGAGACTGAAACAAGAGATGTATTATACTTCTCCTGGTAAGCGCCAAGATCAGGAGGAGAACAATTCATGTCCATTGCGAAGACATCTATCCCTCCTGTTGCGAGCGCAGGTTCGATGCTCAACCAGTTCCCTGTAAGTCCAACGAACACATCATCAATATTGTATCTCTGGACAAGTTCCTGCCCTGTCTCGATCGAGCCGATGATGCGAAGACCTTTTGCTCCTGCTTTCTTTGCTTTTTCCTGGTTTGCCGTCTCATGCGCGGTCTTGATGAGCGCTGCGCCGATGAATGGCTCATGACCGTTTGCAACTACGTTGACGTAAGCGGGGTCTATTATGCCGAGGTCTACATTAACCGCATGCGGCTGCGGGGTTCCAAACAGTATGTCCTGTCCCATCTCAAGCGGTATCTGCGAGCCATAGATGCAGGTAATACCAAGACGCAGCGCCTTTTTTGCAAGTGATACATAATCGCCATCCATATTGGTCATAGTGCTTGAGACCGCATCCATTACCTCGTTGAGGGGTCCTCCGGGAAGGATGCCAAGTTTTCTCCAGACCTCTATCCTTTGCTTTGGCGCAAAGGCAAGGACATTCGAAAGCTCCTCGTCTGAATCCGCGTTTATTCCTGCCATCATGGCGTCTGCAACCGCAATAGCAAGTTCCTTCGTGCTTTTATCCGTCTTTACACCGAATTTTCCTGCAAGAGCCCGGAGTTTTGCCTCGTCCTTTATCTGGAAAGGGGTTTTTCCAAGGGCTGTCGCTTTCAGGGTCTTTGCAACTGTTTTGGCGTGGTAGGTGTAAGTGGCTGTGCCCATGGTGTTCAGGAACATGAAGTTCCTCATTGCCATGCCATCCGCATCTATACCGCATACTCCCCGTTCCGCGCCTGGTTTTATCCTGCACGGGCCGTTGCTGCAAAGCTGGCAGCTTATCCCCTGCTCACAGAATGAGCATCTTTTTCCCTGGGCAATCGCTCGGTCAAAAGTGTTTGACATCCCATCTTTCTTTAATATATTGTACTGTTCTTTTACTGACTGATGTGCACTGATTGTTTCCATAATATCACCCTATTTGCATTCCTGCACTCCACTGATATGTTGTGATTGCTTCGTGTTATAGTTTTCTTTTCCGATTCTGGTTCTATTCAATAAATCATTCATTTTTTGCCTCCTTTTCGGGAATTACATTTTCAGTAATAATGCGATAATGTATAAATTTAATCACTATAAGTTATAAGTAAAATAAGTAAAATGATTATAATCAATTTATCAGGGAATTATCTCGCACCCGTTATTGAACTCAGGGTACTCGAATTCATTTGCGCTTATAATTCCACTTCTTATCAGCTCTCTCACGTGCGGCACCACTTCCTCAAGTTCATGCACCAGGTGCCTGACAGTCAAGCATATCTGTTCGTACCCATTCCTTCTTAGCATATCCTGTGACCTGTTCACGAAAAGACACCTTCCACCGCAGATGTTGAATATGTCACATGATATGCACGGTTCGCCCACGCATGCCTTATTACAGAGGGAGTGAGGATCGTTGTTTAATATCGAACCGATTATCGAGAAATCAAAATCAATAGACACAGGGCAGGCGGAAATCCTGCCATCAGGCATTACCGAGAAAAAGTCAATACCTGAGCCGCATCGAAGGCGCGACTGTTTGCCTGAGAGTAGCGATCTCATCACACCAATGAACGGGACAATGCCGGGGACGCAACCTGTGAGTTCCATCTCTCTCACCCACCATTCTACAAGCGATGAGATGCCAGAGTTGTACGACTGGATCCATTCCTCAAGTTCCTTATCATCATCCAGCCCGCTTTCCCAGAACATCTCAAACCCTATCTGCCAGTGAACATGGCCGAACTCTTCAATACCTGCAAGATGGCGCACGTTCGCATAGATGTCAGTACCCTGCGGCACTGTCATCCTGGCGACAAGGTCACCGCAAAAGCCGCGTTCCCGGATCAGTTTGATATTTCGGATTATTTTATCATATACGCCGTTGCTTCTATTGAAGTCCGTGACTTCTTTTGACCCGTCTATTGAAACAAGGATCGAGTTAAACTTCTTCAAATATTCTGATTCTATCTTATCCAAAAATATCCCATTTGTCTGTATGACAAAGCGCCCGGGGATCGTATCCATAATGTTTTTCATCGTTTCGATCCTCAGAAGGGGTTCACCCCCATAGAACTCAACAACTGGCGCTTTATCCTTTGATAAGAAGGATTTGAGATCTGATATCTTATACTGTATCTCCTTCGGAGGTGTATCGCTGCCGCCCCCGCAGTAGCTGCAGTTCAGGTTGCATTCTTTTGTAAGAATAATATGATAATGCATTCAGGTATGTCCTGAGTCAATTAGCATCTCATTTAGTTTTTCAACTGATTTATTCAGCATAATGAGAAGCATTCCAATTGTGATTTCCGTCTCAGCTAACCCCGCCTTGTAAAATCCAGTAGCAACATTGATATCTGGCTGTTTTGCAGCATCTTTTGGTCTTAATTTATCTGCTGCAAATCCCGCCTCACGACGTAAATCATTGTCAGGATAATTAAGGAAAAGGTCTTCTACCAGATGATATGTTTTTTCCACGATCTCTGGATTTTTTTCTGCTATTTTCCCGATTATCTTGCAGCCATTTATCCTTTCGTCAATGTTAATACCGCTTAGAACCCTGATCAGTTCTTTTGAACAGTCTTTGAAATTATCAGGATTATCAGTTGCAATAAGTATGAGCAAAAAATAAGCCGTTTTTCTAATATCCTGATTGGAATTTCCAAGCGCGGTAAGCAATCCAGGCACTGCGATCTTTATTTTCTCCGGATAAACCTGATTTATCCTTGTGAGTAATTCAAGTGTAGGTAGCCATTCGTGTTCATTAAGCTCTTTTTCCCTGTATTTCAGGAGTTCTATTATCATTTCCAATGAATCAGATACTATATCCGGGTATTCATCAGCTATTAAGTTTAGAACCTGGCATGCGGCTATGTAGGGTTTTTGATCAACTTTTGACATGATATATGAAAGTGATTTTATAGCCTCAGTTACCATCGATGGCTGATCCCTCAATATTTGCGTCAGAGATGAGGCATCTCTTTCACTTAAATTACCCTTCTCGATCTCTTTTATTATTTTCTCAAATTGTTTTTGTTTATTTTGAAGAAAAGTCATATTACGCCTATTATATTAATACATTTACCTTTAAGATTATAAGGTTTTTGAAGAAACACGGGCGCGGAGGGAATTGAACCCCCGACCTACAGCTGTCTCCTGAAAAGTAATAGGAGGCTGCCGCCATATCCGGGCTAGGCCACGCGCCCATTGGGTCATTTGAGGGCTAAATATCAGTTCAGTGACTTTAATGTATCGTTGAAGGTCAAATTTGAAAAATCGACCTGTTCTGACAGAATAATTAATATATCATCCACACCTTTTTCACACGATCATAATGCCTGTTATTACGTTATATTACGACGACATTGAAGAACTTTCAGGTCTTGGAAAGGAAACTTTCATCAAAAGGATCCCGATGATGGGATGCGACATCGAACGAATAGAGGAAGACCATGTTGACATTGAGTTCTTCCCGAATAGACCAGACCTATACAGCCCTGAAGGGGTTGCAAGGGCGATAAGAGGGTTCCTTGAGATCGAAACCGGACCAAGGGACTTCAGTGTCACATCTTCAGGGATTGCGATAACAAAGGACACAGGTCTTACGAACATTCGCCCTTACCTTGCCTGCGCCGTTGTCCGGGGAATAAAGTTCAATTCACGAAGCATTGAATCGCTCATGGCTCTTCAGGAGTCGCTTCACTGGGCTGTTGGCAGGAACAGGAAAAAAGTCTCAATAGGAGTTCATGACCTTGCAAAGATAAAACCGCCTTTCAGGTACATAGCGCAAGACCCTGATTTCAGGTTCGTTCCTCTTGATTTCACTGAACCGATGACAATGAAGGAAATACTTACCCGTCATCCCAAAGGCATCAAGTTCGCATACATACTTGAGAAATTCGAAAAATATCCACTGATACTTGATTCCGATGATAATGTGCTCTCGTTCCCCCCTATAATAAACTGCGAACTTACGCGCGTGACAGAGGAAACAACCGACCTCTTCATTGAAGTAACTGGCATTGACCCTGCTGTATCTGTGGCGCTAAACATCGTTGCAGCATCGCTGGGAGAGCGCGGCGGAATGATAGAATCCGTGATCATAGACGGAAAAACGCAAACTCCCCGACTTACGCCAGCAATAATGAAACTGAAAAACAGTGAGGTAACAGAGCATCTGGGATTTTCACTTACTGATGATGAGATAGTAAAATGCCTGCAAAAGATGAGATATGGGGCAAAAGCATCGAAAAACAATATTGAAGTATCAGTCCCTGCCTATCGTTCTGATATACTTCATAACTGCGACCTGATCGAGGATATCGCCATTGGTTTCGGCTTTGATAAGATAAAACCCGAACTTCCAGGAACCCTGACTACAGGAAAGGCTCATCCGATATCAAAACTCAAAGACTCAATACGCGAGATAATGGTCGGGCTTGGATATTTCGAAGCAATGCCGTTCACGCTCACAAGCGAACGCGTCCAGTTCGATATTATGCGCAGGAAGAAAGCAGAAGGCATAACTCATATTCTTTATCCTATCAGCGAAGACCATACCATCGTGCGCCCCACCATCCTTCCTAACCTTCTTGAGATACTCTCGATAAACAAGCACCGCGAGCTGCCGCAGAAGATATTCGAAGTAGGGGAAGTTGTGCTTGACTGCATGACTCATCAGAGGACTGGCGCCGTAGCTATCCATCCGCAGGCTAATTTTACTGAGATCCAGGCAGTAGTGGATGCAGTGATGAGAGAAAGAAGCATGGAGTATGAGGTCGCAGAGTCAAGCGATCCTGCTTTCATCGAGGGAAGGCGCGCCGATATTATCAGAAATGGCGTAAAGATTGGCGTGTTCGGTGAGATACATCCTGAAGTCATCTCAAATTTCGGGCTTGAGCATCCGATAATAGGGTTTGAAATGGATTTGTAAGATGCAGGCAATCCAACTCATATACTTTCAGCCGCCTCAGCTATTGAATTAGAAACATTATTTCTTATAGATATAAATTCACTTCCTTCTTCTTCTCTTACGCAAAAAGTCCCGGAAACAGACCAGCATATCCTCCCCCCGTTCTTTCCCCCATTGATCCCATCTGCTGAAATGTCAATTGATGTCCTGCATACCCCTTGTTCAAATATATTTTCTCCTCCAAATTCTCTACCACATCCTAGAAACTCCCAGCAATTGATTTTTTGAGGAGCACATCCAACTAATTCAAAATTATTCAATATTACATATAGCTTTTCTATTGTTTTCCCATCCATACCTGCTTTTAATAAAGCGACTCTTTCACGCGATGTTTCCAACATAAAAATACACTTCCTGCCCCATATTAATAATGGACTGGAAGTAAATAAATTTTTGCATCAAAAGATTTTTTCATACTCTCGTTTCAACACCAGCGCATCCTCCTCCAGGTTCGGGCTCTCGCATATCACCATCCCTTTGATATCAAAATCCACAAAAGCCTGCGCCAGTTCCTT
>JAQUNZ010000048.1 GCA_028717345.1 Candidatus Methanoperedens sp.
ATCTCATAGATGTCAAGTTTCTGTTCGGTCTCAAGGTCTATCAACCGCGCCTCCCCGCCAAGGTCAAGGTTCTTTTCCACAGGATCAAGCACCTGGATAAGCACAAGTTCGTTATTCCCGAGCCTGAAAATTGCGTTCTTGATAGCGCTTGCATCTGCCATGAAATCTGAAATAATGATAACAAGCGACCTTGATTTAATGATGCTTGCATATTTTTCCATGCAGTAATCAAACCTTGTCTTTCCTGAAAGCTCTGTGCTGTTGAGAAGATCGATCGTCTGAGAAAGATACTTCCTTCCTCGTTTTGGTTTTGTGATATTTATCTCCTCTGCGAACGTGGAAACTCCGAACTTCTCGTTATCTTTCGTGACAAGATACGCAAATCCCAGAGCCAGCATCGCTGCGTACTCGAACTTGTTGCGAAAGTCCATGCTCTTGCTTGTGTCAAGAAGGATATGCGTTGTGAGACTCTTCTCTTCCTCAAATTCCTTGACATATAGCTTCTCTGTGCGCCCGTACACTTTCCAGTCTATGATCTTGAAATCATCCCCCTGCGTGTACTCCCTGTAGCTTACAGGCTCCATGCCCCTGCCTTTCAATATTGAGCGGCGGCTTCCGCTGTAGGCTGTGGATACGCGCTTACGCACCATGAACGAGAAGCGGTCAAGTTCCTTGAAGAAAGATGTGTCGATCATTTGTTTAACTAATCTATTTCACATTTTTCAGGATATCAGCAACCACCTGGTCAGTTGTCATTCCTTTTCGCTCCGACTCAAATGTAAGTATGACGCGGTGGCGAAGGACAGGGTATGCCATGGCATCGATATCTTCTGCGCTCACATAATTCCGCCCTTTCATTAGCGCCCTTGCTTTTGCTGCAAGTATTATTCCTATCGAAGCGCGCGGTGAGGCGCCGTACTCGATGTTCTCATTCTTTGCACGTGTGGCAATAACGATATTAATAGCCCTGCTCTTAATATCCTCTGCGATCGGCACATCGCGCGTAAGCTTCTGAAGATCCAGCACCTCATTCTTCGATATCACCTTGTTCACCGAAGGAATGATGTTCTTAGTATATCTGTTCACTATCTCGTTCTCATCCTGTTCTGTTGGATAATCCATCAATATCTTGAGAAGGAACCTGTCCAGCTGCGCCTCAGGAAGCGGATATGTGCCCTCCATTTCGATCGGGTTCTGTGTGGCAAGAACAAAGAACGGCTTATCCAGCGGATATGTCTTATTGCCCACTGTCACCTGCTTTTCCTGCATTGCCTCAAGCATGGCGCTTTGCGTCTTGGGCGATGCCCTGTTTATCTCATCAGCAAGAACTATGTTCGCGAACACAGGTCCTTGCTCGAACCTGAACTGTTTTTTCCCGCCAGTATCCTCTATGATATAAGTCCCCGTGATATCAGACGGCATCAGGTCAGGCGTACACTGTATCCTGCTGAATTTAAGGTCAAGAGCCTTTGAAACTGTGCTTATCGTAAGGGTCTTAGCAAGTCCGGGATTGCTCTCAACGAGCGCATGGCTGTTGCACATGATCGCAATAAGTATCTGCTCCACGGCTTCGCGCTGCCCCACGATGACTTTTCCTATTTCATCAAATAGTTCTTTGAATATCCTGTTTGAGCTTGTATATGTCTCATTACTCATTCTTTTACCTCTCTTTCTTAGATCTTACTCCTTTCAACCGCATATTTATTGATTAGTTGCTTTTCTGTCTCTGTTTTTTTCATAAGGAGGCTGTATCCTCCATCAGATACATTGGAACCAAGGATGTCCACAGGGAATGCTGCTGATTTTATGAACTGGTTCTGGGTCTGGCTTACATCCTTCAGTTCATAACCTGATTCATATCCAGGAAATATGGCAAGGTCGATGTTCTTGCCTTCGATTGTTGCAATTTTTGGCTTTCCTTTGATGTTTCCTCCCCCATCTTCACCTGCTTTATCGAAGTCCTCCGGATTCCCTGCCATGTCCATGGTTTCGTTCCCACCTTTTTCACCGTTGCCTGTTAAAGTGTTCCCGATATCTTCAATTGTTTGCACAGGTATCCTGGTCTCCGGGTTCTGAGCAATGATCACTGTCCCTGAAAGGAAAATGATAGTAATTAAAAGTCTTGACATCAGGTTTCCCGTTGTCAGGATATGTGCTGATGATACTTTATCAAGCCCCCCCGATACCTCGCTTTTCAGAGCATCCAGGATTATGTTGCTCTCATCCCTGTTATCATATGCTGTCCTGAGTTTCTCTTTCAGTTCCGAGAATTTTTTTTCAATTAATATATACAGATTTATTTTCCGGTCTTTCCTGTGAAGCAAAAAAGCGATGCCTGTACCAATGAACAAAGCCAGCGCAGGAGGAATGAAGTTGATTGGAAATGGAATGTAGAAGTTGGTCTTGTTCAGGAAATATTCCATGTTAACGACAATAAATAATGAGTAAAATATGCTGAAAATGGCGACCATATCAAGTAAGAATAGCAGCTTCATCCGGCTGAAGATCCCGGACTTGAGTTTCTGGAGTTTGACTAAAAATTCGTCCATTAAGTCACCTTCCTGACTTTATTTGATTTAAAGTTATTTAAGCTATTTTGTTATCCTGTAAATTAAAAATGTAAATAAGACAATAGTTATAGAGAGAGCCAATCCAAAAAAATGCTGTAATTGATTTGCAAAAGAAGAAGAACATTTTAAAAAAAAATATAAAAAATGTGGATAATAAATTAATGTTACATGAAATATTAATAGAATAGCAAATAATAATAACATTAAAAATGCTTTTTTAAATTCATTATATTTTAAAAAAATTCTTGCTTTTATTAAGTCGGGATCTTTTTTATTTAAATAGATTACTATATATATCAATAAAATAAGAGTAATTATTAGAATAGGTAAAATCACTATTTCATTGATTACTTCAATGACGCTCTCTATGGAAATCATTTAATATTTATATAAGTGATTAGCTTTATAAATATATCTATTAGATTGATCATTCGTTGAAATCGAAAGCTATTTCTATCCTTAACCTTATTTCGGACATTATCCCAAGGTGTCAGGCGGCTGTTTCCGAAGGATAGATATATGATGCCGACGATGATTAGTCCCCTGTGTGCCCAGATAGCTCAGCCTGGGAGAGCGCCGCGCTGAAGACGCGGATGTCCCCGGTTCAAGTCCGGGTCTGGGCACTCTATAAAAAGTTTTATGTCTATTCGATGAAAACAAGTGGAGTACATTCGATTAAACCATATAAAAAGAATATATATAGTAAAAAACATAAGTAGTTCTGAGATAAAGAAGCCATTATGACCAAAATAGATAAACCGAAATGTCATAGCATAATTGTAACTGGTAAAGTACAAGACATTGCCTTTTAATATTGATCTTCCAGATGATTTTTCAAAGGCCTCCTCAGATGATGAAATCGATATCGGAAGAAAGCTCGATAAAGCTAATGTATTATTATCCACGCTGATATTGGATAATAAGACTGGATTTAATAACCTGACCGATCTGTTAGGTACATTTATTGGGGAACAAAGAGTGCATAATACCCGTCTTGAAGCAATGGTGATAGGGATAAATGAACATAACACCCGCCTCGAAGCAATCCTTGAAAAATTAGTCGATAAAGCATGAGATTATTTAAGATAATATAGGCATTAGACCTTTTGTATAATGTCGGTCAAGGCATACAACTCAGATTTTTTCAAATTCAAAACCCATATTGCTCTCCGCTGGTTTTATCTTCGGACACATCAATGAGTAAAACTATGTCGCTCACCACGGTCGTACGTGATATTCGTTCACGGCAGAAGATAAAATTCAATCCACCTGACATGCCTACTGCGGTCTGGACAGGGAAGGATATCCTTGACGGGAAACCCATCACTGCCCTCACCGTAATATTTCAGACAACCGGATGCCGCTGGAACAACTGCACCATGTGCGGCTACGTGTACGACAGCTCAAAAAGGGCGCCGTCCCACGATGAACTGATGAAACAGTTCGAGCACGCCCTGTCGCGGTGCAGGGATGAAGAGTTCATAGTCAAGATCTTCACCTCAGGCAGCTTCCTTGACGATGGGGAGATACCCACAGATACGAGAGTAGAGATGCTATCCCGCCTTGGAGCCGATGCTCGCGTAAAAAAGGTCATTGCAGAAACAAGACCTGAATATGTGACGCAAGAGAAAGTCTCTGAATGCACTGCTGCCCTTGGTAAAAGGTTCGAGGTAGCTGTCGGGCTTGAAACGAGCAATGACATTATACGCAAGGACAGTATCAACAAAGGTTTCTCATTTGCAGATTTTGTGAATGCAAGTAAAATTGCAGAGCAAGAAAATGCAACAGTCAAAGCTTATCTTCTTCTTAAACCGCCATTCCTTTCAGAAAGTGTTGCGATCAATGATATTATACGTTCAATAACTGATGCGGCAAAGTTTGCGGGAACCATATCCGTAAATCTCTGTAACGTCCAGAAAGGAACGCTCATTGATGAAATGTTCGAGCGCGGCGACTACCGCCCCCCGTGGCTCTGGAGCGCAGTTGAGGTCTTAAAGCAGGGAAAAGAAGCTAATTCCGGCACTGTAATTATGTCAGATCCTGTGGCTGCCGGATCATCGCGCGGTCCACATAACTGCGGGAAATGCGATAAAGATGTGGCTGAGGCGATACGCATTTTTTCGCTTACGCAGGACACCGGGATATTTGAAGGTCTCAATTGTGATTGCAGGGAGATATGGAAAAAAGTTGTCGAGCATGAGGGTTTCACGTTCGGCGCGGTGATTGTGAAATAGATAAATACGGAGGTGTGACTCTGAAGGCTCACGACTCTGAGTGTCTTTATCACGGTATTCCTATTAACAAATATTTAAATAGTATGTTCCTTAAATAATGCTTTGATGGTGAAATCGTCTCTTAAAAAGGTTTTTATCAAGAATTTCAAGAGTCTTCATGATTGTGAAATTGATATTGGGAAGCTGAATGTAGTGGTGGGGGCTAACGCTTCGGGGAAATCGAATTTGATTGAAGCATTCAGGCTTTTGAAAAAGATTTATGTCGAAAAGGATATCAATCCATTTTCTGAATGGTGGGGTTACAACAATGTTGTTTGGCAGAGAAAAGAAGAACTATCGATAACAATTGGACTTCTTTTTGATATTGAAGGTTATGATGTTTATTTTGAGAGTGTCTGTATAGGTGCTGGTGGAAAGTTCCAGATTATGAGGGAGGTTTTGGATGTCAGAGGTTATGTGAGGTTTGAGAAAAAAGGGGAATGGATAGCAATTGTACATAATCCAGATTTCATTACTGATGTTATTAAAAATCCTCTAAAATATGAAGCATCGCCTAAAGTAAGGGCAAAGCTAAAAAAAGTAAAAAGTCAATTAACAAAAGAGATAAAATATCAACTAGATTTGGAAAAAAGACTATTAGAGTATTCATTTTTTGATTTAACCATAGGCGATGGTTTCACTGAAAAAAAGACCGACAAACATTTCATATTGTCTAATTTTCCAGCATCAATATGGAGTTCTCAAATAAGTAAAAAGCCTGAAGAAATTACGATTTTATGCCCAGCAATATACTATGAAGAAGAATTTGAAGATGGCACACATTTTTTGCTTCCTGAATCATTTTTTGAAATAGCAAAAGATTCGATAATAGAATCTTTTCGTAAACTATCGATTATATATCCACTTAATATTCGATCAATGAAAGTTCCACAACCTTTCAGAAGAGAAGAAACTCTCAAAGAAGACGGAACCAACATTGCAAGTGTATATCACACCATTTATCTCAAGGAAGGCAAAATTCCGGAACAAATATACAATCCCCTTACAATGGTTTTTCCAAAAATCGATGTGCGCCCGCATCTTACTGATGATGGCAGGGTCATGATCAAATTCTCTGAGGACGGTCTTGAACTTT
Source organism: Candidatus Methanoperedens sp. (assembly GCA_028717345.1). Lineage (GTDB taxonomy): Archaea > Halobacteriota > Methanosarcinia > Methanosarcinales > Methanoperedenaceae > Methanoperedens. The sequence goes on from JAQUNZ010000048.1 coordinate 5,940, forward strand.
TGCCTCCCAACACATCAGATGGCTTCTATAAGATTTTGACTCTACTAACTGCGATTTACTTAAAGCCGCCCCTACTTATAATCGATGAAATCGAGAACTCTCTCCATCCTGAAACCTTAGAGCTTATTTTGGATACAATCAAAATAAGCGATACGCAGGCAATAATCACAACGCATTCCCCCGTTGTAGTTGATATGACTGACCTGAGCAATATCATTCTTGTTGATAAAGAACAGGGAGAATCAAAATTTAAGCGTATAAAAGACCCTGAAAAAATAAAGGAGTTCTTAATAAAAAAGGGCATAACTTTTAGCGAGGGCTGGATTTACGGAGATCTATTCAAAACCGAACAACAGGCATGAACCTAAAAATAATCTCCGAAGACGATTATGGAGGAGCATTTCTAAAAAACGTAATCGTGCTACTTAAAAATAAAAAGCTGGTTGGAAACATATCTGTAAAAGGCTCAAAGCCCATGCGTCCCTTATGCAACTTCAAGCTTGACAGGATTTTAAAGAGCTTTGATGGCTCATGTGATAAGATTATTATCATGCTGGATTCTGATGGTCCTGAAAATCTTGAAGCCAGACGCGCAAATATCATGCGTCATGTGCCGGATGACCTTGAAACTCATGTCGAAATCGTTCTTGCAGAATATGAAATCGAAGAATGGATCTGCATCAGTAAGAATCTCAAATGGCAGCACTCAAAGCCTTCAGAGGAACTTAAACGCAATTTTGGATATGAAAAATACAAACTCCCAAAATATGCGATCGAACTTGAATTTGACAAACTTCAAAATAATTGCAAATCTTTCAAGGCTTTTCTCAAATCTTTGACTCCGTAACGGATTTCATCCCATTGGAGTTCATCTCCTCTATCCCACATCCCAGGAACTCCTTTATAATGACATAAGCCATCTCAGGCGGGATCGCTCCGACCTCGGTGCATATCAGATCGATGTACTCCCGCGGCGTTACATCGAACGCAGGATTCCTCACGCTCACATTTGGCAGCTGCGCAAGCTTTTCTTTGCTTATGACCTCACTGCTGTCACGTTCCTCGATCTCCACAAGTTCACCAAGCAAAGATCTGGGGCTGAACTTATAGGTCTCAGCAGCAATAATTACATTCTTCCTTGCTTCATTCGCAGCCATGGCAAGCTGCGAAGTTCCGATCTTATTGATGATAGACCCGTTCACAGTCACAGCATCCGCGCCCATGACAACAAGATCAACCTCCTTCATGAAATAACGAACAGCAGAATCCACTATTAACGAGGTCTTTATTCCGAGCTTATCAAGCTGCGAAATCGTGAGGAGTCCCTGTAACCTTGGTCTTGATTCAGTTGCGATGACCGTGATATCCTTTCCCTGCGCATGTGCTTCCGCCATAATAGATATCGCCGCGGATGAATTGCAGTGGGTCATTATGGTATCCCCATCACGCACTCGCCTGGCTCCGATCTCGCCAATTCTTTTCACTGCATTCTCAGAACCGGTTATGAATCCTTCAGCCAGCCTCTTGATGTCGATCTTAGCTTCATCCACAGTCGTTCCCTTATAACGCATCACAGCCCTTACTGCATTCGGAAGCGATACTGCTGTCGGGCGCGTGCCGACAAGCAATTCAGCCGCGAATTTCATCTTCTTATTGAATTCATCAATGTCGTCCTGGGCAATCCTCTGTGAATATTCCAGCAGTTCCCTTGCTGCAGCCCGTGCTATTCGCCCTGCGCCGCGTATCTCCATTGACTTTATTTTTGTTGCAGTCTCCTTAAGCTGTTTCATCCTCGATCCTCCGGAATATCATATCCATATTTACGTTCTTTTCCACAAACCTTGCAAGCTCCTCTATACCATCGCCTTCATCACTGCTTCTAAATATCATACCTCTGCGCTTATATAAATAACCCAGAAAAGCATCCCTGATATTTTTGTTCTCGAACAGCCCGTGCAGGTAAGTTCCGATAACAAGACCGTTCCTGCTCACGCATCCATCATCCCCGAAAGCATATTCGCTGCTTTCGTTCATGGATCCTATCAGGGTTTCACCCATGTGTATCTCATATCCTGAAACCTTTTCACCTTTTATCTGCCCCAGGATCGCCCCGTTGCCTGTGACTGTCTTCTCCACCTGCTCTGTTTTTTTCCTGTATTCACAAAACTGCGTGGACACATCCAGAAGACCGAGCCCCCTAATGGCACTCGCACCTCCTGTTCCTTCCACACCACTGTCAATTATCTCATTGCCAAGCATCTGGTATCCGCCGCATATTCCGATAACTGGCGTTCCTTTTTTTGCTTCTTCTATTATTATCCTGTCCATTCCGTTTCTAAGTTCATTGAAGTCATCGATGGTGTTTTTTGTCCCTGGAATAATTATAGCATCATTTCCTGCAAGGTCATCAGCAGTCTCCACATATCTGATATCAGCATACTTCTCAAGCGGCTCAAGATCAGTGAAATTGGATATGTGCGATAATCGTACTACTGCGATCCTGACAGGATGATGGTTGCAGGTTTTGTCTTTAATGGAAACTGAATCCTCGGATGGAATTTTTATCTCTGTATGCGGGATGACTCCCAGTACGGGAAGCCCTGTGAGTTCTTCAAGCTGCTTGATCCCCGGTTCAAGAAGTTTAATGTCCCCCCGGAATTTGTTTATGATAATACCGAAAACAAGAGGCTTTATATCCTCAGGAAGAAGCGCAAGCGTCCCGTAAATGCTTGCGAAAACCCCGCCACGTTCAATGTCTCCGACAAGTATGATATGGGGTTTGACCATTCTTGCAGTCCCGATGTTCACAATGTCGCGGTGGTACAGGTTAATCTCAGCCGCACCGCCCGCCCCCTCGATCACAATAACCTCATGCTGCGATGCAAGCCTGTCATAAGCCCCTTTTACTATCCCCATCATTTCATCGATCGAATCATAATAATCCCCTGCTTTTTTGTCTGCATGTGGTTTTCCAAGTATCACAACCTGTGATATATGGTCTCCCTTTGGTTTCAACAACACCGGATTCATGTCAGCCGTAGGCTCAACACCTGCTGCTTTTGCCTGTATTGCCTGTGCAATACCAATTTCTTTCCCGTCTTTTGTTATCCATGAGTTGAGGCTCATGTTCTGAGCCTTAAAGGGTGCAACGTTGTATTTTCTGGATAGACATCTGCAAAGAGCAGTCACCAGCATGCTTTTTCCCGCATGAGAGCTTGTTCCGAAAACCATCAGGTTCTTAGTCATTTATTTTCTCTCAGCCGCGTGTAAGCTGCCCAGATGCCTGCAAAAAGAACAAAAAGCATTGCACCTGTCCCAGGACTGTCAGTGATATAACCGAGTGCGGTTTTCCATCCGGCATCGTATTCATTGAACCCATAATCGAACGTCCATACCAGATCTTTCATATCGTTTATCCTGAGGCTTGCATCCACAAATGCCATCCCGTCATAGAAAGGATAGAAAAGCACTACTCCACCCCCGAACATGTCCATTACGATATGTGAAGCAAAATAGATGGCAGATATAACGAATATTGTCTTATATTCCTGCAGCCTCCATGCGAGAATGAGAAGGATAACAGGTATGAAAATATTATGAAGAAGCGCTCTATGCTGGGTCACAAATGAATCCAGATCTGATACAACTGCAAGCGGAAGCAGAAGAAGAATGTACTTCCAGTCCTCTTTCTTTCTCACTATCAAAAGAGCAAGAAGAGGGACAATTAAATGTATAGCCCAGTTCGGCATCTTTATTCTGTTTTATCCATTCGGGTCACGCGCAGCAGAGCATTGACAGGTACACCCTGGATATCTTCGATGCCTTTTTTATCAACAAGTACCGCGATGGAAACGGTTTTTCCTCCAGCGCTTTCTATTACAGCCACAGCTTCTGATAGGGTTGTTCCCGTAGTGACGACATCATCTATAAGAACACAGTTCTTTCCCTCTACCTGAGCAAAATTCTGGCTGATAGTGCCTCCAGTTTCCTTTGAACCAGGCTCCCAGCGCTGTTTGTTTGGATGGTATGTCGCAAATTCACATCCGAGTTCGTCTGCGACAAGGTTCGCAAGTGGTATTCCAGAAAGGGCGACACCGATCACAACATCCACATTCTCTTCTGCATCAAGACTGTCAAAGATCATGTCTATCAAAGCGCCTGCAATGAACCTCTGCCTGTTCGAGCTTTTTCCGATGTTGCTCCAGTCGACGTAGATATCCTTTGGAGCCTGTGAGGTGTCTCTTTTTTTTGCATGTACCAGAAGCCATGTTGCAGTCTCACGCGAAACGTTCAATTCATCTGCGATCTGACCAGCAGATAACCCGCCGGTCTGAAGCTCAACTGCCTTCTGGATAAGTTCATCGATTGTTTTCATGATAATCACCGGATTAGTATGGAATAATAATATTACTTTTTCATGTATATAACAGATTGTTCATATCATTATTTTTTTGATGATGCCTTTCTCCTCTTCTTCATTTGCGACCCGCACACAGGGCACTCATCTCCCTCTGGGAACCGCCTCTTGCACCCGATGCATTGCTTCTCCCACACAAGCACGTCCTTTATCTTCCTCTGCCCGGCAGGAATGACCCTGATACCGAGCTGTATGGCTGTGTTCTGAACAGCAAAATCATCACTGACAAGAACTGTATCTTCCCTTTCTGAATATTCCAGCGCCTTTGCAAGGATATCTATGTCTGTTCCTGAAAGCTCCTCGCTGTCCCGCGTGATTCCGGCTTTTGTCTTCACTTTTTTCTTGAAGCTCGAAAGCGCCGGCTCGATTCTTACATCCATTAATTCCAGAGTTGTCCGTGAACTCTCATCGCGCAGCTCTTCCACTACAGAAGGGACTGTGATAACGCTTCCCTCAAGGCGTTTTCTGATTATAAAAAGAGAAGCGTCTGCGATATGGATCATACTGGAATTCCTGATCGGTATCGGATACGCGAATACAATTCAATAAATCTGTGTTTATCTGCGTTCATCTGCGGTTTTTATTTCGTTATGACAACAAATCTTTTACTTAGAGTCAATCTCGTTCCCGTATGCAGTTCTCGGTGTCACTGCAGCGGCAATCGCTGCCGCGATCAACGCTTTATACACATCAACTCCTATGAAAGGAAGCGCGCCAAGCTCAATAGCCCTCTGCGCGTTCACACCAAGTACAAGCGAAAGCTGGACAACCCCGAAAAGGTAGATCAGCACTATCCCCAGAAGCATGATACTGAAAAGAGAGGTAAAACTCCTGGATCTTACATATCTGTCAGTGAACCAGCCGATCACCAGCGCCGCCGCAATAAATCCAACTATATATCCACCTGTTACCCCGCTCAACACATCCATCCCGCCTTTCAAGCCGTTGAACCATGGGACGCCTGCTGCGCCAATGCCAGCATATAGACCCTGGCTCACTCCTCCGTACCATTTACCGAGTATGACACCTGAGAGCAATACGGCAAAGACCTGACCAGTAACAGGCACTGGTGTGTAGGGCAGATAGAACCTGAACTGGGCAAGAAGTCCTGTAAGGCATGCAAAACCAATAGCAAGCGAAAACTTATTCAAAAAACTGGACTCAAACCGCCATTTGAAGAAATTATACTTTGCAGACTCATATCTTATTATAATGTTTTTTATTTCATTGTTGAATTCTGACATGGGCTCACCTTTTGTAAACCATTTTGCTCCATAAAGTTTACATTACATATAAACATTATCTGGATTGCATATAAATACTAAAAGCTCAATAATAACTCATGGGAGAAAAGTATGGAATTGATCATAGTGAAAATTGAAGCGCCTCAGGAAACAAACCTGATCGGGTATAAGAAATAATGGGAACAGATCAAATAAGGGTCAGGGTTCCTGCAACTTCAGCTAATCTTGGTGCAGGATTTGATGTATTCGGCATAGCTCTCGGATTCCCGGCAGACATAATTGAGGTGCAAAAAAGCGAAAAAACAGAGATAGAGATCATGGGGATTGGCAGAGAACACATACCAACAGACCCGCGAAAGAACACTGCCGGAATAGTTGCAAACGCTCTTGGAAAAACTGTAAAAATAACCATACACAGGTCAATACCACTCTCAAGCGGACTGGGCAGCAGCGCCGCGCCGGCAGCAGGTGTGGCTGTTGCATTGAACTGGATGTATGACCTTGGTCTTTCCAATGATGAGCTTGTGCAGCTTGCAGCGCATGGAGAAAAAGCAGCGTCAGGAGTTGAACATGCAGACAATGTAGCGCCAGCCATCTGCGGGGGTTTTACGATAGTGCACAAGAATAAAGTGATATCTTTGATGCCAGAGAACATCGGTATCGTGGCAGTCCATCCTGACATTGTGGTGAGCACGCGGACTGCGCGAGCGCTGCTGCCAAAAAGTATACGGCTTGAGGATGTCTCTTTTAATACTGGAAGTGCAGCGTCTATGGTAGTGGGAATGATGAAATATGATATCAGGCTTATCGGGGAAAGCATGGATAACCGGGTGATAGAACAGGCACGATCAGGACTCATAATGGGATATTCACAGGTCAGAAAAAGCGCACTCGATGCTGGAGCATCTGGAATTACTATCAGCGGCTCAGGTCCAACGATGATCGCGGTTTGCAGGATGGATGAAAGAGAGAAGATAGCACAGGCTATGATCCAGGCGTTCAGGGATAATCAGGTAAAGAGCGAGGCTTTCATAACCACAATAGGAAAGGGCGCTGAAATATTACAAAAGTAGATTGAAAAATAAAATCAAAATAAAAACAGAAGGGCACTTTCATGCCCTATTTTAAAAAAATGAGATATTAAAATATATAATTAGTATCTCTTTGGTTTATGTTTCTGGTAGCATTCCCTGCAATATACCGGTCTGTCACCGGATGGCTGGAAAGGTACTTCAGTTTCCTGACCGCAGTCAGCACAGGTTGCCTTGTGCATTTCTCTTGGTCCGCCGAAACCTCCGCCGCCTCTTCCGCCTCGGAAGCCGCCACGTCTATCGTCGCCCATATTTTATTTCTCCTTAGGTTCTTTTATTTACTGGCTCGCATTACTGCGAACGAACTATTCATTAAATGGAATTCAATATCTCTTTGGTTTATGTTTCTGGTAGCATTCCCTGCAATATACCGGTCTGTCACCGGATGGCTGGAAAGGTACTTCGGTTTCCTGACCGCAGTCAGCACAGGTTGCCTTGTGCATTTCTCTTGGTCCGCCGAAACCTCCGCCGCCTCTTCCGCCTCGGAAGCCGCCACGTCTATCGTCGCTCATATATTTATCTCCTGATACTTAATTTGTCTCAAGGGCAGCAATCGCGAACTTTCGCAAGACCTTCTCAATTTTTATCTTGACATGGTCTCCGACTTTTGTTCCGGGTACAAAAATAACAAATCCCTGTATCCGCGCGATTCCATCTCCCTCTCTGGCTATGCCCTCGATTGTTACATCGTGAACAGCGCCTGCCAAGACTGGAGCATTTTTATCTTGTCCGTCATTAAACAATTTTTTCCCTCTATTCGATTAAATCAATCAACCTAAAAGAAGCACACAAAGAGGGGATGTTCCCGAACTCTAAAAGTTACCTATTAAGCTAACTGAATAGACGTTATTACAACTTTTGTATATATAAAGTCTTGGTTGCTCGAATAATATATCTATTAGATGTCATCCGTAATTGTTTTCATAGCGTTTACCCGATTCATCAAGAGTCATATCTCACCCAAAAGAAAATGCTGATGGGCACAAATGCTTCAAGACGCATTTTCTGCATGCAGGTTTTCTTGCATTGCAGATGTTTCGTCCATGATGTATAAGAAGCAGCGAAAAATTATCCCAATATTTTCTCGGTACAAGTTCCATGAGATCTTTTTCTATCTTATCCTGATCTGTTTTATCAGTGAGCCCAAGTCTAAAAGAAAGTCTTTTAACATGCGTGTCAACAGCTATTCCTTCAAGTTTTCCGAATGCGCCCGACAGCACAATGTTGGCAGTTTTTCTTGCAACTCCTGGAAGTGTAACAAGTTCTTCCATCGTATCAGGAACTTTTCTGTTGAAATTATTTACAAGCATCTCGCACATTTTTTTTATGTTCTTTGCTTTGTTCCTGTAGAAACCAGTTGAGTATATTTCCTTCTCCAGTTCTTCCTGGGAAGCTGCAATATAATCATGTATAGAGATGTATTTCTTAAAAAGTTTTTTTGTGACTTCGTTCACACGCCTGTCAGTGCACTGTGCCGAGAGTATAGTGGCAATGAGAAGTTCAAGTGGATTCGAGTGAAAAAGTGCGACTCTCACACCTGGATATTCATATATTAATATTTCGATTATCTCTAAAATTTTTTCGTCCAATTTTTTCATCCGCCGGTTTTTTTCAATTATTTGATACAAATAATTAAGATTATTGACCGATATGTTTAAATCTTATTACGCATAACAATAATAATATAGTATAGAATAAATGGAGGAAAACTAAATGGCAAGTAAAACAATTGTAAAATCCCCCGCGTCCTCGTGGTGGGATGAGAGACAAAAAATACTGAAAAGTATCGCATCTAAACCGAAGAAAGCGGTAAAAGCAAAGCCAAAGAAAGTGGTAAGAGCTAAACCGAAGAAAACGGTAAAAGCAAAGCCAAAGAAAGCAGTAAAAGCTAAACCAAAGAAAACGGTAAAAGCAAAGTCAAAGAAAGCAGTAAAAGCTAAACCAAAGAAAGTGGTCAAGTCAAAGAAAAGATAAACTGCTTCACATTTTACAGCGGCTCTGTAACTTCAGGCATGAAAGCTTGTTGTTACACTCCACTTCTTTTTTCTGTATCAGTATCTTGAAAGTTTCACCCATTTCCATGATCAGTGTTTTTATGGGCAGCATTTTTTTCCAGTAGTTCACAGGATCTTTCTCCTGAATTTTTCTCAAATACTCATCGATTCCCAGCCCCATCATGAAATGTGCCTGGTCAGTGAAACCACACAGATCAAGTCCTGATTTTTTTCCCCAGTGAGAAAGCGCTGAAAAATTCACATGCGATGTGATATCCTGTTCTCCAATATTTTTGTAAGGATCATCGCAGGCAGTATGCCTGTAATAACACATCAGTGTGCCCCTGTTCCTGTAATCCTGGTATAATTCTGATGATGGATACCCGTAATCTATCGTGACGACAAATCCCTTTTCAAGTATCGTGCCAAGTTCATATATCCAATTTAAAGCGTCAAGGTTTACCTCTGTCCTGAATCCACGAGGCAGGACAACACCAAGCTGAACGAAGTAATCATTGAGTTCATCTGAAGCTGGCTTCAGTGTCTCCACAAAACCGTCGTCATGATCCACGAATATTTCCATGAGTTCTTCTTCCATGACCACCTGATGAACAGGGAATGCATCCACCAGCTCATTGGAGAAAACACATCCGGTCATTCCTGAAAGTTCATTAAGGGAACTGCACCACCTGACGTTCTCACCCAGCCTCTCATGTTGAACATTTCGCAGAGCCGGGCTTTTTTCGACGATGCAGTAATCAAGGTCGCGGAAAATTTCAGGATTTTTTTTAAGATATTCAATAACATCCAATGACAGGAGTCCTGTGCCTGCTCCCATCTCCACGACAGTGAACTTTTTTTCTCTGATGATGCGCCACATCTCTTCAAGCTGTCTTCCCAGCATCTCACCAAAAGCAGGTGTCAGGTTCGAGCTCGTGTAGTAATCCCCTTTTTTTCCTATTTTGTCTCTTTCTGAATTATAGTATCCAAGCCCCGGGTAATAGAGTGCCAGATCCATGAAGTCACGAAAAGAGATGGGACCTTGTTGTTGGATTTTTTTGATTATTATATCAGATAAGGACATGATCTGACTAAAGAGCAGCCACAGGAATATCGTGGTATCCAGATTTCAAGACTTCGTAAATGATATTGGTCTCGATCTTTTCTATTTCTTTCCACGTTCTTAGTTCTTCAACTATTTTATTGAGCGCGATCTGTTCTCTGGCAAAGCATGCAGCAACTATAGCGTGTGTAGGACCCAAAGAAAGCACCACAAAAAAGAACTCTTTCATGGCAGCCAGTTTTTCTGCTATCTTCCTGGAATCCGTGCCTGGTATAAGGGATATTCCCATGAAAAAGACGTTCGTATATCCGAATTTGCATGGATTGATATTAGCCTGGATTTTGATGTAACCTGTTTCTTCGAGTTTTTTCCTTCTGCGCTTAACTGTATCATGGGATATCCCTGTCCTGCGGGCTATTTCCACATCTTCTAATCTTCCATCCTGCTGCAGCAGTTCAATTATCTTCTTATCACTCTCGTCCATAAATTATCCCCAAAAAGCTATGATGAGCTGGCTTCTCTTATCGGCAAGGTCGATTACTTCTATCTTGCGAAATCCGGCATCTGTGAGCCATTCCCTGTATTGCGCTTCAGTATATGTATTTCCACCTTCAGTGTTTGCCAGCATGTTCACAGCAAACATTTCTGCCATAGGGCTTCGTCCGCGAACGAAATCTTCTATAGCTATCATTCCGGTGTCATTTAAAATATTACTCGCATGCTTTATAAGTTTCCTATTTTCTTTTTCTGAATAAATATGGCAGATATTGCCCATAAAAACAATGTCAAATGACTCACCTGCAAATTCGTTCACGAACTCATTCGTAAAATCCCCTTTCTTAAGGGTCAGGTTCCTGATATTCCCCAGACCGAACTCAGTTCTGACATAATCGATGGTATCCGGCAAATCATAAAGGACCGCATTCAAGCCTCTATTAACAAAGGCTTTTGAGTACTTCCCGGGTCCACCTCCCAGATCAAGCATGTTCTCTGCATTCTTCTTTCTTTTAAGGCAATAGTTTACAACTTCCTCTACAGCCTTATCTGGTTTTGACGCCATGGCGTTCATAAAAGCTGCCACATCACGCTCTTCATTTTCAGGCTTTTCCACCCTGATTATCCCGGGGAGCTTAATCCATGCTTCCATTATATCGAGAAAATGGGGAAGAGCCCCTCCCACATAATCCTTGCCCTGGTCGATGAAATGCGCTCGCGCCTTCTTAGTAATGATATACCTGTCCAGTCTCTTATTAATGTATCCAAGAGCGCAGAGCGCCTCAAGTACTATGAACAGTGCCCTCTCATCAGCATTGAGCATACTCTTCAGGGCTGCTATATCCTTTTCCTCGGAGAGAGCTTCAAATATCCCTGCTCTCTGGGCCGAACCCAGCAATACAAGTTTGCTTGCATAGTCTCTTGCAGTTTCAAAATCAAACTCTTCATTCGATGTCCACATTTTTGCCATATAGCATCTTACCTCTTTTTGCGAAAAATTCGCACAAACTATTAAATATATGAGTAAACTATCGTATGTTTCTATATCCTATATTAATTTATCCAATGATGAGAAGATATGCCCCAAAAAGATAGAATGGATAATTACTCAATAGAGGTCAGGAATCTCACAAAAAAGTTCGGCAACTTTACAGCAGTAGATAATATTTCCTTTTCAGTAAACCGGGGGGAGACCTTTGCGTTTCTCGGACCAAACGGCGCCGGGAAAACAACAACAATAAAGATGCTCACAACTCTTCTTCACCCCACGACCGGGACAATGCTCGTGAACGGCTACGACCCGATTGCAAACCAAGATGCAGTAAGGCGCTCTTTTGGGATTGTATTCCAGGATCCAAGCCTTGATGACGAGCTTACCGCGTACGAAAACATGGAATTCCACGGCGTGCTTTACAGGGTGCCTGATAAAATATTGGGGAAAAGAATCGAAGAACTTCTTAATTTCGTAGAACTCTGGGACAGGAAAAACGATGTGGTGAAACACTTCTCTGGCGGAATGAAGAGGCGGCTTGAGATAGCACGCGGACTTTTGCATACTCCGGAAGTATTATTCATGGATGAGCCCACTATCGGACTTGACCCGCAGACGCGCAATTCCATCTGGAAATACCTGAAAGATTTAAACGGCACCACGGGTATTACAGTATTTTTCACCACACATTATATGGACGAAGCTGAGCGCGTTGCCGACCGCGTGGCAATTATAGACCAGGGGAAGATCGTTGCAGAAGGCAGCCCGGAAGGTCTCAAGACAAAAACAAGTACAAAGTCGCTGGAAGAAGCATTTCTCTCCCTGACTGGCAAAAAAATACGCGAGGAAGAAGCAGGAAGCATTGACCAGATGCGGATGAACCGCAAGATGTGGAGCAGATAATGATAAGAACAATTTATATACTCTGGCTAAGGCAGCTCAAGCGATATGTCCGTTCACGATCGAGAATCATAGGCTCACTCGGGCAGCCCCTCCTTTTCCTGGTCGCGCTGGGATACGGGTTCGGTCCTATATTCCAGAAAGCAGGGCAGGGAAATTACCTTGAATTCCTTGCTCCCGGAGTTATTGCCATGAGCATTCTTTTTACTGCAATTTTTTCAGGGATGGAGATTATATGGGATAAGCAGTTCGGATTCCTGAAAGAAACGCTTGTTGCTCCTGTATCGCGTCTCAACATCATGATAGGAAGAACCCTTGGCGGCGCGACCGTGGCAACGCTTCAGGGCATTATCGTGTTCTTCATATCGATCGCTGCCGGATTCAGGCCAACAAATATTGCGTTCCTGCCTGTAGCCTTTTTTGTAATGGTGCTGACAGCTTTACTCTTTACTGCTATGGGTACAGCCATAGCATCGCTCCTTGAAGATATGCAGGGTTTCCAGATGATTATGAATTTCCTGGTGATGCCGATATTTTTCCTTTCCGGCGCCCTCTTTCCCCTGGCAGGACTTCCTGATTCGATTGTCACGATAGCAAGCTTGAACCCCCTGACATTCGGAGTTGACGGCTTAAGAGGGGCTCTCATAGGTCAGATGCACTTTGGTTTTATAACTGATTTTGCAGTGCTTTCAGGCATAACGGCGCTCTTACTTGTGGTCGGAAGCTATCTGTTTTCGAAAATCGAGATATGATTGGTGCTGCTTGAAGTATAAATGGAGGATGTATGAACAATACGGTAAATAAAAAAGTTGTATTGCTTGTTACAACGCTGAGTTCCTTCCTTGCGCCTTTTATGGGATCCTCAATATTTATAGGACTTCCTACTATCGGAAAAGAATTCTCAATGGATGTCACGCCTGAATATTATCCTGTTTTTTTAAGAAGTGTAAACGCGGCGTTTATGGTTTTTGCAGCTTTTTGTTTTATCGGCATATTCGCATCACTTGCAAGAGGTAAAATAAGGTAACTGTAGTCATTATATAATATATTGTAAAAAGGAGTTGAATTATGAAAATAGTAGGAATATCCGGAAGCCCAAGAACAAAGGGCAACACAGACATACTTGTGCAGGAAGCATTGAAAGCTGCGTCTGAATTGGGCGCTAAAACAGAATTCATAGCCCTATCAGGCAAGAAAATCAAACCCTGCAACGGCTGCGGGACATGCCGTACTGATAAATCAAAGGGAATATGCGCAATA
>JAQUNZ010000049.1 GCA_028717345.1 Candidatus Methanoperedens sp.
CATCTCGATAATGGGCTCTATGTGGTCGGGGCTCGTTGTCATGAGCATCTCTTTTATCCTCTCGGCATGGAACATCCTGGGAAGTTCAAGCTTTATCCTGTATGGATCGATCTCCATAGCCACGCTGGCGCCGAACCTTGCAGCGAGAAGCGATGTGATGGCACGACCAAGAGTTTCGTTCACCCTGTGCCCGCCGCAGATATTTATTACGATTGCAGTCCCCTCCTGCTCGATGACTGCCGTATCATCAGTCGGCGCTGCAAGATGTGCTTTTTGTTGTTTCTGCATCAGGTCAAGTATTTCACCCGCTGCTTCGCTATCAGCCGAATACTGTGTCCTGTGCTCTTCGATGATCTTTTCCTTGCTCAAACCTCCAACAAGGCTCTCAATAATACGCTTCCTGATGCGTCCCACTTCCTGCGCAACCTCATAAGGCACAGGTATCTCCTCGCCAGACCAGTTTGGTATCTCACCGCCCGGGTCTCTTATCGGCTCCACCTTTATCATGCTCTTATCAGTGATTACCTCGATGATGCGCCACATCTCGCCTTTTGCTATGAACACGGCGCCAGGCTTTGCAAAATCTGCCACGAACACTTCATCAAGAGCTCCCACCGTCCTTCCACTCACGATATCGAATATCTCAAAGCGCTTCTCGTCAGGTATCATGGAAAGATTCTCATAAAAATAATGCAGGCATTTTTGTTTCCTTCCCACTTTATCCTCTTCATACCACACAAGCCGTGTGTCTGTAAGCTGTTTGAGAACAGCCCGAAGCATCTCAATTTTGAGAGCGCGGAACGGATAGGCTCTCCTGACTATTGAAAATATCCTGTCAACAGGGATCTCCCCGAAATCAAGCGCTATCCCGCATATCTGGTTCGCAAGTGTATCTGTACTGTTCTCGTGAAGCTCGATAGTCTCTATTTCTCCTGCCCCTGCCCGCCTTGTAATTGCACAGGATTCGGAAGCATCATCAGCACCCATCGTAATTATCGTCCCGCTTGAGCGCTCACCCACCCAGTGTCCCGATCTTCCCACTCTCTGTATCAGGCGCGTTACCTGACGCGGCGACATATACTGGACAACATGATCAACATCCCCGATATCTATTCCAAGTTCCATCGAAGAAGTGCATATCAGCCCGCGAAGGCTGCCACCTTTGAAATTGTTCTCAGCTTCGATGCGCGCCTCCTTTGAAAGCGACCCGTGATGAACTCCTATGGGAAGACCGAGCATCTTGAACCTTGAACCCAGCATCTCAGCAGCTTCTCTCGTATTCACGAATATCAGGGTGGATTTGTGTGTTTCCACAATTTCTGAGATCACCCGCAAATGTGATGCCACCTCAGGCGAACATATCAGTTTTTTTGAAGAACTCTCATCTTCTGGCAGCGGTTTCGGGCATATCACATTGAAGTCAAGCTGTTTGATGAGAGATACTTCGATCAGGCGCGCAATCCTGTCTGTTCCAGCAAGAAAACGCGCCACTTCATCCGGTCTTCCAACGGTTGCAGAAAGCCCGATCCTCTGGAACTCTCCTGCCACTTCCACGAGCCGCTCTAAAGCTATTGATAGCTGCGCGCCTCTTTTTGATGAAGCAAGTTCGTGCACTTCATCGATGACCACATGCGTAACAGTCCTGAGATTGTTCCTAAGCCGTTTTCCGGTGAGCATTATCTGCAGCGTCTCAGGAGTAGTAACAAGAAAATCAGGTGGTTTAAGGGATTGTTTTTGCCTCTCATACGCTGTTGTATCCCCGTGCCTTACAGCGATTTTTATAGCCAGTTCTTTACCCCACCATTCAAGCCGTGACAGCATGTCCCTGTTCAGGGCCCGAAGCGGTGTGATGTACAGCACTGAGATCCCGCGCCTCTGTTCCTCTTTCTTATGCATTATGGCATTAAAGACCGGAAGCACGGCTGATTCGGTTTTCCCTGAACCTGTTGGCGCAATGAGAAGCACGTTCTCTCCTGCAAGCACTGCGGGGATGGTTTTTACCTGCGGTTCAGTAGGGGCGGTGAAGCCCTGTTTTCCCAGAGCTTCCTGCAGCCTGGGATCAAGTGAACTGAACACGCTCATAGACGCCTGAAAAGAGAATGACAATATATAAATTTATTCTATGATAGACGAACGATTCAGGATTTTTCAAGTATCATCTCAAGATAGGATTTTCTGATGGATGCCTCACGTTCAATGCCCAGTTTTTCAAACAGTCTGAAAATGCTCTCCACTTTTTCTTCATGAAACTTTGAATCCCGGATCGGGACCTCGATCTCCATGAAATCACCGAGATTTCTAACTTCGTCAAGTGATATGAGAAAATCTCCGAGCCTGTATTTTTTTCTTCTCTTGACTATTGTCGCAACCGGAACAAAGCCCAATGAGGAAAGAATATTTCCCAGTACATCAGCGTCATTGACTTCCACCTCATATTCTTTTCTTGTTTTGGAAACGCTGTCCATCTTTGGACCCTTATAGGTAAAAAAATACTTATTGTCCTGAACCCTTATCCTCAATGCCTCATCAGTCTTTCCAAAATCGCGATATAGCGCGCTGTAATAAGTGTCAGCCTGCGCCTCGATCCCGATAGGAGACGCCCCCAGCGCGATGATCGACCTTTCAGCGTGTTTCGGATCATTAACACGCGCTTTTACCTCAACTTCTATCATCGGTTATATTTCTGTGTTTCAAATATATGAAACTGCTTATTTAATAAAAATAAATAATAGATATAAATGATAGATTAAATCAGTTAAGCGTATTAAAATCACAAATTATTTAAAGAGGCAAAACAAGAAGTTATCATCTTAAAAACGGGAAAAACGGGGTTCGACAATCGAAAATTAGATAATTCCCGATAGAAATACAGATAGGTAATACTTCCGAATACGTTTAAAATGATGTAGCGAGGCAAAAACCAATGTCATTTATGAGCAGCTTAAGAACAAAAAAGAATTACGCATTGATTACGATAACAGCGCTTTTTTTACTGATAACTGTTGCTTCAGCACAACAGGATGTATCATGTTATCATTGCCATACAAATGTTGTCGAAGAATTCAGAAATAACATACATTACACGATGGGCTTCACATGTGCGAATTGCCATGGTGGGAGCGAGGAGTCAAATACCTCTGTGGTTTCCTCAAATGTGATGTCAGGAGATTTTATTGGCAAACCCACAAGAGACAAAATTACTAACATATGCTCAAAATGCCATGCGCAGGAAACAAACGACTACAAACAGAGCATTCACTGGGATGCAATTACAAAAGGTCATCCTGAAGCAGCGACATGCACCGACTGTCACGGGATCCATGAAATACGTGCAATAAGCGATAATAAATCCTCCTCTAACCACCAGAACAGTCCTGCAACATGCGCAAAGTGCCACGCGAACAGTGAAATAATGAGCGCATGGTATTATGGTATCAAAGCAGACCGCATGGACACATATAAAGAATCATTCCACTGGAAAGCGTTAAAGAACGGATACAAAGTGGTCGCAACGTGTGCGGATTGCCACGAAAACCATATCACAAAATCACATACAGATCCCGCATCCACAACATATCCGGATAATCTCCCCCGTACATGCGGGAAGGA
Organism: Candidatus Methanoperedens sp.; assembly: GCA_028717345.1. Classification (GTDB taxonomy): domain Archaea; phylum Halobacteriota; class Methanosarcinia; order Methanosarcinales; family Methanoperedenaceae; genus Methanoperedens. The sequence continues at coordinate 3,610 of JAQUNZ010000049.1, forward strand.
GGGCTGTCATCCTGGCGTTAAGTTTGATGCTGCCATCGCCGCAGGTCTTGTGCACGATAAAGAATCTCTTCATACAGGAGATCTTGTTTTTAACAAGTCTGGTTTGACCCCACAGATGAAGGCATATTACTTCGGACCATTTGATCTTGCATACTGGATCGCGACATTCTTCAAGATATTGACCGCCGGTGTAATTGGAGCATTCACAGGTATGGTGATTCTTGATTGCTTATCCAGGTTCAAGCTTCAAAAGAGGTGGTAGAGCAATGAAAAAAGCTTTGGCAGTTGAGCTTTCAGATTCAACGAAATTTTCAGGAGATAGAAATATGGGTGAAGTTTTTTTTAAACGTTTTACATTTAACCAGCTTGTACAGCACTGGGTAATGATAGGCAGCTTCATGGCTCTTGTCGTGACAGGAATGCCGGTAAAATTCCCCGATACCTGGTGGTCACCGGTGATCATTGGACTTGTGGGGGGATTTGAGATGCGTACACAGATACACCATGCTGCTGGCATCACGATGGTAGTTCTGGGAGTATATCACATCGTTTACCATTTATTTGTTGATAAAGAGCCGCTTTCTGAGAGAAAAGTCTGGCCAACCATAAAGGATGCAAAAGATTTCTGGCAGACAATATTTTTCTATCTTGGAAAAGCCGAGCATCCGAAATTCGGACGATATAGCTGGAAAGAGAAATTCGACTACTGGGGAGCCTTCTGGGGAATGGTGATGCTGTGCGTTACAGGACTCATTATGTTGTTCCCTTTTGTTGCGATGAACTTCATACCATATGCATACGTGCATCTTGCTACCATCATCCATACTGATGAAGCTCTGCTGGCAACACTGTTCATATTCATTGTCCACTGGTGGAACGTGCATTACAGCCCTGAAGTTTTCCCCATGTCAAAAGCATGGATAACCGGGAATCTCTCTGAAGAACAGATGAAGCATGAGCATCCGCTTGAGTATGAAGAGATCATGAGGCAGATGGCAGAAAAAAATGAAGTAGCAAATTCTTAAATAGCTCGCCGGATATTTGAAAGTGATAGATTTACTTTAATTATCCGGAGATAAATTAATATGCGCAATAAGATGCATGATTACTGGAGTGGTAACCCGATATCACCCATCTCCATCAATAAGAACATGTCCATTACGGATCTTGTCGATAATGTCTTTGACAGGATGGGGTATAACGCGAAAAGACTTGCAGAAGCCTGCCATCTTTTTAAGACAATGATAGATAAGAACTCCACCGTATGCCTGACGCTTGCAGGAGCGATGACGCCAGTGGGTATGGGCGGGGGCATAACCAGTATGATAGAAAACGGTTTTATCGACTGGATAGTTACAACAGGCGCGAATACATACCATGATATGCACTTTGCATACGGACTTCCTGTTCACCAGGGCGATTATGCTGCTGATGATAACGAACTTGCAGAGAATAACGTAGTGAGGATATATGATGTTTATATCGATATGGAACGCACGCTTATTGCCCAGGATAAGATAGTCCGGACTCTAACCCATAAAGCACTTATTCAAAACAAATTCCCTGAGAAATTCTCAACAGCGCATTATTATAAAGTACTGGGTGACGGAGTGCTTGAGACTTCAAAAAATCCTGGACGCTCTTTCGTCGCAGCAGCAGCAAAACATGAGGTTCCTGTGTTCGTTCCTGCTTTTGCGGACTCCTCGGTTGGGATGGGCACAAGTTATTTGCCCCTTATCGCGTGTGCGAAGAAGAACTGCAAAGAACTTTCTCCCGGTGACTTCGTTGATCCGAGCCCAACCATGGACGCCCTTGAAAGCGCCGCGATAGTGCACAACAGCATGATAAATAATATCGAGCGTGGGGCGCTTGAAGTTGGGGGAGGTGTCCCGAAGAACTTCCTGCAGCAGACAGGTCCGATGATATCCCAGATACTCGGAATGGAATGCCCTGGTGAGAATTATGTTATTCAGGTGACTGTGGATCGCCCTGACACAGGCGGTCTTTCGGGCGCAACCATCAATGAAGGCAAATCATGGGGCAAGATACCAAAAGCAGGCGAAGGTAACGTAATCCCGTACCTTGACGCCACAGTAGGCATTCCTATCATCTTTGCGTACGCGCTTGAGAACTGCAAACCCAGGAAACCTAAAAAATACGGCAGGAAATTACCTGAGATTACGCAGGAACTGATCGAAACCGCGATGTTGAAAGTGGAAGTGTAGCGAAAAAAGAGTTTTATTTTTCTTCTTTTGTTATCCAGTAAACAGCTTTATACTTCTCGGCAAACCCATAAATGTTCTTTGCCATTACCGCCCTTCCATATTCCCTGAGATCTCCTCCCTGGTCGAGAATAAAAGTGTTCTCACCAAGTTTTGTCACTTTGAAAATTTCTTTTTCTTCAGTGCCAACGTGCAGGACATCTCCGATCTTCAGATCATTGAGTTTCGGTCTTATATTGGTTTTTTCCATCATAGTATCACTTTATATTTTCGTGCTTTCATGACTAATATACCTTATCTGACAGTATTAAACGAGCGGATGTTTATATTGCAGTGGTCCTTACAAGGATGCCGGGAAATGGACGAAGGAAATGGAAAAATATGTCAGGTCAAAAGGTAAATATCCCAAAAAGATGTATTTCTTCTATACCACATGCCCGAAATGCGCCGAGTATTACGGTGCAAACCTGAATGTGATTAAAGTTATTACAGTCAAAAATATTGACGTGTAAAATCCCATCCGGTTTATATTATAATTTTCATCATATTCAGTCAGCTGCGACACTGTATGCCTGTCATGCCTGAGTTCTTTCATATTTGTCTGTCTGTTCATATACCCAGCAAGATGAGTGCATATATAAATTAGAGGTGAGAGCTGTGCGAAAGTGTTAACTTATAATATGAATAAGGTAACTACTAACCCGATAACGAAAGCAGCAAGATATATATGGATAATAAATTAATGTCCTTTTCAAAAAACTCCACCCGTGCATTCGCTCCTGCCCATATATCGGGAATTTTTATAATCGATATAAAAAACGACCCCATCCATTCAGGTTCAATGGGTGCCGGGATATGTCTTGAGGACGGCGCGGTAACTACAGTTCGCCCTGCGAAAGAAACGACTATCAAGATTAACGGGGATGTCTGTGAAGCATCCACTACGCTATCTACGATAAAACTCCTGACAAAAAAGCCTGTCATGGTTGAGACCACACTTAGCGTCCCAATAGGCGCAGGCTTTGGAGCCAGCGCCGCAGGTGCGCTCAGTACTGCGCTTGCGGTGAACAAAACGCTATCCCTTAACATGACATTCAATGATCTGGCAAAAGTTGCACACATTGCAGAAGTGAAAAACCGCACCGGACTTGGCGATGTAGCAGGAATGACATGCGGCGGCATAGATATCAGGAAACATGCTGGCATCCCCCCGATCTGGAGCATTGACAGGATACCTTGCAGTGACGAAATTATTTCATGGGTATGCTTTGGAGAAATATCAACCAAATCTGTCTTATCAGATGATATTAAAAAGAAAAGCATCAATAAAGCAGGCAGATTCAGGCTCAAAGAACTCCTGAAAAAACCCACGATAGATAACTTTTTCATGCAATCCTGCGCTTTTGCAAAGGAAATAGAACTCATGAGCCCGCAGGTCAGGGATGCCATCGAAGCAGTAGAAGCATCAGGCGGTATTGCAAGCCAGGCGATGCTCGGAAATACAGTTTTTGCAATAAACGATAACGGGGCGCTGTCTGAATTCGGTGAAGTCAAAAAGAGCAGGATAAGTCATTGTGGAGCGCATCTATTATGATTCCAAAGAGCCATCCGAGATATGAATCTTTGATCACGCGGGATAAAATAGTTGACGGTGTTAAACAGGGAATAACCAGTACTCAGGGACTTATTGCACAGGGGCGCGGGGAGGCTTTTGATTACCTGATAGGTGAAAAGACCACACATAGCGCGCTTCATGCAGAAAAGACAGCCGCTGCCATGCTGCTTCTGGCAAAAAAGCCCGTCATCTCTGTTAATGGCAACGTTGCAGCGCTTGTTCCTGAAGAGATAATACGGTTGAGTGAGGCTGTTAATGCACCGCTTGAGGTGAACCTGTTCTACCGGACTGAGGACAGGAGAAATAAAATAATCAAGCACCTGCGTTCTCTCGGAGCAAAGAATATACGAACAAAGACCGATGCCCTGGTACCCGGCATAGAGCATGAGCGGGCGAAAGTGGATAGCAGCGGCATTTTCAGTGCCGACGTTGTTCTTGTGCCCCTTGAGGACGGGGACAGGTGCAAAGCGCTTGTGGATATGGGAAAGACCGTTATCGCCATCGACCTCAACCCGCTTTCAAGAACTGCGCAGACCGCGAATGTTACGATAGTGGACAATGTTGTGCGGGCGATACCGAATATGACTCGATTTGCAGATGAGCTTGGAAGATCAGATAAAGATGAGCTTCATAAGTTAGTTGAAGAATTTGACAATAAGAAAAACCTGGCTGATGCAATAGATAATATTTCAAAGCATCTTTCCTCCAGTAAATAACGGGTAATGACGTTGGGATATATCACAATCCCTATATTCCATACAGTCGATTAGCTCCATCATGCAAGTTAACGCAGACCTTCACATCCATTCAAAATACAGCATGGCAACCTCCCCGAAAATGGACTTACCCACGCTTGCGGCTGAATCCAGGAAAAAAGGCATCCAGCTTGTAGCGACGGGCGACTGCCTGCATCCGAAATGGCTTTCTGAGATAAAGAAAAACCAGGAAGAAAATGGCGTTTTCCATGTGGATAATATACACTTTATCCTCACAACCGAGATCGAAGATACAAACCAGGTGCATCACCTTCTTATCATTCCTTCGGTGTCAAAAGCTGAAGAACTATATGAGCTCATGAAGCCGCGCTCGAACAATATCGATTCTGACGGAAGACCGAACGTAAAAATGGATGGTGTTGAAATAGCGCAGGCTGCAAAGGATGCCGGGGCGCTCATTGGTCCTGCGCATGCTTTCACACCCTGGACTGCGATGTACGCGTATCATAATTCGCTAAAAGACTGCTATGGGGATCTGGCAAATTACATTTATATTATCGAACTTGGACTGAGCGCTGATACTTCTTACGCAGACAGGATCTCGGAGCTATCCTGCCTTACCTTTCTCACGAACTCGGATGCCCATTCGCCCTATGTGAACAAACTGGCGCGGGAGTTCAACCGTTTCGAGATGGAAGACATAAGTTTTGGTGAGCTTTCGATGGCTATAATCAGGGAGAAAGGAAGAAAGCCCCTTCTTAATGTTGGAATGCCCCCTGAAGAGGGAAAATATAACGAGAGCGCATGCATACGGTGCTTCAAACACTATACAATGCGTGAGAGCATGATCAAGAACTGGAGATGCTCTTGCGGCGGCACTATTAAAAAAGGCGTGAAGGACAGGGTGAATGAACTGGCATCATATGACACACCGAAACATCCACCCCACAGACCGCCATATCTTCACCTCATACCGCTATCCGAGATAATAGCGATGGCGCTGGGAACCGGGACGAATACAAAAGGAGTCCAGAAAATATGGGATGTTCTCATAAAGCAATACGGTTCTGAGGTGGCTGTGCTTGTTGACAGTGCTATCAATGATTCCGGGGTGGATGAACGCGTTATCGATGCAATAAAATCCTTCAGGGATGGGAAAGTCAGGGTAATTCCAGGGGGCGGGGGACAGTATGGGAAGGTGGAGCTGGGCGGTATAGAACCGGAAAAAGCGCCTGAACCCCAGAAGTCACTGTTTGATTTCTGAGATGATCGCATGTAATTTTTTAAATAAAGAGAGGGAGTATAAGAACGTATGATCCGGACATTTATCGCAGTTGAACTGACAGAGAAATTCATGCCTGAAATACAACGCATCGGCTCATTGATAAAAATCCTGGGAGTCAAACCCGTTGAGCCCGGACTTGTGCACATCACCCTGAAATTTCTCGGTGATATTCATGAGGACAAAGTTGAACCTATCGCCTCTGCACTCTCACAGATCAAATGCAAACCCTTCGAGGCAAGTATAAAAGGCATAGGAGTGTTCCCGAAGCCCTCTTATGTGAAAGTTATCTGGCTTGGAGGACATGGGGATTTTGAAACTCTGCATAGCGAGGTGGAACGCGTCCTTTCAAGATTCAAATTCAAACAGGAAGGCGATTTTACCCCGCATGCTACCCTTGCCCGCGTAAAACAACCAGTGAACAGGACAGAACTTATGGAAAAAATAAAAAATATCGGGGATCCTGACCTGGGGACTTTCAACGTATCCTCAATATGCCTTAAAAAAAGCACGCTCACGCCGCGCGGTCCGATCTATGAGACCCTGAAAGAAATAAAACTATCAGACTGAATCAATCAAGGTCTGATAAATCTGGCTTTTTCTTTGGTTTTGCATCCTTTGCCGATGAAATAACATCGTCGATGCGAAGTATCAATGACGCAGCTTCAGTGGCTGAAGCTATCGCCTGATTTTTCACACGAAGGGGTTCTATTACCCCGTTCTCCAGCATATTCACGGACTTACCTTCATAAACATCAAGACCAGCATATTTATTTCCCTTCTCATGCTGTGTCCTGAGTTGTGCAAGCATATCTATCGCATCAAGACCTGCATTCTCAGCCAGAGTCTTGGGGATAATCTCCATAGCGCTTGCGAATCTATTTACCGCGAGCTGTTCCCTTCCTGACAGGGTGGATGCGTACTCGCGAAGTCTAAGTGAAAGTTCCATCTCAGGCGAACCGCCGCCTGCTACCAGCTTACCATCCTCGATCGTCACACCAACCACGCGAAGAGCATCATGCATTGCCCTGTTCAGACTTGTCACAACATGCTCAGTCCCTCCTCGCAATAATATCGAATAGGTGTCAGGGTTCTTGCATTCAGTAATGAATATCATCTCCCCATTGCCAACCATTCTCTCTTCCACAAGCCCTGCATGTCCCAGAGTCTCAGGAGTTATTTCGTCCAGGCTGGTAATGAGCTTTCCGCCAGTAGCTCTTGATAATTTCAGCAGGTCGTTCTTCTTTACCCTGTGAGTAACGAAAATACCGGCTTTTGCCAGGAAATAGCGTGCCATGTCGTCCACGCCTTTCTGACAGAAAACAGCATTCGCACCGCTTTTTATTACTTTCTCAGAAGCTTCCCGTATTTGCCTTTCTTCCTGTTCGAGGAACGTGCGTGTCTGTCCTATCCCGTCAATGGATATCTCTGATTTTGTCTCTGTCTTTCTGACCTCTATAGGCGTAGCAAGTATCGCGATCTTTGCGTCTTCTATCCGAACCGGCATGCTCTGGTGCGTCTTTGTCTTATCAAGAATAATACCTGAGATCAGTTCGCTGTCCTCGACGCTTCCTTCTCCGCGTCTTTCTATAGAGATATCCTTAATATTCACAGTTCTTTTGCCGTTTTCCTTTTTGACTATTGACTTCACAGCGCGGACAGCAAGGTCTGAAAGTTTATCTTTTGAGAATTCAATCCCTTTTCCGGTTAGAGCAGTCTGGGCTATCTTACGAAGATGTTCATCTGTGGCTTCTACGGCAATATCGGATAAGACTTCTCTTGCTTTGTTCGAGGCGATATTATATCCGCTAATGATGGTCGTTGGATGAATTCCCTGTTCCATCAATTCCTGGGCTCCTTTTAATAATTCACCTGTCAGAACAGCGGCTGTTGTGGTGCCGTCCCCAACCTCATCGTCCTGGGTCTTTGCCACATTTGCCACTATCTTTGCTGCAGGATGTTTGATAGACATCTCTTCAAGAATAGTCGCACCGTCGTTGGTGATCGTAACAAGCCCGGCAGGGTCTGTAAGCATCTTGTCCATACCCCTGGGACCGAGTGTAGTTCTCACTGCTTCCGCGACTGCTCGCGCAGCCATTATGTTCCCGCGTTTTGCTTCTTCTCCGCGATTCCGTTCTGTTCCCTGTTTTAAGATAAAAATAGGCTGTCCGCCCATCTGGCCTGTCATAAATTACCTCCTTATAATCTTAAATGCAATTGCGTATTCGCTTTTTTCTTGTTTCATGTTTGTGGTTCGATAAAAGGCTTTCGCTCAGGACTCTACACTCAGGATTCTACACCCGGTATTCTACAACGACGCTTCACCTTAGCAAAGTATATATTTAATAACGATTGAACTATTGTCATAGAATAATTATGCAGTGTGGATTCGGATGCATATATTATTTAAAAAACTCGCAGTGTTATAATATTGAGTTAAGGATAGGAGAAAAATATGGACGAATATACAGTTTATAAATACATTGAATTTTTAATGGTTTCATTATATTTGATGTTAGTTTTCCTATCAGTTCAAATATTTTTTATGTGGATTGATGTTGATAAAAGTGAATTAAGATCAAAAATATCAGCTAACGAATCAATATTGAAAAACAGTATTATTACTGTTTTTTTTATCGGAACTTTATTGATATTTAATGAATTCATCGAAGGGACCAAACAGCCTTACTTATTCTTTGAATTATTTGATTTAATGAGCTTTATTTGTGTTGTATATTTCGTGTACAATTGGCATTTGACCTTGAAGGCATGCTCACATAAGAAGAAACCTGCAAGTGATTTCATTCTCGATGCCTGCTTGAGCGGCAGAGTAAAAATTGAGCCATATATTCCATTTTTGGGAGAAAGCAAACGGACAACTTTGAAGGCGCTAATTGTACTTGGGATCCTGAGCGTAATCCTTGTTTTATTTATCCCGGTATCAACGATTTATTTTGCAATAATTATCGGGCTTCTCTTTGTTCCTCCGATTCTGGCTCTGGCATCCACGATGCTGGGGGGCTTTTTGATCTCAAAAGAACTTTATCTCAGATAGAGGCGACCCACAAATTCCATTTCAGAATCCGCTGTACGAATTAAGCGCATCTGGCAATCGCTGCATGCCTTGCACGATTATTCAGGTCAATAGGGATTTCAAGCTCTACAAGCTTGATAACAGGAGGAAAAGGGATTATCCTGAAACTGTTACCCTCAATATAAAGCCTCTCAATCATTTTTCCTGAAATGCCTGATTTCAGTAACTTTACGCGCTCTTTGCGAGTTTCCAACATTTTAATTCTCCCATCTATTAATTTACATGATTATCTATATCATGTTTATGATTAATGATTATAAATCTATACTTAAAAGTTTTTTCCCATATTGTACCCAATTTATTCAACCGAACATCCGGGCGTATAATATCATAATATTTTTGTTCAATGCATGTTTTGAGGCATCCTATGGATATCTCAATAACGCTTCTGATAATCTCCATTTTCATTGGTTTTTTCCTGGGTATAATCTCAGGGCTAACGCCTGGCATCCACGTAAATAACTTCGCCCTGATACTACTTGCGCTCACTCCGCTTTTCCTCAAATTGGGCTTTGCGCCATTTTACATCGCAGTGATAATACTCTCAAACTCAGTTACCCAGACATTCGTTGATATCATTCCCTCTATATTCCTCGGGGCTCCAGAGGCTGATACAGCGCTTGCAGTGCTTCCAGGACACCAGCTTCTGATGGAAGGGCGGGGGTTCGAGGCTGTGCGCCTCTCAGCCATAGGCAGTGCAGGTTCGGTGGCTGCTTCACTTCTTATTGCAGTGCCGCTGGGTTTCTTTTTTATGAACATCTATGGGATGATTGATGCATACATAGGGTGGATCCTTGTTCTTATCGTAGTACTTATGATTGCCACAGAGAACGGGGAGGTTGTGGAAGGGCAGGGGTCGCTTGTACATCTTAAATACAAGGGTTATGCCGTTATACTGTTCCTCCTGTCCGGTATGCTCGGAAGATTCGCTTTTGACAATACAGATAAGATGACACCCCTGGTAACACTTGGCGAACCATCAATACTTCTTCCGCTTCTTTCCGGGTTGTTCGGCGCTTCGATGCTGGTTCTTGCTCTGATGACACGCTCGGAAGTCCCACCGCAGCAAAAAAACTGCATGTTCACGCTTCCTGGAAAAAGGATCATCAGGGGGATTCTTTCCGGAAGCGCTGCAGGGTCGTTCGTTGCATGGCTTCCCGGAGTATCCTCTGCTGTTGGTACCATAATCGCCCGCCTTTTTGTCCGTGAGGATAAAAGCGAGGATTCCTCAAAAGAGTTCATAATCTCATTAAGCGGAGCAAACACTGCAAATGCGATCTTCAGCCTTATTGCATTATACACAATTCACAGGACAAGGAGCGGAGCGATGGTGGCGATCAATGGACTTATCAATATTGAAGAATGGGATATGTCAATCATGATTCTGCTGCTTGTTGTCATAGTTTATGTTTCGATCCTCTCGTATTATGCTACGATTTACCTGGGGGACAGGATATCAGGTATGCTGTCGAAAATAGACTATTCAAAGCTTTGCTGTGCAGTTTTGATTTTCCTGACGTTTATGGTCATAATGTTCACAGGCTGGTTTGGGCTTGTAATCTTCCTGATCTCTACACCTGTCGGAATGGTAGCTTCTTTTGCAAAGATCAGGAAAACACATGCGATGGGTGTTATTCTTCTCCCGGTTATATTGTATTTCTTTTGATGTGACAATATATTGATGGCTTTATTTTAAAATTTTTTAGTTACCTGCTAAGACACCATTTTATAGTAAGAATAATATATGTATTATGTAAGATATGTCTTCAATTGATGAGTTCCTGGAATACTGTACTCAGATACTGAACGCTAATATTGGATATCGGTCGAAAACAATTATTGATAAAGTAAGATCAAAGAAAAAGTTAAATGAAAAATCGAATCTTGGCGATTTTGAGGAGTTCATAAATCTGATAGAACTCGATCTCAGTGTGATTTCAGGAAAAAATAATGCAGTGAATATATGCAGTGCCATCAGGAGCAAATCAATAGAACTCAATATCAGTAAGCAAGCGATGGATATATTCAATGCCCTCAGGATCGAATCCTCAGAACTCAGTATCAGCGAGTTCTTGAAAAAGATCAACGTCACTGATGTATGCACTTTCCGCACAAAACCAATGGAAATAACAGATGAACAAACCCCTATCAAGTTCACTATAAACAAAAAGATCGAAGAATTTTTGAAGAAGCATATTCTTCCGAATGAAAGCATTATTAACGGATTTGCAACAAATCTGGCATTTAAATTCTGTGAAGATATCAAAAGGGTTAAAAAGGACGTCATTGAAAAAGTTAAGTTCCGTGTTAAGAATACGCTTATCAGAAAAGCGATCCGAAATGAAATAAGAAATTTTCTTGAATTATTTCCGCAACCTATCCAAACTGATATTGAAGATTTTGTCAAACATATTCGTTTATCAAAACTTAACTTTCAGGAAGATGAACTGCGACAGCAAATATTAGATGAAATACTTTACCGAAAATTCTATAAATCTCAAGATATAGTTGAATCCACTGAACTTGCCCAGTTCTTAGACATCATTAAAACCTATGATAATAATAAAGATATAAAGAACGAAATGCAAAGACAGGGGATAGTTTATCTCATTGAAGATGAATCCGGGGTTTCAGATAAATTGCTGGATGAATATATTGAGCCGATAACCTTAATTGAAAGACACGTTCAAAGAAAGTAAAGATATATATGACAATATAACAATTAATTAGATATTATGATCCCGGAATTAAAGTTCTTTGAAGCATTCGTAGAATTATTTAATATTAATGCATCACTCATGATCATAATTTTATGTGCTCATGTTCTTTTAAAGACATATAAACTGGACAGAGGTTTTCTTAAAGCGAGGCTATTTCTCAATAGTAATGTTTTGCAGCAGATATGGATATCTATCTCGATAGCAGGGGCGGCTTTTGCTCTCAATTCCCTGCTCAGGCTGGTGGGAGTGTACCTTACAATAAAAGATATTATTTATAATTACTATCTGATTGAGTTTTCCCAGATGATCTTTTTAATATCTTTCATCTACGCAGTAATCATTTGGTATCAGTTCATTAACAAAACCAATAATAATGATTATTCAAGTGTTGAATAATCAAAAGAATAATAATGTGGCGCTTCCTTGACCTTGATAAGATTGACGGGTTCTATAGCGCAGCAGTTTTTGAAGCTATAGGCAGTCATGTTGGTGCAGGCTCCTCTCCCGAAACTTTACTTTTCTGGCGGGTACGCTCTCCCGTTGTATATCTTGGATACCACCAGTGCGTTGAGGATGAGATCAATGCTGATTTTTGCACAGAAGCAGGTATTGGGATAGTACGGCGGATTCTTGGAGGAGGGTGTGGTTTCTGCGATGATGAACAGATTCTCTTTTCCGTGATAGGCAGGGAAGACGGAGTTATACCTCACGATATCCAGGAAGCATACAGCAAAGTCCTGGGTGGTGTGGTGAACGCGCTCGTATCAATGGGTGCAGGTGGCGAGATAGAACCAGCCCGCAATGCAGTCTATTCGCATGGCAGAAAAATCTCGGGGAATGCCCAGGGACGGTTTGACGGCGCTGTCCTGGTCAACGGCAGTCTCCTGCTTGATTTTGATTTTGAACTGATGGATAAGGTCCTTAAGAACCCCACGAAGAACCTCCGTCCTGTGGCTTCTGCAAGAGAGGGTATGGTTACACTGCGTGAATTAGGAATAATAGATATGGATGCAGTAAAAAATTCACTCAGGCGGGGTTTTGAGAACGCGTTAGGCGTAAGTTCCTCTGAAGGCAATTTGACAGAATGCGAAAATGAACTGTCAGCCGTCCTTCTGGAAAAGTATGTACTGAATGACTGGACGTATAAGATGGATAATAAGCGAGCTATGAGAAAAAAAAGTCTATTAACTAAACCAGGTTCAGTGATGATACCTTGAGTGAGACTTCCTTGCAATATTCTCAGTTTCAAGCTTTTTACGGGTTTCTTTGAATAACATTGAAATCCTTGCTTCATCACACAGGGTATTATCACCCTTGCATTCTCCATTTTTTCTGCATTCCTCTGCCAGGCGAAGTGCGCGTGCTTCCAGCATGGGAAGGGTTTCTTCAAGTGTATGTTTCAGCCATGCATCGTCCTTTGATAGCACTCCCACGAACATGGCTGAAAGAACATCGTTTTCTATGGACTCAAGTCTTTTCCTTGCACTGACAGTTACCATAAGGAATATGTTAGCGTATAAAATAATAAAACATGGCATCAATCGATAGGTTTAATAACAATTATACACTTTAGGAAAGAACCGGGCTCGTGGTCTAGCTGGTTATGACGTCGCCTTGACATGGCGGAGATCCGGAGTTCGAATCTCCGCGGGCCCATCATTTGTTTTTTATCTTCGATTAACTGCTAAACATCCGTTAGTTTTATATACCATTAAATTATGTAATGCAGTTGTGGGCAGGACATCTTTTTTAACACACTAACCCCCACTCCCCAACCTGCCCACATTCTTTTCATTCTGGAATAAATACCGCAATCCCGCAACATTTATATATGATGTAATTGTGGTAGGTATCGATGGGCGGGACATCTTTTTTAACACACTAACCCCCACTCCCCAACCCGCCCATCTTTCTTATAATAACAATTTTTTTAACAATAGCTGTAATCACTGCGTTTATTTTCCCCAGAACGGATGTCCTCTGCGCCTTATTTCCATATAAGCCATCAGAGTCTCTTTGTCTTCGATCTTCATAGATTCGAAAAGTTCCTGCTCAACTATTTTCGCATGCTTCTCAGGAACATCGATGTAAAGGATATCCCCTTCCTTTATCTGTCTGCCCACGGTCGGTCCGTCTATAGCCACAGCCACTTCCTTTCCTGCTGTCGCCTCGCTGATATTTTCGTTATGTTCCTGGATTCCTTTTATCTTCCCGACGATCGAGCCATCCTCTTTCATCACTTCCAGGCTGGTCTTAATTATACCGCCCATTACACGCACACCGACCACCGCAGGTTTGCTCTGCCTGAAAGTACAATCTGGAAGTATTATGAACCTGCCCGGCTTGATAATGGTCTCATAGCGCTTTTTCTCGATAAGCGCCTTTTGCTCCACCACCCATTTCTTGTAATCTTCAATAAGTTTGTAAATGACATTATTTATGAACACCTTAATATCAGAACCTGTAATCTCTTCCCTGGCATCAGGAAGGATATCAACATCAAATCCCACTATTACAGACAACAACGGGTCCTTTACAGTCTTTGCTTCAGCGATATCCCTTTTTGAAATATCCCCTATGTCAGCCCGTCGTATGGGAATATTTTCTTTCTTCAATTCATTGACAAGAGCTTCAAGTGAGCCCAGCGTATCTGCTTTTATCAATATGCCGCTTGATTGTGTCTCGATCCTGACAGCATCGATCTCGGATTTTATCTGCTCAGCTATTTCATTGATATCTCCTGAAGCTACCCGTATCAGAGAACCAGCAAGAGCCCCTTCAAGGCTGGGTGCCGCAATTTTGATCCCGGACGCGGCAACAACCTTCTTCACCTGTTTGAACTTCTCCTCGGAGCGAATCTCGGAAAGCGGACGCGGCTTTAGAAGAGCCCTGATCTTTGTCACAATAGGCTCACCAAGGCTCCCGACCACCACGGTATCCCCCACATTTAATTCCCCATCGTAAAGTATCACGTCCAGCGTTGTTCCAAGACCTGTCTCTTCCTTCACCTCAAGAACAGTACCTGTCCCTGGTCCTACAGCCCTGTATTCAAGGTCTTTTTCAAGGAACTTCTGTGCAAGCCCCATCAGGATCATAAGAAGGTCGGGTATCCCCTCTCCCGTCCTTGCGCTAACAGGTATAACACCGATGTTCTTCTGGAACTCTCGCACGCGGTCATACCTGTCTGAGCTGAAACCCATCTCATATAGCTTTCCAATTATGATGTAGATCTTTTCATCAAGCGCGTTCTTCACGTGTTCTGCCTGTTCAGGAAATGAGAGGATAAACGGTTTACCATGCCTGGGGTTCCAGCCTGATAACTTATCGATCTTATTTGCTGCCACCACGAACGGCGTTTTGAATCTTTTTAGTATTTCTACAGCTTCTATAGTCTGGGGTTGAAATCCTTCGTTAACATCCACCACAAGTACTGCAAGGTCAGCAAGTGCCCCGCCCCTTGCCCGAAGCGTAGTGAACGCCCTGTGCCCAGGAGTATCGATGAATAGCAATCCTGGTACTTTTGTATCCCCTTTAAATACATTCCCGCATACTCTTTTAACAACGTCAAGCGGCACTTCTGTCGCACCAATATGCTGCGTGATGAGACCCGCCTCACGCTCAGCTATTGTGGTACCTCTTATCCTGTCAAGTAACGAGGTCTTGCCATGATCCACATGCCCCATGACACACACTATGGGGGTGCGCAGATTTTGAACCATGATTAGTTAGATTATACTAAAAGTATATAAGTTCTCAAGATGCGCTGCATTAAAAAGCGTTTTTCAGCAG
>JAQUNZ010000050.1 GCA_028717345.1 Candidatus Methanoperedens sp.
GAAATTGTCATGGGCAAAAAGATGCAAAGGAAATATATAAGCCTGCGTACGAACTCATTGTAAATAATATGGTGATGAGACAAAAAATATTGGTCTTATTATTATTCTTATCGATCATACCGTCAACCTCAGCAGGCAGTGATGTATTGTTCAATGGGACAAAAATGTATCTTGCCACAGGCGGATTCGTCACTCTATACCAGGGGTATGCACTCAGCTTAAAAAGCGTAAGCAGCGATGGATCCATGTGGTTCCAGTTGAAAGACAACGAAACTATTGTAAAAAACGAGATAGTTTATAGCTATGGATCGTTCGTATATAACAAAACCAATAAGATCATAATATCCATTGCTGTGGATAAAATATATTCAGGACAGTCAGAGCAGCACCTTGTATCATTTATCCTTTATCAGTTCAATGATCCGGAAAAACCTTATCCAGATAAGACGATAATACCTGAAAATATAGCAACTCCTGCAAATAATGACCAAACTCCGGGAATTCAGCCATCCATTGACCCCATGATATCGATATCCGGTCTCGCTCTTGTTATTATCCTGATTTATTTTATTCGCAAGTTATGGTGAAGCAATGAAGGTGTTAAAAAAAGAACTGCGCTTTGATGAAGGCGAAATATCGCTCATAACCGAATCCCTGGACGATCTCTGGCATCTCAAATACATACTTGAACCGAATGATCTTGTGTTTGCTTACACAAAACGCAGGATAGAAGGCGCAACAGATAAATTAAGACCCGAAAAAGCTGATAAGAAAACAGTTCGTCTGGGGATAAGAGTTGAGAAAGTTGAGTTCCACAGGTTCTCAAACCGTCTTCGTGTGCATGGCACTATCGTGGACGGGATAGATGCAGGAGCATACCACACCCTTAATGTGGAAGAAGGAACAAATATTTCTATAATCAAGAGATGGAAGAACGACCAGTTCGAGCGGATAAGGGAGGCAGAGATCGCAGCCCTGCGCCCGAAAGTAATTATCGCAACAATAGAAGAAGGCGAAGCGAGTATAGGAATGGTCAGGCAGTTCGGGGTTGAGGAGTCCTCATCTCTTCGGCAGTCCCTTGGGAAAGGTGAGGGTAATCAGAGAAATTCTTTTTTCGGTGAGCTGGCTGCACAGTTAAAGTGGGCTGCTGAAAAGGTAGAAGCTGTGATACTGGCAGGTCCTGGGTTCACGAAGGATGATTTCTTTGAGTTCGTACGGACAAAGGAACCTGAGCTTGCAAAGAAGATAGTGCTTGAGGATACTTCATCCATCGGCGTGTCAGGTTTCCAGGAAGTGCTGCGCCGTGGCGCTGTTGACAGGATAATGCAGGAATCCAGGATCGGCAGGGAAGCAACCCTGATCGAAGAATTGATGAAGGAGATATCAATGGATGGCAAAGCTGCATACGGCATGGCAGAGGTGAAGAGCGCTCAGAACATGGGGGCTGTGGAGACCCTGCTTATTACTGACGAGCTGCTGCGCACGGAACGCGAAAGCGACTCAATTGACAGGTTCTTAAAAGATGTGGAGCATTCGCAGGGACGTATTGTTGTGTTCAGTACAGAGTTCGAGCCGGGAAGGAAGCTTGAGTCGCTGGGAGGGATCGCAGCGCTCCTGCGATTTAAGGTAGCTGCATGAGCCTTGTGAATGCCGCCTCAGACATAAGGTTCCTTCTTGACCGCGGTTATCCACAAAAGAGCGCAGTCGGATTCGTGTGCGCTCACTACAGGCTGGATGTGAAATCGAGGTATCTTCTCTCAAGGACTGTGCTCGCGCGTGAGATGGCTGAAAGAAGACAGGCTAAATTTCTCCCATGCGAAAAAATAGAAGGCAGCAGCATTGTAATAGACGGGTACAATATCATTATTGGCATGGAGAGTATTCTTGAGAAAAAAGCGTATCTCTGCGATGATGGGGTGATAAGGGATGTTAAAGGCGCTTTTCGAAATTTCAAGGTATCTTCGAACACGGAGGAGGCGGTCAGGTTTATTTTTGTGTTTTTAGAGGAAATGAAGCCTGAGAATGTTGTTTTCCTGTTTGATGCGCAGATAAGCAGGAGCGGTATGCTTGCCGGGAGGCTTCGGGAGAAGCTTGCCGAGGCCGGGTTGAGGGGTGAGGCGAGGACTTCGAGGCATGTGGATCATGATTTGAAGCGCTGTGGGGAGATCGTTGCATCAAGCGATGGGGTGATAATAGACGAGGTTGAGAGAGTGGTGAATTTCCTGCGCTGTGTGGTGGAGAGGTTCAAAAATCTTGAAAGGAACTTAAACAAAAGTCTTATTTAGTTTTATATTATATGGTATGTTAAAATCCTAAGGGGTCAAATTGGCGCAGATTTCAGGAGGAAAAGATGCAAAAGAAACAGGAATCGCCGGATAAAGACTGGAAAACTTTTTCGAACTGGGAAAGAACGTATAAAAGCAAGAATCTTAAGGAGCTTACTATTGATTCCGCCTTTGCAATTTTTTCTGAACTATGGGATTTACAAAATAAAATATCCGACGAAGAAAGTGAAAAATTCAGGAGAAGAAAAATTGAAGGTCTTGTGACACTTCGAAAATCTTTCAATCTAATTCAGGAAAGGATCTGATCATATACAAAGCGATCTCAGAGCGGGAAAAAGATTGGCAGGATATTGAAGGTATTCTTTTAAGAAGAGGCGCTTTGCTTGATAAGAAATATCTCATCAACTGGCTCTCGCAATTCGCTTCTGCACTTGATAAGCCTGGCATTCAAAAACGTTTTGAGGGGCTGTGGAAAGAGATTGTCGAAGTGGAAGGCTCCAAAAAAACAAAAAACCCTGAAGAAATAAAGCATGACTGACTTTCGTTCTGTTCATTTTGATCTCACATTTCATAAAAATGATTATTCCTCCCTTTCATTTTCGCTCTCACAAGTTTTATTTCCCCATACGAATAATTATCCCCCAGCTTTTCCTTGATCGGTTTCAGGGTCTCTCCACCTAATTCATGGATAGCGCTTGATATCACTTCGATCTTTTCTTCCTTTACGAACTTCTCGATATTGATATTTTCACCTGCAATTATCAATTTCTCAATATGATCATAGATAGTATTCAAGGATAAATTCCTTTTTAAAGTGATCTCATCAAGATCCATACCCTGATTTAGCATTTCCAGTGTCATATACTCACTTGAGTGCTTTTTCACGGGCTGGCTGAATGAGTGTTGTCTCTCACAAAACCTTCTGATCTCACCCATGAAAATGGCGCCATATCTCTCAAGCTTCTTTTCCCCAACGCCAGTGATCTTCCGGAAATCTTCAGGAGTGCACGGGCGCCGCGCAGCCATCTGCTTCAGGCTGGCGTCATTGAAGATCATGTATGGTGGGTAATTCTCAGCGTCAGCCAGCGTTTTCCTCAATGCCCGAAGAGCCTCGAACAATGCACTGTCGCCGGAGTCAGACTCTATTATTGATGGTTTTTCAACGATCTGGGGTTTTACAAGGAATATTTTTTCGTTAATCACACCGCTCTTTGAGCCAGACAACATATCCCTGCTCTTCCGGCTCAATTTCAGTACAGGATATTCTCCCTCCAGGTTGAGATACCCGCGCCTGAGGAGTTCTCTTATGAACCCGTGCCATGTTTTCTTTGGCAGGTTTTTCCCGGAACCGTATGACTTCAATGCCGTGTGACCGTTATGCATGAGGCGGCTGCCTTTACTTCCTGTCAGCACATCTATGCAGTAGTTTATCCCGAACATTTCACCCAGTTCTTCGATACAGGAAAGGATGGTCAGTATCTCACCCGTCGCTTCCATCTCATCCTTTGGCGTGAGGCAGTTATCGCAGCCGCTGCACCTTGTTTCTTTATAATCCTCCCCAAAATATCCAAGGAGCAGCTTTCGGCGGCATTCGTTTGTTTCACAAAAATTTATTATGTCCATCAATTTATCATGCGATATCTGCCTTTCCTTTTCATTCGTCATCTGGTTTATGAAATACTCTACCTTCTGCCTGTCACCGTAGCTGTAAAAAAGCACGCAATCGCTTCTCAGCCCATCCCTGCCAGCTCGTCCTGTTTCCTGGTAATAGGCTTCTAAGTTTTTCGGAAGGTCGTGATGTATCACGAAACGTATGTTGGGTTTGTCGATGCCCATACCGAAAGCGATAGTGGCGACAAGTATCTCCACATCGTCTTTTATGAACTTCTCCTGGTTCGTTGACCTTACACTTGCAGATAGACCTGCATGATATGGAAGCGCATGGAAGCCTGATGCTTTAAGGTTTTCAGCAAGGGATTCAACGTTTTTCCTGCTGTAGCAGTAAATTATGCCTGATTCATGATGCTTTGTTCTTAGAAATTCCACGATCTGCCTGAATGCATCCTGTTTGGGTTTTACATAATAAACAAGATTCTCCCTGTTGAAACTTGCAATATATTTTTTACAGTCTTTGAGTTCAAGCTGATTTACGATATCCTCCCTGACTTTTGTGGTCGCTGTGGCAGTAAGTGCAATTATCGGAACATCAGGAAAGGAAGTGCCTATGATCTTTAACTGCCTGTATTCAGGTCTGAAATCATGCCCCCATTCCGAGATGCAGTGGGCTTCATCGATGGCGAAAAGGCTTATTTTCAATCCTTTTAAGAATGAAAGAAATGTTGGGATGGTCAGTCTTTCAGGCGCTACATAGAGCAGCCTGATCCTGTTATGCAGCAGGGCTGATTTTATTTTTGTGATGTCTTCGTAATTCAACGAACTGTTGATATATTCAGCTGCGATGCCATTTTGCCTGAGGTTATCCACCTGATTTTTCATCAGGGCAATAAGTGGTGAGACCACGATCGTCAATCCCTTAAAAAGCAGGGACGGGTACTGGTAGCACAGGGATTTTCCGCCGCCTGTGGGCATGAGCACAAGTACATTGTTCCCTTTCAGGACATCAAGTATTATATCCTCCTGAAGCTGCCTGAATTCGGAATAGCCGAAATACCGCCTGAGTAGAGCTTTATCGATAAATGTGGTCGTGGCTTCTTTCTTCACTTCAGGTTTTGCTATTTTTTCAGCGGTTTTGATTTTCGGGCACAGGTCAAAAAGCCCTTCTTCTTTTAACCCGCACCTGGTGGATGCTTCACATGTGCTGCAAACCTGCATGAAGGCTATTGACAATTCCAATCAGGATAACGGTTTGCATTTGGTCTTTTCAGAAAACAAAAGCTTTTAGCCTTTCATATGCTATATAAAGATAGTTTCATTGATATCATAAAATAAACAATATAGCAGGAGATATGAAATTATGAAGAATGTAGAAATGTCGGTGGATGGAAACATTTTGACGATCAAGGTGGATTTGACAAAAGATTTTGGACCCTCGTCATCAGGTAAAACGACAATTATCGCATCGAGTGAGGGCAATCAGTCCGTTCCTGGGAAGGAAGCTGTCAAAATTGGATTAAATGTGTATAAGAAGAAATGACCTGCGTTTGAAATATGATGAACAATGTGTAGAAATAATTTTAATAGGAACGTTCTTTTAAAATGGGACTGAATGAAGCAGATACAAGAGCGAAATTAATTGATCCGGCATTGCATAAAATCGGCTGGATCGAAGACCTGATCAGAAGAGAGATTACAGCAGGCACTATTGAAATAATTAACGGAAAAACAAAGAGAAAGAAAGGGAGAACGGACTATCTTTTGTGCCTTCCAGTAAAGGAAAATCCGTTATCTATAGGCGTATTGGAAGCTAAGAATGAAGGAGAGCATGCAACTCTCGGATTGGGACAGGCTAAAGAATACGCAAAGAGTCTTAATGTTCCATTTGTGTTCTCGACGAACGGCCATCTTTTTGTTGCATATGACTCTTTTAGCGGGAAAGTTTCGGAAGAACTTCCTATAGACAGCTTCCCCAAACCGGAATTATTAAAAAAGTTATACGAAGAAAGCAGAGGTTTTTCGCTTTCTGATGATAATGCCAGGCCGCTATTTGTTCCGTACAGGGGAGGTCAATCTGAAAGAAGATATTACCAGGATGCTGCGATCAGGGCTGCGCTTGAGAAAATTGCAGGAAAGAAGGAAGGCTGGAACAGGGTTTTGCTTTCCCTTGCGACGGGTTCTGGTAAGACCCGGATAGCTGTCCAGCTTTTGCATAAACTGGCTGAGGCAGGACATTTGAGACGGGCTTTATTTGTTTGCGACAGGAATGAACTCAGGAAGCAGGGGTTCGGGCAAATGATCTCTGTTTTCGGAGATAACGCGGCGTTTGTTGAGAATAAAGACCCTAAAAAGAATGCCAGGATCATTGTGTCAACATACCAGGCGCTGGGTATTGATGAAGATGGAGACACATCGTTCTTTTTACAGAATTATCCTGAGAATTATTTCAGTCATATAATTATTGATGAATGTCACAGGAGCGCATGGGATAAGTGGAGTGTCGTCCTCACAAATAATCCCGATGCTGTGCAGATCGGATTGACTGCGACTCCAAGGAAGATAACTGGCGAGAAATCTCCTGAAAAAGATAAGGATGAGAAAATCAGCAGGAACAATCTCAAGTATTTTGGTGAACCCGTGTATGAATATCCGTATGCTAAGGGATGGGAGGACGGTTACCTGGCTGCATGTGAAATTGTAAGAAGAAGCGCCAGTATCGATGAGCGCCTGTTAACCAGGGAAGAACTGCTGAAAAAAGGGATTTATGACTCAAAAACGGGGATGCAAATGGGCACAGGCGATGTTAAAGACGTTTACAACAAGGAAGATTTTGATAAGCTGCTGATACTTCCTGACAGAAGAAAAGCAATGTGTAAGGATTTGCTGGAGCAGTTCGAAAAAACAGGGGGCTTGAGACAGAAGACGATTATTTTCTGCGCGAATGACAAACACGCTGAGGATGTGGAAATCGAACTGAATAATATGTATATGGAAAAAGGACTGCCGGATTGTGAGAAGTTTGCATTCAAATGCACGCAAAAAGGAATTGCAAGCGGTTCTTTAGGAGAGAGCCAGGAAGTTCTGATCGCAAACATGCGCGGGAGCAGGAATTCCCATTTCATAGCAACAACCGTTGATCTGCTGACAACGGGTGTGGATATCCCCTGCGTCCAGAACATCGTGTTCTTCACTTATGTAAAATCGCCGATTCTCTTTTACCAGATGGTGGGGCGCGGGATGAGAATTGATGAAGCCTTCGGTAAGTTCATGTTCCGTATTTATGATTATACCAATGCGACAAGGTTATTTGGGAAAGAGTTCATTTCAACGCCAAGGACTGAGCCTTCAAGGTCTCCCATAGAAGGAGAAAAAAGGAAGATTGCCAGGGTTCGGGGATATTATGTTGAGATCAGGGACGAAGGGACATTCATTTTGATGAAAGACGAAATAACAGGCAAAGAGCGGCCGTTCACAATTGAGGAATACAGGGAACAGCTGGCAGCCTCACTGGTTGAGCATGCTGATAACATTGAACTGCTGCGCGAAATGTGGGTCAATCCTGAAGAAAGGAAGCACCTGATCTCGGCGCTGCCGGGGGGCGAAAAAGGCGCCCTGCTGCTCCGGGATTTATTGAAGCTGAAAGACTGCGATTTATTTGATTTGTTCGCCGAGATTGGCTTTGGCATGACTGCAAAAACAAGGGGCGAGAGGGTCACGGCTTTTGATTATAAGAACAGGGACTGGCTGTTATCGCTGCCCGGTGATTCGGCTAATGTCATAAAGGCTCTGGCAAGGCAATTTGAAGAGAACGGCATCGAAGAGCTTGAAAGCCCTGAAGTTTTTGATGTGGCTGAGATAAAGAGGGCTGGTGGGATTAAGGCTCTGGCTAAGATTAGCCTGATGTCTGGCGATGTGGTATCTAAGGTTAAGATGGGGCTGCTGGCGGGATGATGGATAAAGAATGTATGGATAAAATGGACAATCTTGAAGGAATCAACATTGAGAGACTGAAAGATGTTACTGAAATAATTATGGGTCAATCTCCTCCATCAGATACTTATAACAAGGATAAAATTGGTCTTCCATTTTTCCAGGGTAAAGCAGAATTTGGCGCGATATTTCCACAGGTCAAGATTTATTGTTCAAATCCAAAAAAGGTTGCTAAAAAAAATGATATACTAATGTCTGTAAGAGCGCCTGTTGGCTCCGTAAATATTGCAGATACCGAATGTTGTATTGGCAGAGGGCTATGCGCTATCAGAGGTAGCGATAATATTGATTACATGTATTTATATTATTTCCTGAAAACTAATGAAGTCCGTATTTCTTCAAAAGGAACGGGAAGTATATTTACAGCAATAGATAAGAAAAATATTCAAGAATTAAAAATTCCGGTTCCACCTATTCGAGAACAACGAAAAATCGTCGATAAACTCAATAAGCAACTGGCGCAAATCGAGATGATGAAAAATGAAGCGGAGAAAACACAAACCGCCATATTTTCTTACAACCACTCTTTCATAAATAGACTTGTTGAAGTTGAAGACTGCAAGGAGGTGTTGTTTGGGGAATTAGTAGAGGAATTCAAATATGGTTCTTCGGAAAAAGCATCTAATCC
Source organism: Candidatus Methanoperedens sp. (assembly GCA_028717345.1). Classification (GTDB taxonomy): domain Archaea; phylum Halobacteriota; class Methanosarcinia; order Methanosarcinales; family Methanoperedenaceae; genus Methanoperedens. Next base: position 8,518 of record JAQUNZ010000050.1, read on the forward strand.
TAATTCAAAGAGTGTTCCGATTTTAAGAATCCCAAACATTATAGGAAAAGTAATCGACCTCACAGATTTAAAATACATTGAGTTGGATGATGAAGAAAAAGGACTATTTTTAAAAGGAGGTGACATATTATTTGTCAGAACAAATGGAAATCCACATAATATAGGAAGATGCTCTCTATTTGATTTAGAGGATGACAAGTATGTTTTTGCTTCTTACTTAATTCGTGCAAGAGTTAAGATGGACAAAGTTGTTCCAGAATTTATTGACATCTTATTTAAATCTGGTAACGCAAGAGATGCGCTACTATCGAAAGCAAAAACGTCTGCGGGAAATTACAATATAAATACTGTCTCATTGCGTAATATTCGACTAAGAATACCATCGATTGAGGTTCAAAACCAAATAGTGGCTAAGTATAATGAATTTCTTGATACCCATAAAAAATCGATGGGTTATGTTAATGTTGAATTTGACGCCATCAACCAGCTCCCCGCCTCCATCCTCAACGAAGTCTTCGGGCAATATCAAATCAATAGCTGATGATATTATGAAAAGAGATAATCAAATACCAGCGCCACTTGAAAAAGTAATAAAAATCATATTGGCCTTAATTGAACGCGGATACCATGCATTAAATCTGCGTTCATCTGCGTTTATCTGCGGTTCGTTTTTAGTTAAGAACCTGATCTATGATACTTATTCTATGTTCACTTTGCGCTCATTGCGTGCTTTGCGGTGTTTGATTTTATTCACCGCAGAGGGCGCAAAGGACGCAAAGATAAGTTCAAAACATTCAGTTCTTAACGATAATTACTGTCTCCTCTTAATGAAAAAAAGACCTCATCTGAATATTACTTTCGCCCTGCTATCCCAACCGTTTTTAACACCGATAATATAGAGATATTAATATGGATTCAAAAGACGCGCTTGTTGTTTTCGAGGGAACTAAAATAAGACGAATATGGCATGATGATGAATGGTTTTACTCAGTATCAGACATAATTGCACTCCTCACAGACAGCAAGGATGAGCTTGCCTACTGGAGAAAATTAAAGCAACGAGAACCTCAACTCGTGACAATTTGTCACGGTTTGAAACTGCCTGCTGCGGACGGCAAATTGAGATATGCTGACTGTGTAAATACAAGAAATGCTTTCAGGTTGATTCAATCAGTTCCATCCCCAAAAGCAGAGCCGTTTAAGCAATGGCTCGCAAAAGTCGGATACGAAAGGATTCAGGAAATAGAAAATCCGGAACTCGCACAGGACAGGGTTAAGGAATATTATGAACTCAAAGGGTATCCACAGGAGTGGATCGACAAGAGGTTAAGAGGCATAGCGATCAGGCAGGATTTAACTGATGAATGGGAGACAAGGGGTATTCAGGAGAAAAAAGACTTTGCAATACTCACGAATGAGATATCAAAGGCTACATTTGGCAAAACTGTCGGTGAATACAAGAAATTCAAAGGCTTAGAAAGAGACGGCCAGAATCTGAGAGACCATATGACTGACTGGGAGTTGATCCTTACTATGGTCGGTGAGAAAGCAACAACTGATATTACGATTTCTAAAGACTCCCAGGGATTTAATGAATGCAGGGATTCCGCGGTTGATGGCGGCACAATTGCAAAGAATACACGGAAAGAGTTGGAGCAGAAAATAGGAAAAACGGTAATTTCCAATGAAAATTATCTAAACTTAACTGGAAAGAAACAAAGAAAATTAATTAAAGATTAACATGGTAAAAAACAATAACGGAAGAATGGTAAACGGCCAGTCCAGCATGAACGCATACATCAAATCGGTCTGCGATATCATGCGCCGCGACAGGACAAAAGGCGCCCTGGAGTATATCCCGGAACTTACCTGGATGATGTTCCTGCGAATACTTGACGAAAAGGAGCAGGAAGAAGAGCTAAAGTGCCAGGCTGTCGGAAAGTCATTCACTCCCTCTCTCAAAGAACTATACAGGTGGCGGAACTGGGGCAATCCATACGGTAAAAAGAGAGTGGAACTGCAAAACAGCAAAATGGGAGATTTCCTGGATTTTGTAAATAACGAGCTGATCCCTTATCTGAAATCATTCCAGAACAAACAATCGGCGAACATAAAACAAAAACTCATCTCGCAAATCTTCAGGAACATCAACCAGACAAAACTTGCAAGCGAAAGGAACCTGCTGGACGTGCTGGACAAAATCGACCATCTCACCTCGGAAAACATCGACGAGACCCACCAGTTCCCGCTCTCGCAAATCTACGAAGGCCTGCTGTTAAAGATGGGCGAGAAAAACAATGACGGCGGGCAGTTTTTCACTCCAAGGGAAGTTATCAGGGCGATGATAAGGGCGGTAAAACCGGAAATAACCAGAGACGGCGCGCTCGTAACGATATACGACCCGTGCTGCGGGACAGGCGGCTTCCTCGCCGAAAGTTATGCTTATTTTACTAACCCCGAACTGTCAGGAAGGGAACTGAACGCAACTGAAATCGAACATTTAAAGCATGACGCTTTCTGGGGTCTGGACAACAGCGACACAGCTTTCCCGATCGCGCTTGCGAATTTAGTCCTGCACGGGATAGATTATCCCCATATCGGCTTGAAAAACACCCTCAGCGGCAGGGACACATATATGGAATTATTCGAAGGCGCCAGGAGTAAATTTGATTATATTTTCACAAATCCTCCTTTTGGCGGCAAAGAAGGGGAAGATGCAAAGACCAACTTTATTTTCAAGACAGGCAACACCCAGATTCTGTTCATCCAGCATATTATAGACCATCTTGAGGATGGCGGAACATGTTCAATGGTTATCGACGAAGGAGTACTTTTCAGGACAAATGAACTGGCTTTTGTCCAGACAAAGAAAAAGCTGCTGGAAGAATGTAATTTGTGGTGTATCATAAGCCTGCCGCAGAACGCTTTCTTAAATGCCGGCGCAGGTGTCAAGACGAACCTGTTATTCTTCACGAAAGGAAAACCAACGCAAAAAATCTGGTATTACGATATGTCTGATATCAAGATCCTGAAGAAAGATCCGCTGACACTTAATAAATTCGATGACTTCCTGCGCAGGCGCCATTCTTCGAAAGAAGAAGATAAGATTAGTGAAAAAAGCTGGTTTATCGATATAGAGACGATAAAACGTAAGAATTATGACATAAAAGCTGTAAATCCAAATGTCAAAGAAAAAGTCATACCCAAACCTGAAGAGCTTATTAAGATTATCGAAGATTCTCAGGTTAAAATTAATGAGGGATTAAAGAAATTGAAAGAGATTGGTTGAGAGATTTATAAACATTGGATTGAGACAATGGACAGAACTAAATGTTAAATTACCCAATAAATCACTTAGTACAGACATTAACAGATAGTCCAACACCAAGGCAATATTGGGGTAAAATTAAAGACAGAGAATTTCAACAACTTGAGTTGTCCCCAATTTTGGTACAACTGAAACTTACATCCTCAGATGGAAGAGTTACAAAACCGAAACCAAAAGAATAGAATATAAGAAGAAGTTTATAGAATAAGAGAGATATCGTAAAGTCAAAGGACGATGAGCACAGAAGGTGTACAAAATATTCAAGCCAAACTTCAAATACACTGATAAAATAGTAAAAAACCTTGTCGAAATAGCCTCTGCAAGAGAGGCAGTACTCAATTCATACCTTATACCGAAATGGGAAGTATCACTTCGAAAAGACGCGTTGATAAGAGCCTCTCATGCCTCAACTGCCATAGAAGGGAACCCTCTTACCATCGAAGAAGTGAGCATGCTTGCCCACGGCAGGAAAGTAACGGCAGCACGCAAAGCCGAACAGGAAGTGCTCAACTACCTGATGGTGCTTGGGAGAATAGAAAAGTATCAGCAAAAACGAAAAATAACCGATAAGAGCATCCTGAAATTGCATAAGGATATATCGAAAGATATCCTGGAAAAACCAGAATACGAAGGCAGGTACAGGGAGCTTCAGGTCTATGTGGGCAACAGCAGGACCGGCGATGTGATATTTATGCCCCCCCAGCCCGAAGAAGTGCCTGGGTTGATGAACGAGTTCCTTGAATGGGTAAACTCTGAAGAGGCAAAAAAACTCGACCCGGTCATGGTAGCAGGCATATCCCATTACGAGTTCGTAAGGATACATCCTTTCGTGGATGGTAACGGAAGAACAGCGCGGTCTCTTGCCACGTTGATACTTTATATGAGAGAGTTCGACATAAAGCGGTTCTTTGCTCTTGATGATTATTACGACAGCGACAGGATTTCATATTACAGAGCCCTTGATTCTGTTGACCCCAGTACCATTGACATCACAAAGTGGCTTGAGTATTTTACTGATGGCGTCCTTATCTCGATAGCCAAGGTCAAAGAGAAAGTATTGAGACTCTCCCTGGAAAAGCATAAGCGGGACTCAAAGGGTCAGATATCTCTTACTGAAAGGCAGATGAAGATCATCGAAAATCTTCAAAAGAACGGAAAGATCACAACGGGTGAGGTAGCAAAGATGTTCGGGGTAACAAGGCAGGCGGCGCTCAAAGAGCTTTCCAAGCTAGTTGAACCTGAGATCATCAAACTGGAAGGCAAAGGAAGGGGAGCTTATTATGTCATGGCTTGATATCTGCAATTTAGGTTGTCATTCTGATTGTCATTTCGGTTGTCGTTTAGGTTGTCATTTAGGTTGTCATTCTGGTTGTCGTTTATTGATCCCTTCTTCATGCATCAGGGACTGATGAAATGAAAAAAATTGGAATAGTGGTTACCGATCCTGACGACTGGACAGGAGTGGCTCTGTGCAACTCAGTAACGCGCTCCGGGATGCATCCCGTGGTGTTCGGCTTCAGCGGCGCGACTTCAGATATCAGGTCGGGTAAAATATATGCAGGCAAGCTGGAGCTTTCTGTCCTTGATGCGATCATCGTAAGGGATCTGGGACCCGCGGAACAGAACGGTGCAGCGCTCAGGTTCGATATCCTGTGCCAGCTTAAGGACAGCGGGGTAGCGGTAATCAATCCACCGGAGGCGATAGCTCGGGCTGCGAACAAATACGTCTCAAGCTGTCTGTTCCAGAAGAATGACATCCCAACACCGCAGACGGTTGTGACAGGCGACATTGATGCTGCGCTTGAGGCACTGTCTTCATTCGGGCGAGCTGTGGTGAAGCCGGTTTTCGGTTACAAGGGGATCGGTGTGGAATGCATGAAGAGCAATCCGCGCGGGGAGGCGAAGCTCAGGATGCTTCTTGAAAAGAACGGTATGATATACATTCAGGAGTTCATCCGAAATCCTGGAAGGGATATCAGGGTGTTCGTAGTGGATGGTGAGGTTAAAGGCTCTATATACAGGATAGCTCCGGCTGGAAGCTGGATTAACAACCTGAGCCAGGGCGGGAGGGCAGAGATTTGCGCGCTGACCAGGGAACAGGAAAAGATCGCCCTGAAAGCGGTTGAGATTATAGGCACTGTGTATGCCGGCGTTGATATCATCGAGGGGGAAAGGGATTATGTTCTTGAAATTAACGGGACGCCTTCTGGTAAGGGGATATTCGAAGCGTGCGGGGTAGATGTGACGGAGGGAATTGTAGAGTATGTGTTCAATATGGTATAGATCAATTCATCTTCTCCAACCGCTCCAGAATCCCATCATAAAACCCGCGCCACTCCTCAAATCCGCACCCAGAGTTCCACGGCATGCCTGCCCTGAACTCCCTGACAAGATCGAAATATTCCTGCGGGAACCAGGGCGCCTTGAAATCGAACTGGTCAAAGTCGCCCCAGTCAGAAAGTGTGTCCAGTGGTTTTAATCCGCATTTTATCGATGTTTGATAAAGGGGAGTATTTGGATACGGCGTGAAAAACGAGAGCAGTACATCAAGATGCTCAAGCCTTTCACCGTAAGCGTAAATGAGTGAATTTATTTCATTGAAGTTGCTTTCAACTTCTTTCTTTACATCCATCCCTGGTATCCCCACCATGAACGAGCCGCGAATATCGATATCGTTCTTCACGCACTTCTGTGTGCACGTCCTAATATGGCTTACTTTCGCGCCCTTGTTCATAGCATCAAGCCCTTCCTGAAGCCCACTCTCGAAACCAAAAAATATCTCATGTATCCCTGCCCTGCGGCAAAGGGAAATAATATCATCATCAATGCGTGAAAAACGCTCCATCCTTGCATTGACGCTCGTTAATCGTATGTTCAGGTCTTTTTCTATCAAAAGCTCGCACAGCGTTCTAACCCTCTTCACGTTCAGGAAGAAATCGCTATCTCGTATCATGAAAGTGTCTATGTTGTAGGTCTTCGCAAGGTGTTCCATTTCATTGACTGCTCTTTCAGGAAGAAGTCCTGACCAGCGCCTGCCGCAGAACACAGGTTCTGAGCAGAAACTGCACCCTGAAGCGCATCCCTGGCTTAAGTAATAATCAAGACAGCGCCTGCCGAACTTGTAACCTTTGACATGGCGCTCCACGTCGATCATATCATAGGGTATTGCAGGATATGCATTGATGTCTGCAAATTTCCTGTCCGGGTTATGTATGATGCGCTTTCCGATCTTGTACGATACTCCGGATATGCCCTCAAGTGAACCATTTTCGACAAGCATTTCCACAACTTCCCTGAACGTGTGCTCGCCCTGCCCCCTGATCACGATATCAATAAAAGGGCTCTCAAGCGTCTGCACGGGCTCTGAAGAAGGGTGGTATCCGCCCCATATCACAGGAATATCTGGTTTCTTCTCTTTGACCATTTCGCACACTTCAATCCCGTCACGGATCTGGTAGCAGGTCATGCTGCTCACAGCAAGACACAGGGCATTATCACATGCATCAAGGATAAGTTCCCTGTAATCAGGATCCGCCACTGCATTTATTATTCTTACATCGAACCTGTCACTGACCATCCTGGCAAGAGCAAGCAGCGAAAGTGGAACATTAACAAGAGGCACCTGGAGCGATGTGGTCTTTTTGTTGGGCTGGGCGACCGGATGTTTTACCGGCATTGGATTGAACAGGATAATTGTTTTGTTGTTTTCAGGCATCATCCGCATTCATGGACATCATCATCCTATTTTAGCCTTATTACTTGAAGTTATATTGGAATAATCCTGTAAAGTCCGAAACCTTTAATATAAGTTAATGATAATGAGTATCATACAACAGTTATTATAATAGGGTAGATATTATGAGCATCGATATAGATTTAATCATCAAATCCTTCAATTTAGCCTTATTCTTGATATCCGTTTTTTTATCTATCCAGATATGGTTTGTCTGGAAAGACATAGATAAGGAGGTCTTAAAAAAAAGTTTGGTCATCAGTGGATCATTTTTCAAAAGAAATTGCATTTATGTGTATTGTTTCAGTGTTTTTATCTTTATTCATGGATTTATAGAAGAAATCGATCAGTCTGGGATTTATATTAAACTCCTTGGGGTTTTAACATTCCTCTGTCTTGTACTGTTCACCTATGACTGGTACACCATGCTGAACACAAGCGTCTTAAAAAAATCAATTCCGCAGGAGCTCATCGATCTTCGAAGTGTTTATAAGAGAATTTAAAGAGCAGTTCGTCAATTTGATGATGCCAAATCTTAAACGATTCAAGAGCATTTAGCACATTTGACCATGAAACAGGAAATGTCAAGCGTGGACGTGGCTGCACTCGTTCTTGAACTGCGCCCCAGGCTTCTTGATGCAAAGATCATGAAGATTTACCAGCACTCACCCGATGAGATAAGGATAGGGTTGCATATCTTCAAGGAAGGTAGAACGAACCTTGTTATAGAAGCAGGAAGGCGCCTGCACCTTACAGCGCACCCTGAGGAAGCACCCAAATTTCCGCAATCCTTTCCCATGCTTCTTCGCAAGCACCTGACCGGAGGCAGGATAACCGGGATCTCGCAGTACGATTTTGACCGCATAATAGAAATGCACATCCAGCGCGGAGTGGATACAACACTACTTCTTATCGAGCTTTTTTCACGGGGCAACATAATTTTGTTAGATGCTGAAAAAAAAATAATCCTTCCCCTAAAATCCATCAGCTTCAGGGATAGAAAGGTCATACGGGGTGAGGTGTATGAGCTTCCCCAGGCGCAGTTAAGCCCGGTCACAGCCACTCCTGACGAATTGAAAGAGATGTTCTCCAGCTCAGACAATGACATTGTCAGGACAATGGCGACTCGCATGAACATGGGGGGGCAGTATGCAGAAGAAGTCTGCACTCGTGCAGGGATCGATAAAAATATGCCAGCAAAACAACTGGCTGATGCATCTTATCTGCACAAAGCAATGCAGGAAGTGTTCAAACCGTTGGGTGCTGAACTGAAACCACATATCGTATTAAAGGATGGGAAACCTGTTGATGTCCTTCCTTTTGAGCTTTCCCATTATGATAAGAACGAAAAGAAATATCTTGGCACTTTCAATGAAGCGCTGGATGAATATTTCAGCGCAGGGGCTGAAAAAAAACGCGAGCAGATAAACGAAATTAAGGAAACACAAAATAAAAAGACCGGTCTATATGAGTACCGCCTGCAAAAGCAGATCCAGGCACTTGAAAAGTTCAGGGATGATGAGGGAAAGCTGGTTCGCAGGGGTGAAATGATCTATGGTCATTACCAGACAGTTGATGGCATCCTGAATGTGATAAAAGCAGCAAGGGAGAAGGGTTATTCATGGGACGATATCAAGAACATATTAAAAAGATCGGATGTCCCCGAAGCCAGAGTCATCAAATCCATTAATGCGGGTAAAGGGACTATTACGATCACACTTGATAACGAAGAAATTGAACTGGATTCCAGGCTTTCAGTAACGCAAAATTCTCAGATGTATTATGACAGATCCAAAAAATTGTCTTCAAAGATCAAAGGCGCACTTGAGGCGATCGAGGCTACAAAAAAGCTGACCGGGAAAGAAGAGATTCCGAAAAAGACCAGGCAGAAGCTACCGGTTCACAAACAGAAATGGTACGAGCAGTTCAGGTGGTTTCTATCCTCTGACGGCTTCCTTGTCATCGGGGGCAGGGATGCGACAAGCAATGAAGATATCGTTAAAAAATACCTCGAAAAAAGGGATATCTTCTTCCATGCCCATGTGTCTGGTTCGCCTGCCGTGGTAATTAAGACTGAAGGAAAAGAGGTTCCAGAAACCACTCTTATGGAAGCAGCACAGTTCACGGTCTCTTATTCGGTCATCTGGAAATCAGGGCAGGCAAGCGGGGATGCTTACTGGGTTCTGCCTGAGCAGGTCTCAAAGACCCCGGAGTCCGGAGAATATGTGGCAAAAGGCGCCTTTGTGATACGGGGACAGCGCAACTATTTCAAGGATGTAATGCTGGGCGCAGCGCTTGGTCTAATTCTTAATGAAGAAAAGAGGCTGATCGGAGGGCCCCTGGGAGCAGTGAAGAAGAAAGCCCAGTTCGTTATGGAAGTGGAACCTGGTGAATTTGAGCAGAATGACATATCAAAGAAGATATACAGGATGCTTGTTGAGAAGTTCGAGGATAAAAAGCTCATCAAGGATATTGCTTCACCTGATAAGATAGCAATGTTCCTGCCGCCGGGGAGGTCGAAAGTGACGGGATTATGATGGTTGTGTTTTCACATCATTTTTTTCTGCTTCTACGTCATACTCATCGAAGATCTCTCCCACCAGTTCCTCAAGGATATCCTCAATGGACACAAGCCCTAAAAC
>JAQUNZ010000051.1 GCA_028717345.1 Candidatus Methanoperedens sp.
CTTATTTCCTCCTTCCCGAATATCCCCGCGATCATCTCCACAGCCTCAAGCGCCCTTGCTACCTGGTCAAGGTAGTTGAGCACATCCCCGCCATAAGCATATACGCCGTACTGATTTGTAAGCTCTGCAATAATTTTTTCTGGGAACAAACCTTCGGCGCAAAGCTCAATGACACGCGACGAGAACTTATTCTGTGCGCATCCGCAATAAGGCGCATCCTTGCATCTGCATGCCATGAAATCGCGCGCAAAATCCAGCATTGTCCGTTTCACGTTCTCTTTTAGCTTTGACATGCCGTCTGCCGAGAATACGATGTCAAGCCCTGCACCAAAGACCCTGGTTGGAAGGTCTGTCCCAAGTGCATCAGATAATTGCGAGGCGTACCTGAAAAATACAGCCTCAAGCGTACCCAGTTCTGTAACAATGTCTATAGGCTCGCGCCCTTCAAGCACTGCGCTTTTTATGAGAAAGGTCTGCTCAATGCTCAGGAAATGTGATGCAACGATGCGTCCGAGAGCTGTAGGTGAGTAGCCAGCATTTGTTTTTTCAACAAATACGTATTCTCTGAGTTTACCGAGCAGGTGCCACAGGTCACCTTCACCAAGAAGCAATTCATTCAGCATTTTTATTTCATCAAGCGTCCGGACGACAATGATATTGGAAAGCGTCTCCTCAAGCAGTTCATCATCCCCGTAGTCCACGCCGAAGTGTTCCAATGTGCCTCTCAATAGCCCAAAAGCGATCTCATCCTCTGTATCACCTTTTCCGAATCTCTTCTCAGGGTCAGCAAGCAGAACCACTATGCCAAGGTCATGGTAATCCGGTCTTCCTGCCCTTCCTAACATCTGCTGGAACTCTCGAACAGTGAGCCATTCGATGCCCATTGCGAGAGATTCGAATATCACCTGAGAGGCTGGGAAATCAACACCTGCCGCAAGTGCCGCGGTGGTCACGACAACGGGTAATTCACCTTTCCCGAATTTTTCTTCAACCTTCTTTCTCTCATGGTACGAAAGACCTGCATGGTAAGGCATGGCTTTTATCAAAAGCCCTTGCGCCAGCACCTCGCAGTTGCGGCGCGAGTTTGTAAACACGATGGTCTGCCCCCTGAAGCCTTTGGAGGACTTCTTATCATATTCCTGGCGCGCCAGCTTCTCAATCAGCCGCTTCTTTTCGTATTCAGGCGCGAATATGAGATGGCGCTCGATGGGTACGGGTCTCTCCTCGAACTCGATAAGCGCGGCGCCCAGTTTCTCGGCAAGCCACTGCGGTTTTCCCACGGTGGCTGAGAGATATATGAACTGCGCATTCGGGGCTATGAACTTCAGGCGCGCGATAAGTCCGTCCAGCCTGTGCCCGCGCTCTTTATCCTCAAGCATGTGCACTTCGTCTATTACAACGGTTCCAATATTGCCGAGCGCATTTTTGTTACCAGACCTGATAACAAAATCCAATCCTTCGTATGTGCCCACGATGATATCTGAAGAAAGCGTTGTGTGGATGCCTCTTGAGTCTTTTATGATGCGGCTTGTTCCAACGCGAAGCGACGTGGCAGCAACGGATGAATACCGCTTTGTGAAGTCGCCGTACTTCTGGTTAGCCAGCGCCACAAGAGGGACAAGATAGAGCATCTTTCCCCTACAACCAAGGATGTTCTGGATGCCCGCAAGCTCCCCCACAAGCGTTTTTCCCGTAGCTGTGGCTGAGACTATGAGCTGGTTCTTTCCCTCAAGCAGTCCAGCCTTTACCGAGAGTGCCTGGACTGGCAGGAGTTCATCAAGCCTTGTGAGGAGAATATTCTTGAGTTCAGGATGAAGGGGGAGGTCTTTTACCCTTATTTGGCTTTCGACCTTGCTTGCTTCCATGGTATCATATCTCGTCAGCCCCGAATCCAGTTTATCTGGACTGAGCATCGCAAGCACTTTATCAAGGTTCCCTGTTGCGAGCAATATCTTCACAAGGCGCTCCTGACCGTGCTTTCCGATCTTGAGCGATCTTGCTTCCCGCAACAGTTCCTTTGTTGCGCAATCCTGGCAGATCTGCTCATCATGGAATCTTATGGGATCGCTGTTGAGCAGGGTATATCTGCCTGCGTTCATGCAAAGGCGGCACGGGTTCGTGTATCCGTAATCGAGTTGATAAGCAGCAAGGAGTTCCTTGAACCCTGCCTCAGACCCCTCGTTCCCCTCTGCGATAAGTATCTTATCAGCAAGGCGCAGGAGTTCTATGAGTTCCTCTGGAGCCCTGAAGTCTTCCTTTTCGCCCTGCCGTATCCTGAATTTTCCCACGCGTGCGCCTTTGGGGGTGTGCTTGAGAATCAGGGTGCCCTGGAAGGATGGCTCCTTTGCGTTGTCTTTGATGGGGAGGACGAGGAGCTTGGATTTCTGGGGGTGGATGATGACGTGGAGCATTATTGAGGTAATTTATTTTTTATCTTAAATCTCTCAGCTTTCTTATTTTTTCAATCCCGCCTTGCGTTTTTGCAAGGCGCTCATAGAAATTATTTGCCATGATGATATGTGAGTCGATCAAAGGTTTCACTTCTTTGATCCACACAGAGCGCGGATGAGATTTTACATATTTTGCCCATCGTATTACCTGTTCTGAATGTGTCCTGTCCCTCATGATAATCGCAGCCTGCGGATATCCGGTTTTATCATGATGATGTTTATCAACAATATCAACAAAGTCCTCGGCAAATTTATCAAGAATCGTCCGTTCTTTTATTTCTCTTTTCATTCAGGATATTCATTATATTTGCGGGATAATATGTCTTTGCACCATACTGCTTTGTGGCTTGATTAGTCCTTAAGTCAAGTAATCCTTCGGGGTTCATCAAACAATGATCGGACTTTATCCACCGCAAAGGGCGCAAAGAACGCAAAGCAGAGCATTGAAATCTTTGCGTTCTTTGCGGTGAAATTTCAAATGTTGTTCCATCAGGATTCTGTGAGTTCCTCAGGCGCCCTGAAGTCTTCCTTATCGCCCTGCCTTATCCTGAATTTGCCGACGCCAGAGCCTTTGGGGGTGTGCTTGAGGATGAGGGTGCCCTGAAAGGATGTCTCCTTTGCGTTGTCTTTGATAGAGAAAGAGGAACTTTGACTTCTGGAGGTGGATGATGATGTGGAGCATTTATTAAGGTAATGAATGGGGGAGTGGGGATATTAAGGATGGGGATGAGCGGGGTTGTGTTTAGTAGATGTTGAGGGAAGGAAATCAATCCAAGTCCGAAACAGTTGCCACCCGCTTATACTCTACGCCATCAAACTCCTTAAAATGAGCCTTACCACAGTCGATTTTTCTCTTTTCACTGATTTTCAATTCCTGACCTGCTGATTTTGTTTCAGCTACAAAATAGACGGTCTTTTCATTCTTTTTAATCAATGCCCAGTCTGGATTGTAACTACCGATCGGTGTTTTTATCTTAAACCAGAAAGGCAGTTTGAAATAGAACTCTATATCGTCCCTGCTTTCGCATTCCTTGGCAAATTCATATTCTACGTTCGATTCAAGTGGAATAAGGTTACTGTAAATTGTCTTATCCTGTTTTGATACATTGAAGGTTAGATCATTAATATGAATCTCATAATCCTCAAACAAACGCATTTCATACTCCTTTGCACCTATCTTCTCATACTTGATACCGTCAATCATTAATTCGTAAAGAACATCTTTTATTGCCACGACAGCGTTGTCCAAAAAAAGCTGAGGATTGATCAGCATATCACCAAGCCTGCCCGATCCTTTAAGAATTTCCAAAATGGTTGAACGAGTCAATTCCGTCCGTTCCTGGATATAGAATAGTACATCGGGTATTTTGAACACTCCATCAAGCGAAGTTGTATACGAAGATTTGGGATCAGCAGAAATTCCAAATTCATCAAACTGTAATGCTATCTTGGTAGTTTTTATTGATGCTCTTTTTATTATCGGCATCTGCTCAACGGCTTTTATCGCTTTTTCTATTAATACGCTGGTGTCGTATTCTACTTTGTATGATGTATTATATTTGATCCTGTCCCAGATTTCTTTGAACTTTTCATCTAACTCGAAACCTTTGCGATATTTTACCGTTTCTCTATCGTGTTTATTCTTGATTCGTCCCTTAAAGGATACTCCACAATCCTCTTCAATTTCACTCTGTAATTGTCTTGCAAAGTCATCGTAGGATTCATTGGCAACCACTGTTAGGCGATTGATCGTAATATCCTGTATCCGGTTTCCTGACATATCAACAGGAAGTCTTAATCCCCGCCCGATTTCCTGCCTTTTTTTCAATTCCGATTTTGTTTCGTTCAAGGTGCATATCTGAAAGACATTTGGACTGTCCCACCCCTCGCGTAAAGCAGAATGGCTGAATATAAAACGTAAAGGCTCATTAATATCCAGAAGTTGCTCTTTGTTTCTCATGATCAGCTTGAATGTATCATCATCGGCCTCTGATTTTCCTGTGGTATCTTTCCATTTACCTTTATTGTCCTGCGAAAAATAACCATTATGCACTTCATCCATCTCAAATGGAAGTAAGCCTTTGTAGGCTTCTTTTTCAGAAATTTGCCGGTAAGCTTCTTCAAACCATTCTGCAAACTTGCCCTTAAGCGGATTACCGTCTGAATTGTAGTTCCGGTAATTAGCAACACGGTCAATAAAAAATAGAGAGAGAACCTTAATCCCTTTACTCTTTAGTTTTTTCTCTTTCAAAAAATGCTCTTCAACCGTTTTTCTGATTTGAACTTTCATCACTTCATCAGTAAGGCCACCCAAAGCATTACCTGTAGAGATTATTTCACCGTTTGAAAGTTCGATAAAGCCATCCGCAATATCAATTCCGTTAAGGATATACCCATTTTTGTAAATCTCTCTTTTGCCGGAAAGTTCATACAGGTCATCCCCAACTTTTGCCGTAACTGCTTTTCGCTTTACGCCTTCTTTTGTGTTCACGTCTAACTTTATTTTTGCTGATGTACGGGTTTTAGTGGCATTTACACTTTCCAGACTTACAAAGGCTTCATTGAAATCATTTTCCGTAACAATTGAATCCACTTCTATCTGTTTTACCAATCCAAGATCATAAGCCTTTACAGGATCAAGGCTGTAAACCATGTTATATCGCTTGATGTGTGTCGCTGAATACCGCAATGTGCATAATGGATTCAGATTTTCAATGGCTTTTTTTCTAAGTTCTGTTTCCATGTTTTGCGGTTCATCCACTATCACAATGGGATTGGTCGCCTGAATGAACTCTACTGGTTTCTTGCCTGTCAGTTTGTCATTGGGCTTGTTGATTATGTTTTCGTCCTTGGCGAACGAATCAATATTGATTACTAAAATCTGTATGTTGTTATTAACGGCGAAGTTTCTCAAGCTGGAAACACGTTTTGAATCATAAACCCCGAAGTTAGCAGGGGTCTTATCGTAAATGTTTTGAAAATGGTCAAAGGTTATCTCAAGATTCTTTAACACACCCTCGCGGATGGCAATTGAGGGGACAACTATAACAAATTTCTTGAAACCGTATTTTTTATTCAATTCATAGATAGTTCTGAGATACACATAGGTTTTGCCAGTGCCAGTTTCCATTTCAACGGAAAAGTGCATTCCATTAAGTTCTGAAGAGATAGAAATCTCGTTTTCCTTCTGGACATCCTGCACGTTCGTCAATATCTGCTCATCACTGATGGTTAATTGGTTGCCAACGCCGCCCACCGGTGTTATTGTGTTCTTGTTATCGATTGTGAAGCTAAAATCGCCATGGTTCAGCGGCTGACCTTCAAACACCCTGACAATAGCATTGATGGCATCAAGCTGGTATTGCTGGTTCGGGTCAAAATGGAGTTTCATTTTTATACTACCCTGAAATCAATTTCCGAATCCTTCATCTGTAATGCTGTGTTAGTTTTTAGCTGGTCATTGTTCTTGAAAAGACGGTCAAGAGTTATGACTTTTTTCGGCATTTCAGAAATAACTGCTTTGATAATGCCTTCATCAATCCGTTTCAGTATCAGGATTATTTCATTATTCACACGATAACAGCCATCCTTTTCCTCAATCCTTGCTGTCAGCGGAACGCCTGATTTTAAGAGTAGTTCATAGAGGATATTTTCGATTTTGGCATTTTCGTCCACTGGATCGGTATGCAGTGTGAGTTGTGTAAAAAGTTCTTCTTCGGTTTTCACATCAGAACGCCATATCTTAAAGTTGGATTCCTGTAATTTAAATACCTTGAAGCCCAAATCCTGCTTACCTGCAATGTCATCAACGTCCAACTTGTTTTGTTTGTCTGCTTTAATATTTTTAATCACACGGCGGATACGCTCTTTGCCGATATCAGAAATGGTTTTATATCCCGCTTTAAAGGCTTCGCTTTTTTCATCGCATTTTTCAGGAAGCTGAACCATGATAAATTTACGATTACCACCGTCTTCTGTATTCAATTCGAGGACTGCATGAGCAATCGTTCCAGATCCTGAAAAAAAATCAAAAACAATATCATTACTATTCATTCCTAAGTTACATAGTTCTCTGAGTAATCCTGCGGGTTTAGGATTATCAAAAATTGCGAGATTTCCTAATAATTCAGTCATCTCATTTGATCCTTGGGTATTAAAAGGTACAAAATCCCACAATGTTGTGTAGGTAATTCCCTCTTTTACATCGCACAGAAATCGCTTTAACTTTGGCCTACTTAATCCATCTTCACCAAAATAGATCTCATTATTCTTCATTAGCTCTTCAATTTTTTCTTTATTAAAACGCCAATTGCCATTTGAAGAAGGGTAATGTTCTTCACCGGTATTCGGATTGATTATTGGGAAGTATAATGATTTTACATATCTCCCTCCTTTAATATTGGCCATCAAGTCCCCCGATGTCCAAGGTCCTTTGGGATGATTATCAGGATTTTTATATCTTGCTACCTGCTCCTCCGTCCTTGGGCGCAGATTAAGTGAAACAAGCTCAAGGTTCTTACAATATATCACAATATACTCATGCGATGCACCAATTACTTTATCGTTAGGGGGTGTGCTTCTTTTCTTCCAAATAATTTGTTCGATAAAATTCTCTTCTCCAAAAACTTCATTCATCATTAATCTCAGATTATGTACTTCATTATCATCAATGGAAACAAAGATTACCCCATCCTCTTTCAATAAATTCCTTGCCAGAAACAGCCGGGGGTACATCATAGAAAGCCAGTTGGAATGATAATGCCCGCTGTCCTTGCTATTTGTACGGAACAGTCCTTATCGGGTCATATATCCTGTTTCATCCCTGTCGCCGATACGGCTAAGATATTCATCTCTGGTTTCTGAGAATTTGTCGGGATATATGAACTTGTCATTGCCTGTATTATAGGGAGGATCGATATAGATCATCTTGATCTTGCCAAAATAGGACTTCTGTAAAACCTTCAGCACTTCCAGGTTTTCGCCTTCGATAAAGATGTTTTCCGTATCGTCAAAACCAACAGATTCTTCCTTGCATGGCACAAGAGTTGCAGTGGTGGAAGACTGTAGCACCCGGAAAGCATCGGACTTACCCGCCCAGTTCAAAACATAGCGTTCATTTTTTAAATCGATATCCTCACCCAATGTGGCTTGTAGCTTTTCCCAGTCGATTTTACCTTCCGTGAATGCATCTGGGAGAATTTCCTTCAGCTTATTTAGCCTTTCTTCCGTGATATCCAGTGATTTTCCATCCATTGTTTTTGTCTCCTACTTCCATTTAACCCGAAGATGAATCCTTCACATGTTGATCAAGATGTTGATTTAAATTTTTTTTATATTCATCATTTTTCGTATACAATCGGTTGATTTTTAATTTATAGTTTCCTAGAATATGTATAATAGAAGTATTATCATCAACTAAATATTCAATTATTCTCTTTCCAGTAATAGAATCACGTTGTTTCTTAAAAATCTTAATACTCTGATCTTTATCCGCGGATGCATAATTTGTATCATTTAAACTTCTGTAAGGGCTAGATTCAGTTATGTCTATATTTTTTTCAAACCGAATATACCAATAATCCTCAATATTAACTGATTTAATAATGGATTTCTTAAAAATGCTATCTAAAAAATCAGATTCTAATTTCTCTTTATTTTGTATTGATATTAATTTCTGCTCCTCTTTTACCAGTTTCAAAGTTTTTCTATTTAATATCTTATCTATAAGTTCAATTAAAAATTCATCTTGAAATTTGTATTCTACATCATGACTCCAAGCTCTATTGCCATTAGCTACAGAATTTAACATGTTAAAAAAATATGAATCATTATATGCTAAAAACTTTTTTGATGATTCAAGATCTTTAAATAAATCAATTAAATTGAAATATGACCATACTAATTTTCTTTCCATTAAACCACTGTATATCTCTTTCGCCATCCATTCAAATCCTACTGATGCTTTGTGATAAATTACAGTGCTGTAAAAAAAATATCTGCACATAAGATAATGTTCGACCGCTTTTCTAGCTTTTTCATCGACCATCAATCGGTTCTCTATAGGATCATAAAGAAGATTCCGTATAATTTGATCCATATCAAATAAACCATAAATTACACCTGTTTGTTGCGAATCCCGCAGTAAGTAATCAAATCTATCCGCATCTAATTCCGAATGTATTATTAATCCTTCAGGTCCAGGATAGGTACCCGCTATAATTTGAGCTATATCTTGGATATTTTGGCTAGAATATCCTCCTTCTTTTAGAATTTTAAAAATTTCAGTTTGATAAATTACTAAAGATGCCATCCTTTCATGGTGTGCAAAATTAGCTGAGTAATTTATACTGGAATGAAGTTGGCAATTTAATTCATGAATTTTATGGCCAGTTAAATCAATGCATTCAATCTCATCCTTTTTTGTAGATGGCTCACTAATTTCTATCTTATATTTCACATCATCCTTATCAACACGTTTTATCTTTAATTTTGCATCGTCCTTAACAACACTTTCAACAAGATGCGATAATGGATAGTGCCCTATGTCATGAAGCAGAGCAGCCATTCTTATCAATTCACGTTTATTAAGCAATTCGCCATTTTCTTGGAGACTCACAACCATTTCATCTGCTATCTGTAATACTCCTAAAGAATGATTAAACCTGTTATGCAAAGCACCTGGGAAAACATAATCTATTAATCCCAACTGTCTTATATTGCGCAATCTTTGGAAAAAAGGTGAGTCAATTATTTTACTTTCCAGTTCTGTTACTTTTATAAATCCATGTATGTTATCATAAAATTCTCTGAAAGGCTCAATTTTATCAACAACCATAAAAATACTTCAATTAAATTTTTTTATATTGTTGTGAGCCTTTTCTATGATTTCATCTATATTGTCAATTTCTCTCAAATTAGGTTTTACTTCTAATAATTTATTCCTTAAATTATTAAAACCGCTTTTCCCATAAGCTTTGCTGATATAGTGCAATGATGCTAATATTTCCAGATAGATTATATTATCAATATCGTCACCCAATTTATTTTGAAATTTTTTCATTTCACTAACAATGTTATCGTGATCAATAAATACTATTTTTTTGCTTGCTTCGTATATATCGTCATCTATTTCATATAAATCATGTGCCAGCGGAGATGAATATGGTCCTTTGATATACCAATTAAAACCATAACCTAAGGATATACCCGAAGCTTGTAGTAAATAGACGATTTTTTGATATTTAATGCGATTGTCAAACTCTGACATATCTGGTTTTCCAAGTTCTAAAATATCGAATACTTTACACAATACATCTTTTTGTTTCATATTTACCACCACTTTTTAATATCATATTCACTATAATCTCCTTTAAATTGTTCCATTGGAATGTTGACGTTTTAAATTTTCGAAAGTTACATCATCATCATCATTATATTATTTAGTTAACTATATTTATTCGATAATACTTAAACTCATCGCTTTTCACTATTATTCTCAAATGAATTTTGGCAGAACTGCCAAATTGAAATCATAAGTCGACTGACTCAATTCACAATTATTCTAGCTTCGCCAGAATTGCACGTACTAACCTCGCCCCCCTGCGCGCAGACCCGGTGCGTGCGGCATGCGCAGAGCCGGGACATGTGCGAAGAATATGTTAGATTGAAGCTATTCAATAAAAGATTAGAATAGCTTTATGAATATATTGCTCAATATATATACCATGGATTTAACGAAGCAGATATATTTTTATGTCCATGGTGAATCGGCTTCATTTGCTACAGCCAGAGAAAAACCGTGGAAATTGAATTTAGAGCAACAGCTCCCTTCAGGAGATAAAAATGGTTTCGAAAAAGGGCTTATTATTGACTTTCATCTTGAATCGATGACAATTAACGGACATTATTTCGATGTTGATAATCTATGTGAACCGGTTTTTTCTGTATTGATAAACAACAAAGGATGGTTCAATGGAAAGAGACCAAACATCCAATGGTTTAGAGCATCCAAAATCAAAGATAAAAAATCAGGGTGCAATTTCAGATTGACGGCTTCAAAAGAACCAGAAAAAAATAATGATTTTAAAAACACAATATTTGACAAAATCTATTCTGGGAACCTGCCTAAAAGTGCTACTGATGATGAATTCATATCATGGATCAAAGAAAATTCGACCGGAGTAAAATACAGTCCTTCATTCTATTTGAATATTGAATTTGAGAGTAATAGGATAAATTTGGGCAATATCGCTACGGGCAGGATTAAATCTATAATAGATTGTCTTTACCCTTTGATTGGTGGAAATAAAGGAGCCCCCGAAGATTGGAAAATTGATATATTAGATGTTCAAAAAGGAGTAAAAACGATACCACAAGGGTCAGTTCGAATTTTGCTTGCTGAGTTATAGTATTATCCCCCTCACTTGCACTGGCACCCCGCCCCCCCCCCTGTGCGCAGACCCGGCGTGTGCGCCTGCGCGGAGCCCGGACAGGTGCGGAGAATATATCGCGATCAAATGCGCTCAACTTGAAGGCTGCCTTCAGGAGAGGTTAGCGATTCTTATTTATAAGCATCTCCTCTAAAATCAACCCTGTGGATCAGGATAACCTTTTGTTCCCAGATAACTTCGTAAACAATTCTGAACTTCCCTTTACGGATACGATACTTATTCTTTTCACCCTTTAGTTTGGTGATATCAAGGGATTTTATGGGAACCGGGTCTTCTTTCAGGACAAGCATTGCCTCTTTGAGGCGCGCCCTGTCATGTTTTTGCAGGGAAGAAATAAATTTCAAATATTTGGCTTTTATATTTATTTCAAATATCATGCATCCAATACCTTTAGTAATTCGGCTTCCGAAGCTATTCTATCCCTGCTTCTTATCGCCTTAAGGTCTTCAGCTTCAGGTTCTTCTTCCGGGATCAGCCTGTCAACAAGTTTTGAATATAAATTCGTAAGCATATCAAGGTCGGCGCGAATCTTTCTCAATTCAACCACTGTTTCGGTTACCATGCAATATCATTTAATATTTTAAACCTTATAAGATTTTCCATAGCAAATAAAAAAGGAAGCAAATCATAAGGTCGGACGATTCATTTTTACAATTTATCTATATGCGCAAGATGTGCGCCGTACTAACCCAGCCCCCCCCACTTCTTGCAGACCCGGTGCGTGCGGCATGCGCGGAGATGCGGAGGATAAAAAGATAATAATATCAAAGTATCAAAGGCAACAGCATAGGTTTTCATCATTCCATGTTCCGGCGTAAGCTATATATGTTATTAATGAAAATTTCATTTCATGAACGAGCACAATATAGCGGTTATTGATTAACATTTTTTTCTTTATTTATTCAAATGCACAACTTTTGGAGGCGGGAAACCATTAAAATAGGTGGTTGAAGCGATCGTATAAGCGCCAATATTTTCTGCATAAAGCAAATCATCGATTTGCAGATCTTCCGGCAGTTCATCAGCCAGGGAAATAGTGTCGAAAGCATCGCATGTGGGTCCAAACGTAGCGCACACTTTTGTCTCCCCGTCCTTGAAGGAATGCAGCGGATAATGCTGATGATCAAAAACCTGTCCTGAAAATGTATGATAGACACCGTCGTCCAGATAATAGCATGTTTTTCCATCACGAACAGCTTTTCCAACAATTTTCGTGACCAGTGTACATGCTGTCGCTACCATAAATCTCCCAGGCTCTGCAATGACCTGGATATCATATTTGGGGAACAAACGTTTTATTTCCGAATTCAATTTTTCAGCCAGGGCGGCAAAAGATTTTACGTCGGGCGTGTACTTTACAGGAAACCCGCCTCCAATATCTAATATTTTTCTTTTCTTGTTTTCCTTACCTGTAAACCCGATATGATATTTTCTCAATTCCGCTTCCTTGAAAATCGATGAGGCAAAATTCAAAGCCTGCGAATAGTTATCAAAATTATTGCACTGGCTTCCGACATGGAAACTAATGCCTTCAACACCAAGCCCCAGGTTAATGGCTTCGGCAATCAGGTCAACCGCCTCTCCGGGATGAGCACCGAATTTTGAAGAAAGCTCAACCATAGAACCGGTATTGGGTACGCGTATCCGCAAAACCAGACCAACATCGGGGGCATGTTTTTTTATCTTTCTTAATTCTTCAACATTGTCAAAAGTGACTAATATTTTATATTCATTTAATTTAGCCAGGACTTCGGCAGGCTTGATGGTATTTGCATAGATAATTTTATCCCAGATAAAATCCTGCCGCTCTTTATCGGGAAAATGCTTGATATTATCATGAACAAGCATAAATTCAGGGAAAGAAGCCACGTCAAAACTTGCACCCATATCATACATGGTTTTGATAATTTCAGGATTGGAATTAGCCTTAACAGCAAAATATGCCTGCACATCAGGCAATTTTTCCCTGAATTCACGATAATTCTCCCTGATCGTTTCATGATCTATAATAAAAACAGGAGTTCCGTGTTCTTGCGCAATCTTTGTTAACTGTTCTTTTTTCTTCTCTATCATTGTTTTATCCAATATTATTAACAATTATTATTAACCCACGAAAATAAAATTTTCAATTTGCCAGGGATCAGGATTGTATATAGCTGCCGGATTTTCTTTAAAAAATATTTTGCGATTTTTAAGCGGCGTCCAGTCCGACGGAGTGGAAATGAATTTTCCAAGATACGGTTTGGCAATATCCAGGACAAAATCATGAGGCAGGTCGTCAGGCAATTTAATACCCTCACGTGGATTTTCTATCATCCAGAGTACAGCAGCAATTATACCTGCAGCTACCTGAAGGGTAGTGGCGTTCTGACCTGGAGCCAGGGATCTGGCTTCTTCAATGCTCAATGAGCTGCCCGTCCACCAGGAATTATAAGTATGACCCATCAAGAGCGCCCCAAGAGTATCCTCTCCTGATATAATTTCATTTGTCATGATCCTGATCCTGGGCTGGAGTTCGTAATTCCTGCCGCGCAATTCCCAGAGCGAGGAAAGCGTGTCGTGACATGGCATATAAGCATAATTTACGGTAGGTCTGTATATCGCCTTCCCATCTTCCCAAACAGTCAGTCTGTCTGAAAGACCAAATGCTTCACCATGCCGGATCATCATACCGATAATTTCTTCATGTGGTATCCACGATCTGACCCATGTATTAATTCCCATCTGGGGCAGGAAAATCTGATTTTTCGGTCCACATGGAGGTATATTTGCCAGGGGTGGCAACTTGCTCTCATGTGTTCCCCAACCGATTTCAGCCGGAGCCGTACCTTCTTCCCGTAATCCTTCAATGCTCCATGTCCCTACAAATTCGTTAACCTCCTTTGGTCTGTTGGCGATTTGGGTGTCTCGCTCGCTACAATGGATCACTTTAATTCCTAATTTTTTCGCCAGTCGGGCAAAATCCCTGTCTTTTGCAAGTTGGGCAATTTCTTCTTCATCCTGCACAGACGCTTTTTTGTCAAGAATGATGCGTGCAGCAATATCAAGCAAAGCCTGTTTGACAAAGTGAGAAATCAGACCCGGATTAGCTCCATGGTCTATAACAGCGGTTGGCGCATTTTTCCAATCACGGGAAAGTTCACGCAATTGCATTTGCCGCCAGTAGAGCGATTTTTCAAACGGGCTCTTTGTAAATATGCCCTCAGTAGGATCCCATAGTTCAACCGAAGTATTAACGTACAATACTTCGTGATCATGGCACCATTTTATAATATCGTTGGCGCCTATATTCCATGCAAGATCAATGAGTAAGCTCCCATTATCAAGATATTTTGACAAAACATGATCTAAATTTTCCGGGGTGATTTTTTCACGAACATATTTTAATCCCTGGGCAGTATATTTTTTCAGGGCTTTTGATTTGTCTTCAAAATCAATCAGGGTAATATTTTTTAGCGGAACATCGATCGTGTCTATTAAAATTGGGAGGGTGCATTGCGAAACTGAGCCATAGCCGATAATAAGGATTTTATTGTTGAATTGTTTTTTCATTTTTTAAGCAAAGAAAAAAAATTATATCTGTACCATTGCCAGCGAGGAAACCGGGCAGTTCTTGGTACATATCCCGCAGGCGATGCATACTCCGTAGTCAACTGCTGCCACGCCGTTGCTCACATGGATCGCAAGTTTAGCATTATCGATATCGAAATCTTCTGCCTTTGACATCTTTGTGTTCGTAGGGCAGACCGTGACGCATATCCCGCACCCGTTGCATTTGCCTGATTGAACAAGTTTCTTATCTTTTGCCATGAGTCAGGATACTGCATGCAAGGATATGAATATTTCGATTTACTTTACCTTCATGCTGATATCAAGCCATCTGGATGAATGTGTAAGAGCACCTACTGATATTACATCAACGCCGCAGCTTGCATATTCAGCAATATTTTCAAGAGATATCCCGCCAGACGCCTCAAGAATAATACCATCACGCAATCCTTTTTTTGCGATAGATTTTATACTTTCTTTGATTTTATTTACAGTCATGTTATCGAACATTATAATATCCACACCCAGTTCTGCTGCACGGATGACATCATCTACGGTCTCAACCTCGACTTCTATCTTCTGTGTGAAACTTGCCATGCTCTTTGCTGCTTTCACGGCTTTTTCAAGTCCGAGCACAGAGATATGATTATCCTTGATCATGACAGCATCCGACAGATTGAACCTGTGCGGGTCGCCCCCGCCTGCAATAACAGCTTTCTTTTCAAATTTCCGGAATCCTGGCGTGGTTTTTCTTGTGCACGCTATCCGAACGTTGCCTGCTCGTTCCACATATTTGCGCGTCATTGTGGCAATCCCGCTCATCCTTCCGAGGAAGTTAAGAGCCAGCCGCTCAGCTCTCAGGATAGACTTTGCCCCGCCATCAAGTATGAACAGCACGTCATTTTTTTTGATAGAAGAGCCGTCAGTAAGATCAGTTGTCGATAGCACATCGAAATATTCAAAGACCTGTGAAGCTTCAGAAAGACCAGCCACAACCCCGTCTTCCCTTGCAATAACTTCAGCCTGCACCTTGCAGTCCGGAACAATGCTGCTTGAGATATCATTGTATCCTGTGTCCTCATCTATGAAACGTTCAAGCTCGGTCAATAACATTATAATCCCTGTAATTAATAGTAGTCTTCAATTACTTATATACTGCTGTCAATAAATCCAGGAACATTATGTTAAAAGTCGGTGTAATCGGTTGTGGAGCTATCGGAACAGAAGTCTGCATGGCTATTGACAGGGGTGTGGTAAATGCAGAACTTGCAGCGGTTCATGACAGGAGCAGGGAGAATTGTGAAAAGCTTCTTGCAGCGCTTGGCAAAAAGCCCGCAATATCGTCCCCGGATGAACTGATATCAAGCGCGGACATAATCGTTGAGTGCGCCTCGGCGCAGGCAGTCCGTGAATTCGGGGCTTCTGTCCTGGAGAGTGGAAAAGACCTCATGGTACTAAGCGCCGGCGCCTTTACGGATAACGGGCTTCTGAAAAGACTTACTGAAGCAGCCAGGACAAATAATTGCAAGATCTATATACCATCTGGAGCCATTGCAGGGATCGACGGCTTAAAATCCGCAAGTGTTGCCCATGTCAATAAGGTAACTCTTACCACGACCAAGAATCCGAATGGATTGAAAGGCGCGCCATTTGTAGAACAAAACAATATTGACCTTGATTCATTCCATGAAAAAACGCTGCTATTTGAAGGAAGCGCGGATGAAGCGATAAAAGCATTTCCAGCTAATGTGAACGTGGCGGTCTCGTTGAGCCTTGCAGGCATTGGAAAAGAAAATACAAATGTGAGGATATTTGTTGACCCGGGCTCTGCAAGGAACATACACGAAATCCTTGTCGAAGGAGATTTCGGGAAATTCACCTGCAGGATTGAAAACGTTCCCTCACCCGGCAATCCCAGGACAAGTTACCTTGCTGCGCTCTCTGCCATAGCCACTTTGAAGAAGATCACAGAACCGTTGCAAATAGGAACATAAACATGCCGATGGAAGGGTTCGCAGGAATACTTGTAGAATTAAAGAAAAAGCTGGTTTACATAGTTGCTCTCTTTTGCATCGGGACAATAGTTTCTTTTTCGTTCATGGGAGAATTAATTAAAAAAATTGAATACGATATGTTCTGGCGTCTTACCCTTTCAGATAAACCAGGCACTGCAGGGCAGCTGGTGGATATCTCACATAACCTCTCAATCATATCAGAGAAGCTGGCAGCAAATAATTCTGCCATCTCCCATAACCTGACTGTAATGTCTGGCGAACTTTTGAATATATCAAATAACCTGAATCTTCAAACGCCCGCAATTGTGTACCTGTCCCCAATGGAAGTGCTGATGCTTGAGTTCAAACTTTCCCTGATATGCGGGGTGATCATAGCATTACCGCTTGTTCTTTATTATGCATATATGGGTCTAAGGGGAAAAGTCAGGAAAGTCCTGCCTGTGAGCGGCGCTATGTTAATATTTTTATTATTTGCAGCCGCAATACTATTCTTGTTGGGCGCGGGTTATTCGTATTATTATATGCTTCCGTTTTTCCTTGGTTACATATATCAGGACGCAGCAAGCCTGGGAGTGAACGCGACCTTTTCGGTGTATGAGTTCATCTATTTTATCGTTGTGACAACTGTGCTCTTCGGTATTTCTTTTGAACTGCCTCTTCTTTTGACAATGTTGTCCAGGCTGGGTATTACATCAAGGCAGACACTGGCACATTACAGGAGGCATGCGTATGTATTACTGCTTATTATCTCAGCATGGGTCACCCCTGACCCCACAATGTTCAGCCAGGTCATGCTGATGCTGCCTTTTGTTATCCTTTATGAAATAAGCCTTATTGTTATGAGAGTTACGGGCAAATAAATCTTTAAAACCCGTGTGCCGCATATGGCGCGAACGTGACAAGAAGTATCGATCCGAGTACAAGGATTGCAAACGTGACGGCTATTGCATTTGATATCCGCTCGATTTTTTCTCCGTTCCCAAATAACTTTGAGAGCGATGTTGCCACAACATCCCGGAACACATGTCCGCCATCAAGAGGGAGCGCAGGCAGGCAATTAAAAAGACCTACATAAAAATTCATCCAGCCAACCCACAGTAGTATGTTCAATATCCAGAATATACCATCCCCCATAAACGCAACAATGCCAACAGGTTCATAGAAATTAGTTATAATACCGCTGAAACCGGGAAAACCCTCCCCTGCAAAACCGTAGATCGGGAGGGAAAACAGCAGTATCCAGCCAGTTACGCCGTTTAAAAATGATGGTATGCTCTGCAGCATACCCAGGAAGCCCTTAGCGTGGAACTGACCTATTCCGATACCCATGGAATAACTTATAGCTCCTCCCTCTGAGGAATATGTGACACCCATAAAACCTTTTTTGATCTCAGTATTGTCGGGGTGCTTTGCAAGTTCAAGATTTTCAAAGACAAGTGTTGATGCATTTAACGAACTGTTGCTGAGTACCTGTACTCTTATTTTCTGCCCTGGTATTGTGGAATTCATGAACTCGGAGAAATTTTCAAGTCCCATGATCTCTGTATTATCAAGTCTGGTGAGGATCATATCTGGTTTTAATCCTGCTTTTTCTGCAGGCGATCCTGGTAAAACATTGAATATCCTCACGCCAAAAGAGGTCTGGTTTCCCCCAATTGTGACAAAGCTTATCGATCTTCTCACTTT
>JAQUNZ010000052.1 GCA_028717345.1 Candidatus Methanoperedens sp.
GCAAAGCCTGGAATTTATGAAATGAAGGACGTTCTGGGAATAAAATAACTCCAGTCTGCCGAAAAGGTTAAAAGGAATGTGAGAGAATGAGAGCAAAATCATTCACTCTTTATCATGAATATAAAAATTGTATGATTTTAAAATGTTCAGGATGATCCTGGACATGTATCGTGCATTATGAAATGCATAACCCCAACTCATGTTGGAAAAGGAGGACATATAGGTTGTTAAATGAGTTACAGAACAGAAAGGGTGACTTAAAGAATAAGTCTGAAGAGTATAAGAACAAAAGGAACGACTTAAACCTTGAAGCAAGTAAGTGGGCTACTAAGAGGAATGAACTTAATACTCGTACCAAGGAACTCATCGATGAGGCACAACAGCTTAAAAAGCTGCGCGATGAGAACAATGAAAAAGTCGGCGAGGCAAAACTTAAACGCGACGAACTGAATGAGCAGGCTAATAAGGTTTATGCTGAAGTCGATAAGATCCGCAAGGATTTAAATCTTGGCGACGGCCCATCCCTGAAAGAAATGAAAAGGGAGATAGACCAGCTGGAGTTTAAACAGCAGACAGAGGTGCTTAAGACATCCCAGGAACGCGAGCTTGTAGAAAAGATCGCCAAACTGACTGAAGAGCTCAAGCGCAAAAAGACCCAGCTTGAAGGAAGCAGTGAATTAAAATCATTACTGGAAAAAGCACAGGTTTTGCGTGATGAAGCTGCTGTATTCCATAATAGTGTAAAAGAAGCGGCAGAGGCTGCACAGCAGTATCATGACAAGATGATCACAATTTTCAAAGAAGCTGATGCGATAAGAGCGGAATCCGACGCTGCGCATAAAGAATTCGTAAAAGCACAGGAAGCAGCGGATGAACAGCACAGGCTTTTCATACAGTCCCAGAAAGAGATCCGTGAGATCAACAAACTGATCATCGGATTAAAGAGAAAGACCAAGGAAACAAAGGACGAAACCATCAGGGAACAGACAAAGAAAGAAGCAGAGGAAGTTTATAACCAGTTCAAACTCGGTGAGAAACTGAATACTGAAGACCTGATGCTGCTTCAGAGATCGGGACTTCTGTAACCCGGGTTTTTAATTTTTTCTTAGTAGCTCTTTCAACAGCTTCGATTTCCACGGCAAAGGATATCTATTAAAAGACACTATCTGGTTTAGATGGAAAAGCCTATTAAATGCTGTTTTGTGAGCTGGGATCAGGCTTACAGGCTGGGAAGGAAGATCGCGCGCAAGATCAAAGCATCAGGATTCGTTCCTGATCTTGTAATAGGTGTTTCACGCGGAGGACTTGTACCTGCGCGCATGTTGTGCGATTTTCTGGATCAGAAAGACCTTACTTCAATGAAAGTTGAACATTGGGGGATTGCTGACAATCTTGGAACTGCAAGGATCAAATTCCCGCTTCCTGAAGAGATCGATATCTCCGGAAAAAAGATATTGATAGTGGATGATGTTGCTGATACCGGGGATACCTATCATGTTATTTTGGATCATATAAAAGAGAGATATCCAGCCGAAGTCAGGACTGCTGTGCTGCAGTACAAGACCAGTTCCAAGTTCATCCCTGACTACTGGGGTGAGAAACAGGATGCTTGGAAGTGGATAATATACCCTTGGGCATTGTATGAGGACATGACAGGTTTCATAAAGCGGATGCTTGTGCGCCCTATGACACCGGAAGAGATCAGGAAAGGTCTGAAGAGCAGTTTTGATATAAGAATATCCCGAAAAGACCTGAGTGAGTTCCTTAACGATATGAGAGGGGAGAGGAAAATCGGGAAAAGTAAA
This sequence comes from Candidatus Methanoperedens sp., assembly GCA_028717345.1. Taxonomy (GTDB): domain Archaea; phylum Halobacteriota; class Methanosarcinia; order Methanosarcinales; family Methanoperedenaceae; genus Methanoperedens. The sequence continues at coordinate 1,806 of JAQUNZ010000052.1, forward strand.
AAGGGCAGTAAGTTCTACTGGGATAACACTGGTGATGAATAATGGGCAGGAGGGTATATGTACTGGTGTCTGGGAAAGTCCGGGGAATTTAAGGATTTTTTAGTTTGCAGGTAGTAGATATTTATAGCCTGACTAATAATTTTGAGTCAGATATGCAAAATATTGAAAAACCAGGAAAAAAAGTGGCAGTGCGGGTCATAGTGAGCATCAAGGATAAATCCATCCGTATCAGGACTCTTCTTTCAGGAGTCATCAAGGCGGGCGATGAGCTTGTTGTGGATGATGAAACAACAGGAGAGGCATATCCTGTGCAGGTAAGTTCTATCGAAGTGGGCGATAAAAGGAAAGACAGCGCGCCAGTTGATGAGATAAAGACAATATGGGCGCGCGCTATTGAAGAAGTAGTAGTAAAAATCGCTATTAGCCACAGAGAAACGACTGAATCCATAGAGATGAAAGTACCTGGTGACAGGGAATTCATAATCGGTGAAAAAATAAAAGTGGATAGCCGGGAATTGAAGATAATACGGATAAAAATACGTGATAGTGGATTCAAGAGCAGAAAGGGTGTTGCTGTCAAGGCAAGTGATATCAAACGTATTTATGCTGAGTCGGGGGTAAGGGAGCCAAGACGTTTTTCAAAAGCCGGAGAGCGTATTGTTATCAAAAAACGGGAGTCTGTATGGAGTTTGAAAAACAAAAAAACAGACTGATAGATGAATTGAGGCGTCACGGCGCCAGTGAGCGTGTGCTCGATGCCATGCACCGCGTCCCACGTCAGTTGTTTATCCCTGAAAGAGAACAAAATAACGCGTATGCTGATAATCCCCTGCCCATAGGATGGGGACAAACGATCTCAGCCCCGCATATGGTGGCTATAATGTGCGACCTGCTTGACATTCAGGAAGGCATGAAGATACTTGAAATAGGAGCAGGTTCCGGGTATCATGCTGCTGTCATGGCAGAGCTTGCAGGAAGCGGGCATGTATATGCTGTGGAACTAATAGAAGGTCTGGCTCTGTTCGCCCGTGATAACCTTAAGAAGGCAGGTATCAGCAACGTAACAGTGCTTGTAGAGGATGGATCTCTTGGGCTTCCTGGCTTTGCCCCATATGACCGCATTAGCGTCGCATGCGCTGCGCCTGATATACCCGATACTTTAACAGAACAGCTTAAGCCAGGGGGAAAACTCGTAATACCTGTGGGGAAACACATACAGGAACTATATCTTGTGACAAAAATAAACGGATTAAAAAAAGAAGCAAAAGGCGGCGTTGTATTCGTGCCGCTTGTTGGAAAAAAAGGATTTCCCTATTAGATAGAATGAAGTTCGCCGGAATGGATCTTTTCTACGAGCATGTTCCATTCATGTTTCTTTAGTCTGACAGTGTTCGCTCCCTCGCCTATCAATACGTCGTCTCCAATCGTTTCTACTGCAGGGCAGCAGCTTTTTTCACAAATATATACTTTCATTGGATTCACCACTCTTTTTACAGGTTTGTATTGGATTTAAAGGTTATTGTGGCTTTATGAGGCTGCAGGCTATAATTGATTCTTTGGTGGAAGCGCTGTTACAGCCAAGCACAAGATTTACAATAGCTTTTATTTCCCCGGAAGAAACCGGAACTGGTGTGATCACAGGTTCTGGCGTTGTCTCAGGCTGTGGAACCTGAACTTCTTCTTCATAGATTATTGGCGTGAAAGGCAGTTCCGGTGTCGGAACTGGCGTTGGCGCCACCTCGGCAATTTCAAAACCCGGTGTTGAACTATCAGGATTTGCTGCCTGTTCGGTTACTGGCACTTTCTTTCCTATTTCAACTTCATTGCTGGCAGCTTTCAGCGTCCCGCTTTTTGCATCAAGAAGATTATACACTGCGGTTGCAGAAGGGAGTTTTACAGGCGGTTCTGTATCTATTCTAAGGCTGTAACTGAACCTTGCAGACTTACCTGATTCCAGGAAATCTTCTAGACTTGTTGCGCCGCTAACAAGGGTGCCTTCTGAAGGAAGTTGGTCTTTAATAGAGACCTTTGTGGGAGTGCTGCCGACATTTTCAGCCGATACTGTTACAGTGACAGTATCACCCTGATTAATAGATGAGACATCGACCTGTTTTGTGAGTGAAATCTTAGGACCATGGACTACAATGCTTGGCTGGTTTGACTGGATGGTGTAATATTCCTTCTGCGTCCTGAACTCTGCTTTCGCCGGAGGTAGAACAGCGCCATCTTTATTTGCTTCCGTAGGTCGTATCAGGTAGCGTGTATCCCATGCTCCCATTGGAGGAACTGTGAATTTCCACTTCATGGAGTTGTTGCTAAGGAGTTCAAAACCAGCAGGAATGGAATCGGTTACGCTAACATTCTTGATCTCAAAATTTCCATTATTCTTAAATGATATCGATACCATCGCATATTCTTCCAGGTATATCTTTGCATTCACGCTTTTCCTTATTGTTGGTATTTGTTCTGGTTCGGGAGCAATTTTAATGCTCTTTGATGACTGTGCGGTATAGAAAATATCCTTGGCATCGTATCCCGTGGCGTTAGCAATAATTTCATAATTTTTGAGTTCCGTGATAATAGGGGCAGCAAACACTATGCTGTTTGTCACTGATTCTCCCTTTTTTATGCTTTCATAATGATATTTCAGGACACCTCTCTTTAATGGCAGGGATGTTATTATTTCAGCATTGGCATTTAGCAGATCCGCAGAACCTGTATTTCTTATTGTCACAGATGCAGTGATCTCAGTATTTGCTAACGAAATGTATTCATTATAATCGGTTTCAATCAGAACTTCGATTGCTGGAATACCTCTATGGTTTATTCCTATATCAGCCCAGGGGGCATAGGATTCATATACCCATTCCGTCCCTTCTTTGGATGGCAGCAAAGTTGCAGTGATTTTCATTTCACCGTCTGGTGCGATGTAGTAATCACCTTGTTTTAGCATAGCTGTTGTGAGGAATTGTCCGTTTTTTGATATATTTAAGCCAACAAAGGTGTCAACAGGTTCAACAGGACTTCCCATGGAGTTGGATTTTACAGGTGCGGGGAAGGCAATTGCTTTCACTGTGTACCCATTGTATGAGAGTTCTGCACCACGCGCAAGTCTTCCAGAGGTTCCATCTCCCCATTGGAATGAAGAGGCGTCATATGCAATAGCCGGGCTTACAAATCCTGAAATTATCAGGGATGCTATTACAAGTTTGATTAATAGTTCACTTCTCACAATTGACATTATTCTCTATCTAATATTGTGCTATCCTATATTATATTTATTTTGGCTTGATACTTATAATTTCCCATATAAACAATAATTCGTGTTTATACGAATATTTGTCATTACGATAATAAATAGTTATCCTGAGTAAACTTTATTAATGGGTTTGTTTATATCAGGTTTGAATGAAAGCCACTAACGGGGATTAATTTTAAATGCGCATATTATATCTATTACGGCTTATAGAAACTATTATCTACTAATATGTCGAAAAAATCTTTTTTGGAGGATGAATCTTGAAGTATTGTGTTGATTGCAGATACTTCACTACAAAAGTAAAAGGAAGCAATAGAGAGCAGTACGATGGTTCCTGCACGCTCGCAAAGAAAAACGTGTATGAGACAAATCGTGGATGCAAAGACTTCACAGAAGAGCGTATATAGGCATCCATGCAACTCAGCCAGATCCTGGCAATTGCTGTTTTTTTATTTACTTATGCACTGATAGTCCTGAAGCCGAAAAGGCTTAACGAAGCTCGCGCTGCCATGATAGGCGCGGCGCTGTCTGTTGTTCTGCTTCTTTCTCCATATCAGGTACTGGAAGCAATGGGCATTTCCACTCCCCAGACGCCGGTGCCGCTTGTGACCACCTGGAACGTGGTAATTATTCTTGCCACACTGATGGTCATCTCAACCCTTCTTGACGATCACGGGTTCTTCGAATACTGCGCACACAGGGCGATCCACGCTTCGAAAAACAATGGTGAGCGGCTTTTTTTATATACGTTCCTTGTAGTCTCCTTCATATCGCTGTTTGCTGGTAACGATGTCGTAATTCTTACTACTACTCCCATAATACTCATCTTCTGCAGGAACGCCAGGATAGATCCCAAACCTTTTATGTACGTCTCATTTTTTGCCGCAAATACCTTTTCAATGCCGCTGTATATCGGAAATCTTACTAATATACTCATTGGGGACAGCTTCAGGCTTGATTATTTCGGGTTCACTGCATACATGCTTCTTCCCACTCTTGCGGCTGGCATTGTGAACTATTATTTATTGAAGCGCATTTTCAGGAGGCATATACCCGTAAGTTTTGATGAGATGGACAACGGAATGGTTCAGATAAAAAATATTCAGCTTGTCGTTCTTGGCGTCGGGGTGCTTGCTGCGGTCATCGTTCTTGGCGGGGTTGCGAATTATTATGATATACCCCTCTCTGCTGTTACGCTTGGAGGCGCCACTATCCTGATACTTGCTGAGCGCCGGCCTGTTCACAGATTAAAGAGGGTCTCATGGAATGTGGTAATGTTCGTTATCGGGCTTTTCATAGTGGTTAAAGGTCTTGAGGTGAGCGGGTTTGCTGAATACGCGGGTGAGGTTTTGTTCGCGAATTTAAGCGATAATATCCTGGCAGCCACTTTCCTTGTTTCGCTTATATCTGCTTTCATGTGCAATCTTGTCAATAACATACCCATGACAGCCATGATGCTTTCTATACTCCAGCATCCGGGTCTCACGCCGGATATGAATACTGCGATGGCGTATTCTCTTGTAATAGGCTCCAACCTGGGCGCTAATTTCACCACCTTCGGCGCGCTTGCTGGCATCCTGTGGCTTGAGAGCGCAAAGAGATACGGCTGGAGCACGACTATGACTGATTTTTTGAAGATAGGGCTGTTCGTGACGCCTATTGCGATACTGGCATCGAGCATCGTGCTTGCGCTTGAAATATTGTTACTGTAGCACACATTAAAAAAGTTTATATCTTACCAGGATATATGTTCATAGGTCGCGGAAAGGTACAAATTAGCCAAATTGATAGATTATATGATCGAGATATGCAGGGCTAAAAAAATTGAGACGCTCTATGCGGTCATGCTTCCAGATAATCACAGGGCGATAAGACTGATGAAGGAAATGGGTTTTGCTATTACATTTTTGAAGGACGATTTATCTGGATTCTTTCTGCTTTCTTTTTGACGTCCTTAAAATCCTGTACCACTCATACATAAAAAGAACTAATCCCAGAAGTGCTATGAGTTCAAAAAATTCATAAGATGTTGTATCAGGTTGATTTTCCCCAAATCCTTCAAGAAATTCATGGAGAAGCATAAAAAATCCTGCAATGAATATGAAAAAGGTATTCCTGTAAAAACTTCCTTTATTTGAAATTAATTCATCGGAACCAAGTTCACCCTTTTTTAAGAATTTCCAGGTCAATGTTATTTGAATACCAAGATAAATAGAGATAAGAGTAAGTATTATAATAATTCCTTGAATTATTTTAAATAGAGTATAATCATCAATTATAGTCCCTAATATTCTGTCCATAATAGTAAGTTATGTTTTATTCATTTATAATAATTATGTATGATACAAGCCCTGATTCACAAAAGTATTAATGCGCTCAAATCCGTTCTGTGTCCTACCCATGAGCATTATATTTGGTATCGAAGGCACGGCATGGAACCTCAGTGCAGCTATAGTAGATGAAAATGATGTGTTAGCAGAGACCACTGCCACCTACAGACCTGCATCAGGCGGCATCCACCCGCGCGAGGCTGCCCAGCATCATGCCAGCCATATTGGCAAAGTGGTAAGGGAAACCATTAAAAAAGGAGGGAGGAACATTGATGCGGTCGCTTTCTCGCAGGGTCCTGGTCTGGGACCGTGTCTGCGCACGGTGGCGACCGCTGCAAGAGCGCTTTCGCTGTCCCTTAATGTCCCGTTGGTCGGTGTGAACCACTGTATAGCCCATATCGAAGTGGGGAGGTGGAAAACCCAGGCATCTGATCCTGTCACCCTGTATGTAAGCGGTGCGAACTCGCAGGTTCTGGCATACAGGGCAGGACACTACCGTGTATTTGGTGAGACTCTTGACATCGGAATAGGAAATGCGCTTGATAAGTTCGCAAGGTCAGTGGGGCTGCCGCATCCTGGAGGTCCCAGAATTGAAGAACTTGCAAAGGAGGCTCTACAATATATACATCTTCCATATACGGTGAAGGGGATGGATTTCTCATTTTCAGGTCTTTCAACAGCAGCGCAGGAGGCACATAAAAAACACGCGTTGCCAGATGTTTGCCACTCATTCCAGGAAACCGCCTTTGCAATGCTTGTGGAAGTAACAGAAAGGGCGGTAGCGCATACCGGAAAAAAGGAAGTTCTTCTGGCAGGCGGCGTTGGCGCAAATATGCGGCTTCGACAGATGCTGGGAATGATGTGTGAGGACAGAGGCATCGAGTTCTATGTGCCTGAGAAGCGGTTCATGGGCGACAACGGAGCCATGATAGCGTATCTGGGGCTTTTGATGTTTAAAGCAGGGTACAGGACACAAGTCCCGGACTCCAGGGTCGATCCTGATTTCAGACCTGACGAAGTGGTGGTGAAATGGAGATAATCGCAAGCGGCGCAGAGGCTGTGATAGCTCTTGACGGGAATACCATAATCAAGACAAGAGTTAATAAAAGGTACAGGTTAAAAGAGATCGACGAGACCTTAAGACGCGAGAGGACACGGACAGAAGCAAGACTGATCAGTGAGGCGCGAAGATGCGGAGTTCCAACGCCGATCATAAAGGATGTCACAGATTTTGAGATAAAGATGGAATATATAGACGGGGAGCCGCTGAAAAATGTTATAACTCCAGAGCTCTCTGAACACGCAGGCGAAATTGTCGGAAAACTTCATTCATGCGGTCTTGTGCACGGCGACCTTACCACGTCCAATATCATTTTCAGGGACGGGAAGTTATTCCTCATAGACTTCGGGCTGGCTTACATCGACAGTACGATTGAAGCAAGAGGCGTGGATATTCATGTGCTTTTCCAGACCTTTGAGAGCACGCATGAGTGTCATGAAGAACTTATTGAAGCGTTTAAAAAAGGATACTCCGGGAGATTACCCGGCGCTGATGAAGTGATAAAGCGGGTAAAGGAGATCGAATCCAGAGGAAGGTATGCCTGATATCTATGGTCTTATGATCTCGCCCGTTCTCTCATAAGTCCGCAGTCCCGGCGGCAGTTTTCCAGCAAATTCCTTTCCTCGCAGCGCTTTCAGGAAAATACTTATCTCGCGGCTTTCCATGAGTTCCAGAGGGATTACAAAATCATACTCTTCATCCGCTATTTTAATGAACTCAAGACCGTTCAATTCTGCAACAGTACGGATACCGATCCCTGCGTCAGCCTTCCCCAGTTTTACAGCCGCTGAGACTGCGCTGTGCGTTTTCGCCTCAGTATCATAACCTTTTATATTTTTAGTAAGTTCTTCGAATGGAACTCCTTTTTCCGCGGCTATCTCCCGAAGTTTCATGTCAGAAAGAACCCGTGTTCCCGAACCTGTGTTCCTGTTGATGATCCTTACATCGAGAATATCCTTAAATTCTTTAATACCGCTGTCCTTTCTGACTATCAGACCCTGCTCTCTCAGGTAACCTTTGACAAGCACGGCATCCTTGATACCGAAACTTGCAAGGAATGGCAGGTTATACTCTCCTGAATCAGCCAGGAGATGTACCCCTGCGATATCGGCTGTGTGGTTCCTGATAGCGCTTAATCCCCCGGATGAACCAGTATTTATGACCCGTATGTTAAGACCTGCGGTATCTGCCAGTATATCAAACCCCAGGCAGTGGCTGCCCACAAAGAGCAGTTCAGGGGTCTCTATCTCTCCGAACAAAGTTACTTCAACAGTTTCTCCTTCTTCAATCATCTCAACCTCTGACGGTATTTCGATAAAACCGTCTGCTTCGGATAACGTGGTTATGGCGCCTGACCCCTTATCAACCGGGTAAGCCCTGCCCCTGACAATACCCACAGGAACAAGCTGGCTTCGCCCCCCGGTACGCACACGTGATGCCAGAGTAGCCTGTATTTTGAAACGCTCTTTCTTTTTGCCGCAGGCTTTCCTGATAACAGGAGCTATGAATTCATTAAAAATTGTAAGCGCAGACGCAGGATATCCTGGAAGACCGAACACAGGTTTTCCGAATACCTTACCGATAATAGCGGGTTTACCTGGTTTTATGTCTATGCCGTGAGCAAGGAGGCTGCCATTCTCGCCTATGAGCCTGTACATCATATCGCCAGTCCCTGCAGATGTACTGCCTGATGTCAGGATAATATCACATTGTTCTGCCGCAATCTTTAGCGCTTCTTCCATTCCTTTCCTTTCGTCCATCTTAATACCGTAGTGAATCGGTTCTCCACCGCATTCTTTTACAGCAGAGGAAATTGAATATGAGTTGATGTCGTAAATCTTCCCTGGCTTGAGTTGATCCCCTGGTTCAACAAGTTCATTCCCTGTAGAGATTATGCCAACCGTAAGCCGATTTACTTTCACTGTTCGCCTGCCTGCAGCAGCAAGCAGTCCTGTTTCCCTGGGTCCAGGAGCCGTTCCCTTTTTCAGCAGCCTCTCGCCAGCCATTATATCTGCACCTGCATGCATCACATTTTCATTGACAGAAACCGGACGCAGTACAAGCAGCTCTTTATCCATTCTCGTGAATTCCACCATCACGACCGAGTCAGCGCCCGCGGGCATTACGGCGCCGGTGGCTATCTCAGCCGCTTCTCCATATTCTATTTGAATATCCGGATTTACGCCGGGAAGTATGGTACCCACAAGCTTGAAAGCGACAGGCATATCCTCGCGCGCTTTAAACGTATCAGATGCGCGAACTGCAAAACCATCCATGGCAGCCCTGTCAAAAGGGGGAACATCCACCTGCGAGAAAACATCCATTGCAAGTATATGCCCTGATGCATCCTGGATGTTCACCTCAGAAAAACCAGGCTGGATACCGAGCCTGTTGATGATCCTCTTTGCCTCATCCTTCGTAACAAGTTTTCTGAACTCTTTTTGCACATCTTTTTATCATGATGTTTTCAGATAAATCATTTAGCCATACTTTTAAATCGTACATAGATTATATCGATAGATTTATTTATCAATAGCCACAATAATTACAAGGTGAGGTATGAAACATATTAAATTTATTCAGGTAGTGTTCATAGTAATATTACTATCATCGTTTTTATCCGGATGCATGGAGAAAACAAAAGAAACTCCAGCAGCCACTCCTGCGCAGACCGTGAAGGAGACAGCAGTTGCAACTACGCCAACGATCGCGCCCGCTGAAACTGAAAGAACGAAGTCAAACTACATCGTTTATATCGATGATTATTCATTCTACAGGGTCATAGAATCCACATATAAGAATGTTGTTTATGAAAATTTTACATTCAGCATAAATGTAGGAGATAATGTCAAATGGGATAGTAATACTGTATATGATGATATTCTTACTATTATAAGCGATCAGGGACTATGGGCAAATGGAAGTGCGAGGCTTATGAATAATAAAGAGTTCAATTATACTTTTTTAAATCCTGGCACCTATACATTCCGCATTAAAGAGGAAAAGAAGATATTGCCCCAGACTATCATAGTTAAACCCTGAATGCTTATTAGTCATGAAGAATCATGACGATTAAATCGAAAGCTTTAAATCTTGCACATAGGAATAGTATTTCCGTGCAAAACAGTTTTAGTATTGAATAACCGTGACAAAGGTTACATTGCTATTACTGGCAGTGAATATTGAGCAATAGTTAGGAGGCGGTTATATACACAAGGAAGAATTGATTCAGCTTCACACCCTGATGGTGCAGATGAAGAAGTTTTTTGAAGAAAATGGAGCAGGAGAATTTTCCCAGTACCAGAATCTTCAGATAAGCCCCATACATGTGCACCGCAGCAAAGCCGAACATAAACACGCTATCTTCGTATTAGGTAAAGAGATCGCAACCATAATGGCACACGACGAGTTCTCAGGACCAGGGAGGACATCTGTAAGGATGCAGGAACTTGCATTCCGCACCGTCAACGAAATGATAAAATAAAATAAAAAACGTATTCTTTTTTCTTCAGCATCGAAACATTTCGAAGCATATATTAAGTAATAATCTAAAATCGTATTTTGCTTGTTGAACCGGTTTTGGATACAGGGTTCATCAATATGAGGGATTACAATGGAACTTAATGGAGTACAGATAGAAGATACATTTGCGGAAGCATTTCCGATAAAGATAGCAAGAGTATTGATCACAGGCGCGACAAAGAAATGGGCACTTGTCGCAGCGCAGGAGGCAACCGGGTTTGGCACTTCTGTTATTATGTGCCCTGCAGAGGCAGGCATCGAGAAAGTGGTCACAGGTGATGAGACGCCTGATGGAAGACCGGGCGCTTATATTCAGATATGCACCTTCGGCTATAAGGCGCTTGAAGAGCAGCTGCTCAAGCGGCTGGGTCAATGCGTCCTGACAGCGCCAACAGCAGCGATGTGGAACGGGCTTCCAAAAGCTGAGAAACAGTTCGATACAGGCTTCAAGCTCAAGTTCTTCGGTGATGGATTTGAGTCCGAGACAAATATCGGCGGGCGAAAAGCGTATAAGATCCCAATGATGCAGGGTGATTTTGTTGCAGAGCATAACATTGGCGCACAGGACGCCGTCGCAGGCGGGAACTTCTTTATCATGGCAGAGAACCAGATGGCAGCTCTTGCAGCGGCTGAGAATGCCGTTGATGCGATAGCTCTTCTGGACGGGACAATTACGCCATTCCCTGGCGGCATCGTTGCAAGCGGCTCCAAGGTGGGTTCGATAAACTACTCCAAGTTCATGAAAGCCACCACCAATGAGAAATTCAGTCCTTCCATAAAGGCAAAGATCAAGGATACGTTAGTGCCTGCGGACGTTAAAGCTATTTTTGAGATAGTGATCAATGGGCTGAGCGTCGAGGATATCAGCAGGTCAATGAAAGCCGGTATCCATGCGGCTGTGACCGTTCCTGGAGTTAAGAAGATAACAGCAGGGAACTACGGCGGCACGCTGGGTCCGTTCAAGTTCCATCTCAAGGATATGATCTAGATATGCTATAAATGGGTTATTAACCCATTTTTTTTAATGGCACATAACGGAAAACTGAGGGGTAAATACACAGGCTGCATGCTGGGAGCAGCTATAGGTGATGCCATTGGCAAGCAGAACGAAGGTCTGAGCAGGAAAGACATTCTGAGCAATGGTTATGTTAAAGATTATGGCAAAGCCCCCAATGGATGCCCTGGAGAAAAACTTCGCGCAGGGCAATACACTGATGACACGGAACAGATGATACTCCTTGCCCGGTCTTTGATAAAATGCAATGGGTTCAATGCAGGCGACTTTGCAGAAAGAATGGCACAGTGGGGCGCGGATGCGCTGTCTGACCCGGCAAGAAAAGCCCTTGTCGGACCTTCAAGTTCTGCTGCCGTTGCACGATTGAATTCTGGAATAAGCTGGAAAAATTCGGGAAGCAGCATACCATCATGCGGCTCATCAATGAGGGCTGCGCCCCTGGGGTTGTTTTATAGCGACCTTGATGAAGTCGAAGAAAAAGCGGCGCTGTCGTCCATTCCTACACATAACAGCAGCGGCGCGATCGCAGGTGCGGTGGCGGTGGCTGTGGGTGTAAGATGCGCGATTGACGGGATGGAGCTTCCAGAAATTATCAAAGAGAGCAGTGCAAGGGCATCAAAGTATGATGAAGGTTTTGGGGATAAGATAGTTATCTCCTTCGAGATGCGGGATGAAGAGCCGGACGAGATGTTTGCCCGGCTTGGAACTTCGTATCTGGCAGATGAGACCGTCCCTTCTGCATTCTACTGTTTTTCACGATACTTTGATGAGCCGGAAAAAGCGATAATCGAGGCGGTAAATGCAGGCGATGATACGGATTCCATAGCCTGCATCACGGGCGCATTGTGCGGGGCGCGGCATGGGATAGGCGCTTTTCCAGAGAGGTGGATTAAGGGGCTTGAGAACAGGGAATTTATTGAACATATTGCCGGGGTGTTATATGAAATGAGTGTGGGTAGATAAGAACTGGTTTGAGGCGCGGTCGCAACGACCCCATAGCAAAACCGCGACGCTGCGCAGGGTCGCCCAACCCTCCCCACGCTTCGAGGCGCACTGTGAAGCGGGGGCGCTCCCATCTTGGCTCATATACAAAATTGACCGTCAAGAAGGAGAGATAGTAAAAACATTATTATTTTTCATAATTCAATTTATCATTTGAAATAGGTGTTTTGTAAAAACCTTTTGAATTTTTCATCCTTTCTAATTCTTACAACTGCTGGAGGAAATGACCATATTATTTTAGGAAGAGTGTCTTCTCCATAATCATATTCTTTGACATCCTTTACATGAATTATATGTCCAAATCCATAATATCCTTTAATTTGAGAAAATTCATAACCTTTCTCATCAACAGTCGCTACACTAAATTTATCAACTGAACGTACATTAGGAACGAAAATAATATCTTCTTCTTTCATTTCAATTAGTTTGGAAATTATCCTGAATCTTCCTATTGCTTCTTCTTGAGACGCATCATATAAATTCATAAAATCACAAACCCATTTCTTTGTGGGTTGGATTCTGCCATTTTTATCACGCTTAGACCCTACCCCATCCCGTAAATCCGTGCTATACACACCGTTTTTATTTCCCCACCCCTGTCGCAGTCTTCCATCTCGAAATTCCTTTACTAAAATCTTCATATTTAGTGGCTTCAAATCATCGTCATCATCCTCAGGCTCTTCTATTATGTCCATGTTCTCATCTTTTTTGTCATCTTCTTCATCATATTTTTTATAAAATTCACACGGTCTTATATAGATTTTTTTTCCTTTCGGATTTCCACTGTTTTCAATAGAAAGTTTAGATACGAATAACTTCATACGAAATAAAATTTGACTAATACTACTTAAATAGTTCCAATTCATCTCATATTATCATACTAATGAAAGGCGCATAATTTCAGCTTTTAAGGAGGGGTATGAGTCATCATTGCCTATATGAGCATTAGTTTAATCCTTCCACAGTCATCCAAACCCCGTATATTTTTGCCGGGCTTGTTTATTATTAATAGTAGAAACAACTCAACAATGTCCCCGTATAACCTTTTTATGGATTGGTCTTCGTCATTATGTATTACTCTCTCCGTTCCTATACATCCAGTTAAAGCTACCAGAAAATATAGACCGTTATAAACTTGTATATAGTTGAATAAAATGCATATCACATGATTTAATCCAGCGGAAAATTTATTCACAATAAAACCATAAACATATTAAAAGGTGGTAATATTGAAAAATACAAACAAGGAAACGATTCTAAATGACAGGAACTATAGATTTGAAAAGACAGATTTTGAATTTTTAAATGGAGAGTATACATGGACTGATAGGAATATCGAAAAAGTTCGCACTAAACTTAAGCATTTAAAAGAACCACTTCATTTAAGATTAATAAATGGATTAGGAATAGACTTTAAGTCAAATATCGGCGGAGGATATCCCTATGGAGAACATCCGATTGATAGTTTATGGCTATCCTTTACCCAAAGAAAAGACCGTGCTTATCTACCGTATCCTCAACTAAATGTCGAAGTCAATACAAAAGGGCTTGCTGTCTATTTTCAGTTAATTGATAAATCAAGGGTAAAAATAACTGAACAAAGAATTTGGGAACGGCATTGTAATAATTTAAAAAATGGACTGGAAAGCAATAAACAAATCCTGATATCATTAACTGATCAAAATTTCGAAATAAAAAGAGCTATCGATATTGATATGGCTATAAAAAATATCGACTCTCAGGGAATATGGATTCAAAAAGAAATAGATAAAAATTCTGTAATTAACTGGCAGGATAAATTATCAGATGAGATTTTTAGTAATTTAAAGTCACTTTATGAAATTTATAAGACAGCCATGTCATCCCAAACTTAGCAGCTATATAATTCAATATAACATCTGACCTTTACAAATATCATCCTTTAAATCTTTAAATCATTAAGCTTTGATGAATTTGGAAGCATTAGACCAAAAAATAACCAAAGAGTTAAATGAACTTTTTTTCTATTGTCAATCTATAGAGAGTGTTGCACATTGGCATACCTACCACCACGAATTCAAAAGTTCCGTTTTTTCCCACCACTTTAATAATACCTTCTAACAAAAAAGGGCATGTGCCTTTAATCGATCGTATAAGAAAACAGGTATTTGAACTCTCCCCATGCGTCCACGGAGCAAGAGTAGCCCAGAGCGCTGAGGAATCAGGAATTAGCCCGGCTGAGCTTATTGATTTCAGCGTGAACCTGAACCCTCCTGGACCGCCGGAATTGACAAAACCCCTGGCAGCGGCTCTTAAGAACATCGGCAATTATCCTGATAACAGGTATCCCGGTTTTAAGAATGCGGCGGCAGGATACCTTCATGTCAAGCCTGAGAACATTGTTCCGGGGAACGGCTCCTCTGAACTTATCCGCCTGTTCGCAGAAGCAGTAATTGAACCCGGCGACAGGATCATTATTCCCTTCCCTACATTCAGCGAATATGAATTCCAGTGCAGGTTGTTCGGGGCAAAGATCGAATCAGTGAATTACAGCGACATTACAAATATCAGACCCGATGGATGCAAAGCTGTTTTTCTGTGCAACCCCAATAATCCGACAGGCTCGCTCATAAGAAAGGACGAAGTCCTGAAGCTTGCGCAAAAGTGCAAAGATTCAGAGGCTTTTCTTTTCGTGGATGAAGCCTTCATCGAACTTTCAGATCCAAAAGAGAGCATAGCTGAATTCGCAGCATCAAATGATTTCGTTGTCGTTTTGCGCTCACTCACAAAGATATATGCTGTTCCAGGTCTGCGCATCGGCTTTGCCGTGACATCAAGTGAATTTGCCAGCATTTTGAACAACATCCGCATCCCATGGAGTCTCAACTGCGCGGCTCTTTATGTAGGGGAACATCTTCTAAAAGGTCATAAGGGTTACATCAAACGGTCGCTTGATTTGATCAAGAAAGAGCGGCTGTGGCTTTCTTCAAGCCTTGGCGCGATACGGGGTCTCAAACCTATCCCGAGCGATACGAATTTCATTCTTGTGGATATCCGGGATTTCTTTATCGGTTCAGCTGAACTTACAGGAATGATGCTCAAGCAGGGAATCATTATCCGGGACTGCGCTTCATTTGGTCTTGTGGATCATATCCGTGTCGCTGTCAGGAAGAGGCATGAGAACAGGAAGTTGATAAAGGCGCTATCCAATGTGATATCTGAATGGGGTAAAAAGCTTGCAGAAAAAGAAATAGGACAGGCGCTTGAAAAAGGCGTGGCTGCACGGAGCAGAGTGGATTGCGAATATTATCCATGCCACTTTGAAGGGCAGGACTGCACTTTCTGCTTCTGCCCGTTCTACCCGTGCGAAGATACGAGGACAGGTGGGAAGCTAATACCGAAATCCACTGGCGGCACAGTGTGGAGCTGCATCGGTTGCAGGCTCATCCATGAACAAAAAATAGCGGAAAAAGTTCTTGCCGGATTAATGAAAAATAAGAAAATAAAGGATGTGTGGGTACTTGCGATGGAGCCCACTATATGATAGTACCGGATTTCTGGCTCCAAGTACTGTTCCTCGCCATTTTGTCAGATATTATAATTGGTGAGCCGCCCGTCTTTATGCATCCAGTAGTATGGATGGGAAACCTTATAAACTTTTTTGTCTGCCGGGCTCCGAATCAGCATAGGAAACTTTATGGGCTGTTCATGGCTGCTTTTTGCACAG
>JAQUNZ010000053.1 GCA_028717345.1 Candidatus Methanoperedens sp.
TTATACGCTTTGAACATCAAAAGTAACCAGAGAACCAATTCCAGAAGTCCTATAAGCATCGCTATCATCGATCCCAGGACTGGTATCCAGCCTATAACAATAGCGATGATGAATAGCGGCAGGAATGTCACAATCGATTGCATCGCATGGAATCTCACGAACTTATTCTCTTTTTCAAGTACCAGGAAAACTATTCCTGTAATAAATACCAGAACATAACATAGAAGTCCTTCAATATTTTCATCTATTCCCAATGCCGTGTTTTTCTTTTGATCCATAATTAACACCTCTAATTCTAATAAAATATCTGTCTGAGTATAAAATATTTTCTTATATGAATCGCTATGTTTATAGCCTTCTACTGAGATTAAACCACCTTTATATGATGCGGGATTATCTCACAATCGATGACATAAGCATTAAAGGAAAGACCATCCTGTGCAGGCTTGACCTGAACTCTCCAATGGACCCAAAGGGAATAATCCTTGACGACAGCAGGTTCAGAAGCCATCTCACGACTTTAAAGGAACTTGATGATTCTAAAGTCGTTATCCTGTCCCACCAGAGCCGTCCTGGAAAAAGTGATTTCACTACAATGGAGCCGCACACCAAGCAGTTATCAAAACTGATGCGCAGGAACGTGGAATATGTTGATGATATCTTCGGCTCTCATGCTGTTGATTCGATCAAAAAAATGAACAATGGGGACATCATCATGCTTGAGAACACCCGCTTCTATTCAGAGGAATCGCTTGAGAGCACTTCGAAAGAGCATACCCGGACGCATATGGTCAGGCGCCTTGCACCTTTATGCGATGTATTCATGAATGATGCGTTCTCAGTATCCCACAGGTCTCATCTGTCTGTGACAGGTTTTACTGATGTTCTTCCAAGCATCGCAGGAAGGGTGATGGAAAAAGAGATCGATTCTCTTTCACGTGGATTATCCTGTAGCGAGCGTCCGTGCGTGTATGTTCTTGGCGGCGCGAAAGTGGATGATTCCATCAAGGTCACAAAAAACATACTCGAGAGAGGCTGCGCTGACAGGGTGCTTGTCACAGGAGTTGTCGCGAACGTCTTTCTTGCAGCATCTGGCGCAAATATTGGAAAGGTCAATTTGAACTTTATTGAAAAGCAGGGATATCTGGATCAAATAGATATTGCCCGCGACCTCCTTAAACGCTTCAAGAAAAACATCGGATTACCTGTTGATGTTGCACTCAATAAGAACGACGAGCGCGAGGAAGAAAAGGTCAAAAACCTGAACACTGAGCTTCCTATCCATGATATCGGTATCGAAACAATGGTGAACTTCTCCCGCGAGATAAGCAGTGCAAAGACGGTTGTAATGAACGGACCTGCAGGCGTTTTTGAAAATGAGACCTTTGCACTTGGCACCAACGAACTAATAAAAGCAGGGATTAAATCAGGTTTTTCAATTGTTGGCGGAGGGCATATCGCAGCAGCCGCAGAACAGCTTGGAGTTTCAAACAAGTTCTCCCATGTGAGCACGGGCGGTGGAGCCTGTATCGATTTCCTTGCAGGTGAAAAACTGCCCGGGATCGAGGCGTTAAAGGATGCAGCTTTGAAGTTCAGGCAAAAAGGATAATCGGTTGGCTCACCCTGTCTTTTTCCTGAATGCGATCTCATCCTTTTTAACATCCACTTCAACAGTATCTCCTTCAGTGAATTCCTTATTCAATATTTTCATCGCAATCGGATCAAGTATCCTGTGCTGTATCGTACGCTTGATCGGTCGCGCCCCGAACTGTGGGTCATAGCCCGCTTTTGCAACGAAATCCCTGGCTTTCTGTGTGAGTGATATGTTTATCTTCTTTTCTGAAAGCCTCTTGCCAAGTATCCCGAACTGGATATCTACGATCTTCACTATCTCCGGGAGCTTGAGTGAGTGGAATATTATTATTTCATCAAGCCTGTTCAGAAATTCGGGTTTGAACTGCTGGTGTACAAACTGCATCACCTTCTCTTTCATCTCCCCTTCTTTATCACCAAGCTCGAATATCCACTGGCTCCCGATGTTGGAAGTCATTATTATCACGGTATTCTTGAAATCCACAGTGCGCCCGTGACCGTCAGTGAGCCTGCCGTCGTCGAGTATCTGGAGCAGCAGGTTAAAAATATCAGGATGGGCTTTCTCGATCTCATCGAACAGTATGACCGCATACGGGCGCCGCCTCACAGCCTCTGTGAGCTGACCCCCCTCCTCATATCCAACATATCCCGGCGGCGCTCCAATGAGCCTTGCAACAGTGTGCTTTTCCATATACTCGCTCATGTCAAGCCGTATCATTGCCGCCTCATCGTCGAACAGGAATTCTGCAAGTGCGCGTCCCAGTTCTGTTTTTCCCACTCCTGTTGGACCGAGGAACATGAACGAACCGATTGGTCGCTTGGGGTCTGATATCCCGGCGCGAGCGCGCCTGACCGCGTTCGCGACTGCAACCACGGCTTCATCCTGACCTACCACGCGCTGTTTAATCCGCTCTTCCATGTGCACAAGTTTTTGCATCTCACCTTCCAGCATCCTGCTGACAGGGACGTGTGTCCATCTTGACACCACCTCAGCGATATCCTCTTCGTCCACTTCCTCCTTGAGCATCTTCTGGTCTTTCTGGAGTTCGATGAGTTTCTTGTTTTCCTCATCAAGCTGTTTTTGCAGATTTATCAATACGCCATACCTGAGTTCTGAGGCTTTCTCAAGCGCTCCCTCAAGTTCCGCTTTTTCTGAGTCCATCCGCGTCTTCTCAATATCTCCTTTTATTTTCCTTATTTTCTGGATAGCATCCTTTTCAAGCTGCCAGTGCGCTTTCATCGAGCTGCTTTTCTCTTTCAGGTCAGAGAGTTCCTTATCTATTTTTTCAAGGCGTTCTTTGGAGTATTCGTCTTTTTCCTTTTTCACAGCCTGCTTTTCGATCTCAAGCTGCCTTATCTTCCTCTCGATATCATCAAGCTCAGACGGCATGCTATCGATCTCTATCCTGAGCTTTGAGGCTGCTTCGTCCATCAGGTCTATGGCTTTGTCGGGAAGGAAGCGGTCTGTAATATAGCGGTGAGATAGCACGGCTGCAGCAATTATCGCCGCGTCCTGTATCCGCACGCCGTGATGCACCTCGTATTTTTCCTTGAGACCGCGCAGGATGGATATGGTCTCATCCACAGTCGGCTCTCCTACAAGCACGGGCTGGAACCTTCTCTCAAGCGCCGCGTCCTTTTCGATATATTTGCGGTATTCGTTCAGCGTTGTTGCGCCCACGCAGCGCAGGTCTCCGCGGGCAAGAGCAGGCTTCAGGAGATTGGAGGCATCGATTGCACCTTCTGCAGCCCCTGCGCCAACAACGGTATGAAGTTCATCAATGAAGAGGATTACTTTGCCTTCCGAATCCTGTACTTCTTTTATGACAGCCTTGAGCCGCTCCTCGAACTCGCCCCTGAACTTGGTGCCAGCCACGAGCGCGCCCATGTCAAGCGCAACAACTCTTTTATCCTTGATGGGTTCAGGCACGTCCCCAACGAATATGCGTAGCGCCAGCCCTTCTGCAATGGCTGTTTTCCCTACGCCTGGCTCGCCTATGAGCACAGGATTGTTCTTTGTGCGCCGCGAGAGCACCTGGAGCACCCTGCGTATCTCGTTGTCCCTGCCTATTACGGGATCAAGCTTTCCACGTGAGGCGAGTTCTGTGAGGTCGCGGCCGTATTTTTTGAGAGCCTCGTATTTTTCTTCCGGGTTCTGGTCTGTTACGCGGGATGAGCCTCTCACTTCCTTGAGGGTTTTCATGAGAGCATCCTTTGACGCGCCATTACCTTTCAGGATGCGCGCCGAGATGCCGTTTTTCTCATCAGCGATGGCAAGCAGCAGATGTTCGCTGCTGAGATATTCATCGCGCAGGTTCTTCATCTCGTTAAATGCAGCATCCACGACATTGTTCAGCCTTGTGGAGACGTAAACCTGACCTGCGCCCGCCCCTTCCACGCGCGGGAGTTTTTCGATTTCCTCTTCAATTGCTGATGTTATTCCTGCTATGTTTGCACCGAGCTTCTGGAGAAGCTGGAGCGTTAGACCTTCCTTCTGGTTGATGAGGGCGAGAAGGAGGTGTTCTACTTCGATCTGCTGCTGGTTCCTGTCAAGTGCTATGCTCTGCGCTTCCTGGAATGCTTCCTGGGCTTTGATCGTGAAACGGTCGAATCTGATTGGCATGTTAGTTGTATCTCCCTGTGGTTTTAATTGGTTGAGGAGGGATTAAAAGATTGCTTTTTAAATACTGACCCACAAAAATAATTCAGGCTGTCCGGCGCCACGCCGCCGGGGGATGCGCTGCGCATGGGGAGCATGGGCGCGCGGAATGGTGGCGCAGAGGTACGTTATTTGAGAGCTCATTTTAGATTCATTGTTTTTAATCAGACTTTTTTGGGTTTTTATTACTTGCAACTCCTGCGGCATGACAGTCAGCGCAGAACTTCGGTTGATGACAACTGCTGCAGTCTCTGCCTATTAAAACCTCTTTTTTATGCGTGTTCAACCAGTCGCCAGGGTGCTCTTTCTCCTTGCTGTGACAGGTGGCGCATACATTCTCTTTCACTGCCGGGCTGTGCTTCACGTTAGAGTGACAGTTATAACAGGCGATCTTATTATTTGTAACATGGGTTTTATGAACTAAACCGAAATCATCATATTTTTCTACCCTCCCTTTTATGTTATGGCATGAATAACATTTATCCTTCGGAACAATATCATTTGCACCTGTTGATATATTCGTATGGCAGGTCGTGCATCCGGCACCGCGGCTGACATGGCTCGTATGATTAAAGTTCGTATAATTCCTGAATGTTTTTTCTTCTGGCGAGCTATGGCATGACGGGCATCCCGAAATAGAAGTGTTACTCGGCACATTCCTGAAATGACAGGTAAAGCATGTTGAGGTGGTCACCACTATATGCCCCGTATCTTTTTTCATCTGGGCAAGGCCTTGATGGCACTGACCACACGATGGTTCTGTAACCCGCTGGTGTTCTTTCATCCCTATCACAAGCATGGAATGGCAGCTTGTGCATGTCAACCCGATACCTCTCTTTGGCTGGAGTAAATGGTCCCTGTGGGTGAAATTCACACCCAGGTAGCTCGTATTTGAGGAATAGATACGTTTTTCATGACAGGCAAGACAGTTTTTATCAAGCACTCTTGCATAAAGCTGCCCTGAATAATCTTCAGTCCTGGTCTCATAATTGTAGAATTGTTTAAGCCCGTTCATCTTGCCTTTTATCTCGCCAATCACACCCGGTTCATAGTGGCATTTAACGCATGCAACGTCGTTATGAGACGATGTCCGCCATGAATCATAAAATGGTCTCATAATATGGCAGTTCTTTCCGCAGAATGCAGGATTCTCGGTTACCTCAATCGCCTTTTCCGATGCTACAAATATTACTGAGATCAGAACTATGAGAGCAATTGTACACTGTAGCCTGTGCGCTAAAACCCAATCCTTGATAATTGCGATAAACGATGTGTCTTTCATTTGAAATTTCAAAAGACAGCAGTGTTTTAATATTTAATGTGGTTTATGCTTCACAAAATAAAACTTTGTTATTTCATGTCTTTTAATTTGTATAGGAATCCACTGCCGTTTTTTATTATCTAAAATAATCCTCATTTTTTTTCATAAAAAAACAAAAAAGATATTGGCGATTTAATTTCTTAAAGCAAAAACCGGTTAAAGAATGAGCGCCTGCTAAAACTATAATAATTTAATTTAACGGCAAAATGCCAGAATCAGAAGTGAGAATATGAAAAAAATAATGAAGCATATAATGATTTCAGGAACAATCCTGTTAGCCCTTGCCCTTACAATAAATATTGGCACGGCATACCCGAATGACCTGACCGGTGATACAACTGAAGAAACTTTTGAAGACATA
Source organism: Candidatus Methanoperedens sp. (assembly GCA_028717345.1). Classification (GTDB taxonomy): domain Archaea; phylum Halobacteriota; class Methanosarcinia; order Methanosarcinales; family Methanoperedenaceae; genus Methanoperedens. Next base: position 5,935 of record JAQUNZ010000053.1, read on the forward strand.
GCGCCTTATGAAGGTTCAATAGGCCCGGGCAGCGCTTTCTACGGGTTAAAAATTGCATTTGAGAACTTTGGTGAGATCTTCACGTTTAATGAGAGCGAAAAGATCGAAATACAATTAGAACATGCAAGATCGCGGCTGGCTGAGGCAAAAGCCGAATTGAGAAGAAATAATGGGGACTACGCCAATATCGCGATTGAAGGGTACAGGGAAAAAATCAAAGCTGTTGATGATTCAGTTTCGAAAACCACAGGAAATGTTTCAGGACTTTTCGGTGCACAGAGGAGGATTATAAAGCATCAGTTCGTCCTGGAAAGGCTTCTTGAAGAAAAGTTTGAATCAAGGACTGACCGGAGATTTATTCGCATGTTCCAAAATGAGCCAGCTATTTTTAGGAGAGGAATGAGAGAAAGTAATGATACAGAAATCAATATCACAGGTGAACAAAAAGTCGGCAGATATATTGAAGAAAACGGTACAAGAGGCGGGTTTCCAATGAAAATTCCACCAATGGGAAGATGAAGAAAGAACCATTAAATATCCAGACTTTTCATTTTTTATCTGAAAGAAATTTGTCTATTTTGTTTGTTCTTAAGTAAAAAATCGGTAGATGTTGTTTAGTTTTTAAAGCAAAAACCGATTAAAAGATAAGCACTATACTAATGAAATAAAGTCATTAAGCTAATACTCATAATTTGAAAAATGTTAAAGATAAATATGACAGTAGAAGAAAATCTTAAAAAGATAATAAATGAGTTAAAAAATGCCGGCGGCATTGAAACATTAGCAGTAGCAGGAAGAGATGGGTTACTTTTGTATTCAACAATAGACCGGAAACAGCATGCAGAAAAATTTGCAGCCATGTCGGCTACACTGATAGGTGTAGCGGAAACCATGGCAACAATGTTCGGAAAGAGTATTCCTGACACAGTTATCGTGGAATCAAAACATGGGAAAGTCATGGGAACAGGGGCAGGACCAAAAGCTCTGCTTATGGTTATAACCGGACCATATGCTGGCACTGGATTAATTCTGAACGAGATGGCGAAAGCATCAGAGAAGATAAAGCAGGTTCTGGGATGATAGTATGAAGCCAGATGCTTTTGATATTGACAAAGTATTATCAGGAGGTTTCTTGAGCCATCCGGTCATATTGATCGCAGGCACTGTAGTGCTAGCCCTCCTGATTTTTCCATCTCTGGTATATGCAATGGACAATTCTTCTTACGATTTTAATTCATCTTTAACTAATAACTCCTCCCTGAATAACTCTTCAAATTCAACGGAACACGCTCATGCGAACCTGACCCTGACAGCCGCAATCATCCAGAACGGTACCGGGAATGCAACAGTGACTCTTGAGGACTTCGAGAAAAATAATCCAGTAAATGTTCATCCGCATGGCTTGCATGTCAGATTTTTCAGGTTAGGCGCTCAGAACATATCTTTTGAATCCATTTCCATCAGTGCTGCCTACTGTGAAATGGATCTAAATGGGATCAATGAGAGAAACCTCAGTCTTTTCATTTATGAAAATTCCACATGGGTGAAGTTGCCTACGGATGTAAATGAGGAAGAAAACATATTGAATGCATCTGCCAGATCCCTGTCTTTATTTGCAATCAGTTCCCATTCTGAAAATACCTCAGAACATATCCATAATGATACTGTTCAGACCGTGAAATCGCATGAATGCGAAGAAATGGGGGACGAAACCATATCAGCTTCTTTTATTGGAAGAGAAAAAACGGAGTTTACTCTTGAGTTGAACAGTAACGACATGCCTGATTCTTCACCGCCCGGAAGCCCTGTTAAATTTTTCAGTATATCAGCCAGGAACTTTTCTTACAGTGGGGTAAATATTAAAGTGACTTATAATGACGCAGAATTCGCAGAAGTAAACGAGAGCGACCTCTCAATCATTCATTATACTAATTCAACCTGGATAACTCTGCCCACTGAGGTTGATGCAACAAAAAATACATTGCGTTCGTTCGCAGGTTCATTATCTCCCTTTGCAATTTCATCCCTTTCAGTAATGGGCGGCATGGGTATGGGGATAATATCAAACTGTCTGAGATGCCACGGAACCAAGGGTACGGCATTGGGTGAAGGAATGATGAAAGGGATAGCTCCAAAAATAAACCGGAATATCATGAACCAGAGCATCCATACAAATCTCAATAATGCAAGCTCAAACCTCAATCGTGCATGCTGGGCATGTCATGCCAACTCAACAACACCACCAAAAAAACACCCGATGCACAAGCCTGCGCTCACATGTACTTCCTGCCATGTGAACAGTTCTGAAAGATTCAAATCTCCATTAACAACTGAGCATACCATTCATGCTTCCAATATCACCGTAAATGTAACATGCCAGATATGCCACGGCAAATCGCAGATGATAAATCTCAATGGCAGGACAGTGAATTCAACAATTTCTCACTACGGCAAAAAGAGACCAGATATGCTGGATTCAAATAGAACAGGCACCAATTGCTCATACTGCCACCAGAATCCGGTTTCAGAATTCTCAGATGTTTTCAATAAGACCTCAAGGACGAACATAACCCACAATGGCGGTCTTGGCTGTTCATCGTGCCACGGCACAGGCAGGCTCCATAATTCCACTCTCGTGAAAATGCAGGGTTATAGTTTATCAAATTGCATTCAGTGCCATGGAACGAGTGGCTTTGCATCAAATAAAGTACGCGAGTCAACTATCAACCAGAGCATACATGCAAACATAAACGGTGGCAGGTCTGACCTGAATCGAGCCTGCTGGTCATGTCATTCAAATATGATATCGACACCGCAGGAACATCCGTATATTGCGAAGCCGCCAAACACCTGTTCAACTTGCCATATCGACGGTGTGCTTAACCTGACCGGGAATAAAGGACACATATCTTCACATCGTCCCGGCAGCAGCCAGATAAGGACGCCAGCCTGCACCGCCTGCCATATTAATGATATCCTTGCTTCAGGTAAAAACACAAATTCCACTGTATCTCATTACGCAAAATATCCGACAGTAGATACCAGGGATTGTATAAGCTGCCACCAGAACAGGGAAATAAGCAAAAAATGGGGAAATCCACCTGACCCAGGGGAAACAATACGCCTCTCAAACATAGAAAAGAAGCTTGTTTCAGACGAAATCTGGCGAATTAACGAAAAATACAGTATAGGTATCGCTGATATAGATAAAGAAGGAAAATCCGTATGGATAAAATTATATTATAATGGACTATTAATAAAAGACGAGCTTGTTCCAGAAGGGGGCGGCTTCAAATATGAAACTAAATTAGTGCAGGGAGGGGAAAATAAAACCATTATCGATCTGCAGATACCTGAAATTTTCTATGGTGGTATGGTGAGCCTGATAACATTCAACGGGTATGTGCCAACGCATGTGCATACTGAAACAACAAGCGTACAATGCTATGCCTGCCATGTTAAAGAATACAGATCAGACAAGCCAGACGGGCAGAAGTATTTTGTACTCGAAAAAGATGAACCGAACGTAACACTAAATCCGATAGACATTGATTTTGATGCTTCTGACAAAAAAACACTTTACTCAAATAACTCCTGGAACCTCGGAAGCGGCTATGAGCTCAATATAAACGATTTCAGTCCTGATCGCAAATATGTATGGTTAGTTCTTACAAAGGACAAAATAAAAATCAAAGAGGAATTTGTAAGTGAGGGGGAATACTTCACATACAACACCACATTGAATGGTGAAGATATCACGATGCTGCGCCTGAAAGTTGCGAACATATTCATAAAAGGATGAGCCCGGGATGAGAACCGCACGAAAATATCTGCTCCTGATCACCATTTTGATCCATATTATTAATATTTCATCAGCTGCGAATAGTTCTGCAACTGATGTAGTTATAGTCATCGAAGATGTGCGCCATATCTCAAACGAGACTGTTATCATCGGGTACAATGAGACTATTAGCAACTACACTGGTTCTGATTTAACTAAAGGTCAGGATGTTCTTGTTGGTGGTGTTCCGGGAACGTTTCATGAACCGGGCTTGATGAATGGAACTTTTTCTCCTGATTGTGCAAGTTGCCACCGCCCCGGAGGAGTTGCTCCGAAACAGATCGATGTTGAAGCTTTCAGAAAGAGTGTTCATGCAAAACTCAATAATAGAACTGAAGGCGATGTGGCTGTTGATCCCATTAATAAAGCATGCTGGTCATGCCACGGCAACGGCAGCAAGCCATCAGGTCATCCTGAAGAATACAGATCGCCGAGGTCATGCGCTTCATGCCATTCGTTCGGGTCTGCTTACAATGCTCCTCTCATAAGCGGTCATACTAAGGCGGGAAGAAACCTGACAATCAGGACAAGCTGTGAGAGCTGTCACGGTAATGCTGTTGTTGAAAAAGGAGTGAATAAAACGAGGGCTGAGGTCTCTCATTATGGTGGAAAGGTAATATACAACTCAACTGATTGTCTGTCGTGCCATGGTGATTCTGTTAATTCTACGCTTTGGGGCAATGCATCCCGGGTTTATTCCCATGAGAAAAAAGGGTCATGTGCAGATTGCCATGCCTCAGGTGCTGTCAGGACGCTTCATGATGCAAATCTAACGGTTCCTGCTGAAAAAACATGCAGCTTATGCCATACTTCAGCAGATGCTGTGAAAAAATACGGGGCAAGAGATGCGATCCGCACCCATTATCCAGGCGCGACTGAGGGACGGGCAAACACTACCAGGGTGAATTCCAGTTATACCTGTGAAAAATGCCATGAATCTGCCAATACTGTCGCCATTGCTACTGCTAACTTTTCTTTGCACAACAAATCTCTTACTAAAAATATCCTGTATCAGAATCTCTCACAGGGAAATTCTTCACAGACCTACTGCTCTGAATGCCACAGCCTCGAAGGCGTTTTTCCATTTAAGCCAGCCATTCAGATCCCACGGATCGTCCACGGAAACCAGACCGAGCATACCGCTATTGGAATGAAAATAAACTGCGAGACCTGCCATGATTCAGCGAAGATAAGCAGGTTCCATAAGCCTTCCCTCGCCTGGGAAAGACCTGTGGGCAGGATAACTGACAGCAGCAGTGCCAGGTGTACGGATTGCCATAATACCCATATTAAACAAACACTTCAGAACGTTACATGCACTACCTGTCACTCAGGTTATGATGCATCCCACTATAGCTCACTTTTTGTAGAAAATATCAACAAGACCCTCACATGCGGCGTATGCCACAATGAGATCAGGGATCAGTTCCACAATCTGACAGAACGTGATAAATACTTTTTAAAACCTGAAGTAAAACCAAACGATACAAGAACTCTGTCATGCGAATCGTGCCATAACGCCACCGGAAATGAAAGATTCCACTACAGCGAGTTCCCTGCAGGAGCGATACAATCACCCGGCTGGTTTAACTGGACTAACGGCAGCAGGGTTAACAAATGCTCTGATTGTCACGTAAGATATGGCAGCCAGCCGCCGTTTAATGCCACAAATCTGACCGAACCCCTGCACAGGGCGGCACAGAACTGTACGCTCTGCCACGGCGGCGATACGCCGATCGCCCTGCATGTGCTCCAGAGATCAAATACAGCGCCGTATATAAAGGATATAATCATGCTGCCCCGGAAAAACTATGCAGGCGAGAATATCTCCTTAAGCGTCCTTGCCGTCTCAGGCTGGGAGGCGAACATTACAAATGTTGAGTATTTTATTGACATGGTGGAAGAAGGAGGAAAGGGCAGGAATATGACCCTGGGCAAAGAACTGGCAGGAGGGCAGGTGAGGGAGGCTTATGCGGATATAGATACCTCAGACCTGAAAGAGGGCACACGTATAATTTCAATACATGCGCAGGATTCAAAAGGCAGGTGGGGAGATGTGAAACCTGCGCCGCTTCTTATATATAAAAAGGAGAGACCCTGGTTTTTATTCGAACATATGGAGCTTGTATTTCTTATTATTGGAGTATTGATGTTGATTTACATATTTAGAAAACTTAAATAGTTATGAATATTGGAAATACGCTTTTATTGGTATCATTTTTTGCGCTATCAGCTTCAATGCTGCTTCGAAAACATGAAAATTATTTTTCATGGATGCTTCGGTGGGCGTTTTTCTCTATTTCACTTTCAGTTTTGCTGCTGGTTTACTACTTCCTATCATCAGAACTCCTTATAAATTATGTATATGTGTATGGTGGAGAAATTTCTCCATTATATAAAATAGCCGCAATGTGGGCTGGAAAAGAGGGAATGTTTTTATTACTGGCATGGGCGACCATGTTGTGTATTTTAATATTCCATTTAAAAAACAAGGGAGATAATGGATTCGCTCAAAGAACATTATTTATAACCCTGGTAATTGAAATCTTATTGCTGATAATCACTCTTTTCGATTCGCCTTTTGAACCAACCCTGGAAGTATTTAATGCTGATATGTCATCCGGGCACGGTTTAAGCCCCAAGTTTATCAGCCCGTGGTTTATAGTCCATCCGCCGCTGTTAATTATGGCATATGCTTCAAGCATCATCATGTTTGCAGCCTCAGCAACCTATCTGTACTCAGGAGAAAAAGAGTGGGTTGGCACGGCAAGGTCATGGGGAAGATCATCCTGGCTCATGTTATCACTTGGGATGGCGACCGGGGGATTATGGGCATATGAGACTCTTGAGTGGAATGGCTACTGGAAATGGGATTCTATCCAATCTGGCACCCTCGCAGTCTGGCTTATACTGACCGCAGCCCTGCATGCAATCGTAAGGCACAGACGAAACGAAAATGAGTATAAAACAACTGCCCCACTGTTAGCCGCATCTGTATTTATTCTCAACATCTTCGTAATGTTCTTTGCGCGAAAAGGAGTGCGCGGCTCGGAACATAACTTCCTGGGGAGCGATGTGTGGTCGATCTTGCTTGTGGTTTTGTTCCTGGCAATGATCGCAATATTATTTTTGATCTTGAAGAGATCGCGATCAGGTTATGAGGGGTGTATTCAAAAACAGAGGCGAGAGTCGCTAAGTTCATTGCGAAGTTCATTCCATGCAACCATTCTACTGTTATGTTTACTGGCATTCATACCATTCTGGGGCATCCTCCATTCGCTTATCTCTGAAAAGATATTTGGCGAAATCGTCTTGATCCCGGAAGAATTATATAATTTCTGGAGTTTTCCCATAATACTGTTGCTGATATTGTTAACAGGATATTGCATGCTCCAGGTGGTAGTAAAACCTAAGAATCTCCTGTTATTTATGCTCGCAGCGGTAATGATAGCAGCAGTAACTTCATTCCTGCCCGGAACACCCACACTTCTAAACCCGGCGTCGGAATTCTATCAACGATCCTCGTTTCTTGTGCAATTCATTGGTTCCATGCCCGTCATTCCCTATGTGTTTATAACACTTCTTATGGCTGGAGGGATAATTTTCAGGTTTATTCGCATTAAAAATCGGTTTTCGCGCAGCAATATCAGCATAGCGTTGATCCATGCAGGATTCGTTTTTATCATAATCGGCGCAATCGTATCCGCATCTTTCACCAGAGTTGATAGTTTCGATTACGATCTTAAAAAATTGAATGTCCTGCGGAACATAGATTCAACATGGAGCGTCCTGATAGCCGATAATAACATCGTGAATAATGGAAACGAATCGCAACAGACATCGGATTTAAATTTTTATAAGAACGGGTATCTGCATGGATCAGGTACTGTGTCTTTAACGAAAAGCGACCAGTCTGGTTATTTCCATAAAATCCTCATCCATCGGACCCTGTTCACTGATATTGTGGTGCATTTTAGTGAAGATGCATTAAGTCGATCTTCGATCAGGCTGAGCGCAAAGGTTATTCCCATGGTGAATGTCCTCTGGGGAGGGATTTTTTTGATGACCTGGGGTTTTATTATCCTGATAAAGCTCAGGATATTTTCAAACTCGTGCAGGATATGACCTGGAGCTTGCAGGAATTTTCGCTCCCACTTCTTCCGGTTCTATTCAGGCATTTTCATTGGGCTTCTCACGCCCAGGTAATTAGCAGGGTTCTTTTCAAATTCTGTTTTACATTTTAACGAACAAAAATAATACTTATTTCCATTAAATTCCGATGTATGTTCTGCTGTTCTATCAACATGCATCCAGCAAACCACGTCGATTGGCATATTTTTTAATTGTCCGATCTCCTTTAAAGGATTTTCGTTTTATGAATTTAAACCGCAATCTATTTATTATATATTATCATGATAGATTAGTATTACAAATGTAAAATTTTGTAACATTAATTAAGCGCAATTTCGTAAATGTGTGCTAATGAAAACAGGAGGTAAAAACGGTGATAGTATCAGCAACAGAACTTAAAATCGGATTAGCAGGAGGTATTATTAAATGGTCATGGGATTAGCTTCTGCTACGCCTCTGCTTCTATTAACCGGATTAATAGCAGGAATCCGGCATGGCATCGATTGGGATCATATAGCAGCTATCAGCGACATCACAAGCACGCAGAACAAAGTGGGTAAAGGAATATTCATGAGTTTCCTGTACGGGCTGGGTCATGCAAGTGTGGTCGCAGCCATTGCCCTGGGTTTCCTGCTAATCAGCTTCGCACTGCCGCAGGGAGTTGATAGATTTATGGAAACAATTGTAGGCATTACGCTGATTATTCTTGGAATTTATGTCTTCTATTCACTTCACAAGAAAAAAGGAGATGATTTCAGGATGCTGCCCAGGTGGGCTCTGGTAGCTAATGTGGCTCTTAATTCATATGGCTGGTTGAAGGCGAAGCTGACCGGAACACCTCGAAAGCACCACCAAGTTCTTAAGAATGGATATGGAAACAGAGCGTCGTATATTATCGGCATGATACATGGAGTAGGCGCAGAGACCCCCAGCCAGATGCTGCTTTTCGCTCTGGCGATAAGTGCAGGGGCTGCCGCACGCACACAAGTTGGAGCAATAATTATCGTAGTGTATTCATTGGGACTTGTGATAACCAATACCCTCATGGGAGCCCTTGGCGCATATGGGTATATAAAATCCAGCGAACGCCAGAGACTGTATCGTTCTGCCGCCTTTGTTACAGGCTCTTTCAGCATGGTGCTGGGAATATTATTTTTATTCGGAGGGGTTTCCTATCTGCCCGATCTCGAAACTATGATCGGGGGATAGCACAATTTTTAGCAAAAAAAATTATTTAATACACCTGGAAATTTTTTCCATGATTGTATGATCATTACCGAACTTGCATATAATTTCTTTCTCTCTTTGTTCGGGGGCAACTAAATATAGCGATATCTTTTCTGAATCTGGAATAGTAAGCGCCATATCGGTCAGGCGCAGGATACCGGAATATATTGATGTGCTTTTTTCTACCTCATAGGCGCTCACAAGCTTATTAGTGGCTTTTTCAAACCAGATCACATCAATAAGTGCAATAGTTTTCTACGTATAATTGTGAAGAATGTTGATTAGCTTTTCGTTTTCAATTCATAGTTGCTATTGATCATACCTTATAGCATCCACTGGTCTCATCTTAGCCGCATGCCGTGCAGGGATTATTCCAGATACAATTCCAATTACCACAGAGAATCCAAGCGCAAACAAAATAATCCCAGGAGTGATCGTGGCTTTCAATCCCCCGCCAAAACCAAGCGCCTGTATCCCCAGATACGGAATAAGTAGTGAAATAGCAGCGCCGAATACTGCGCCCACTATTCCTCCCACAAGCCCGAATATCCCGGACTCGATAAGGAAAAGTTTCATGATATCGCGCTCGTCTGCGCCCATCGCCTTTAAGAGCCCTATCTGTTTTGTGCGCTCCATGACTGACATGAACATGGTATTTGCTATGCCTATTGCTCCGACAAGGAGCGAGATAGCAGCTATCGCGCTCAGGAAAAGGGATAAGGTCTGGGTAACATCGCTCATCTGCTCCCTGATCCGTGCCGAGGCGATCACCGTGAAATCTTTTGTTCTTGGATTTACCTGCCTTGAACTCATGAGCTTTTCCTCAATATCGGCTTTCACGTAATCGACCATAGAAGCGTCTGAGGCTTTTATGACCATGGATGTGTACTGGTTATTCCCGACTTTTTCAGTGATAACTCCCCTTGCCATCTCTGCTGGCATGTATATCCCTGTATCGCTGCCGCCTCCTAACCCGCCTGACTGCTTGAGGATGCCAACGACCCTGAAATTCTTACCTCCGATTGTGAGGGGTCGGTTAAGTGTTACAGGTGTAAGGAACGTCCCGCGGGCAAGCGAGTAGCCGATCACGACTGAATTGGAATCGCCTGCCTGGAGGTATCTTCCTTCATCTATCCCTGTATTGTCCATCAGTCTCCAGACCGAAGTATCAACACCAGTGATGGATACAACCGTTTTCTCATTATCGTATTTCAGGTCGGCTTTACCTGAAACAAGCCCGTTAACGTACATTACGCCGGGTACCTGTTTGATCACCTTGTAGTCATTATCCGTAAGGTTGATTGAAGAGCTCGAGCTTACAGACCTGTCAGTATGCATCTCGCTGTGCACGCCTGTGGCTCTGAAGTATCCGGGAATAACGGTTAATATATCGGCGCCGAAACTTCCCAACCTTTCCTGCATATTTTCCTGCATTCCCTGCCCTATGGATATTATGGCTACCACCGAGGCTACGCCTATTATAACCCCTACAATGGTAAGCCAGCTTCTCATCCTGCTTTTCCTTACATGGGAAAGAGACAGCAGGAAAATGTCCAGAAGTCTCATTTCCTTCTTATCCTCTGGAATTTCAGTCTCTGGTAGAACCCTGACAGGCTCTTTCGCTTCCAGACGCCGATAATACCAAGAACCAGTATCCCAAGGTACGGAGCAGCACTTGCTGCAAGCGTTGAGATATTGTTCGAAGAGCCGCCATGCATCGCTTCATGTGAATCCGCGCTACTCTTTGAACCCGCACCTGTCATTGTGCCCTGGAGTTTCACAGGCAGTTTCTTTTCTACCGACCTGCGCGCGCCTGTGGAATCGGTGTATTGTATCATGACTTTCAGTTCAGATTTTCCCATCTGGGATATCTGGAAGTTTGCCGAAGTGTAATCCCCTGCGTTCAGGTTGCCAATGACCTGCGAACTGCTTCCTGTGACGCTGAACCCGTTTTGAGCAGGTACAGTCACGCTAACTGCGTTTGCAGGGTTTACTCCGATGTTTGATACACTGAGCAAAAGGCTGCCTCCCGACTCCTGGTAACTCAACTCAAAGTCCGTGATACCTGCTATCCCCACGCCGATATAATCGCCGGCAGAGTAGTTGATTCCTGATATTTTTATCGGTATATTGTAAACGCCTGTCTGCGCCAGGGCATCGACCATGAGGCTAAATCGTATTTCAGCTTCATCCTGTGGGCTCAGGCTTCCGAGCTGGAACTTTGTGCCTGAACCTACGATTGAGAATGCTTTTGCCAGGTGATCCATCGAAGTATCGATATTAATGTTCAGGTTTCGTGCAGTACCTGTTCCCTCATTTTTGAATTTCAATACAACTTCATTCATCGAACCCGGCGCAACTGTCTCAATGGACGAATTTGAGAGTATTATTACGGG
>JAQUNZ010000054.1 GCA_028717345.1 Candidatus Methanoperedens sp.
TAAATATTTATGAGATAAAAACAATAGCTACTGATGGTGTTTGAGACATTATGTTCCAAAACATAACATCACACTCAGACACCGATCAACTTATTAAAATTCACCAACACGAATTGAAACGGTCACGTTTCGATTACCATTAAACTTCTTTATAGATACCTGCAGCTTCGGCTGCAGCTGCATCAAAATTCCAGCTTCTTTTGACAGAATTTAAAATCCGTTTGCCTGATATTTATCATCTTCACACCACCCCCATCTCCCCCAGCCTCTCAGGCAGATAAGTATCAGTCACATAATCCAGCCCCTTCCCAGCAAAAGCCTGCTGTTCAGACTTCTTCCCAAGCTTTAGCATCATGTTTATCTGCTCCTTCCAGTAATCAGTCTCAAATCTCGGGTCAGTAAGCTCACTCTCAAGCGCCTTGATATCCTGGTCATTGAGCTTGTCAGTGGAAAGCTCGTACTCCACAATATCAGATGACTGCACGCCTATGAACTTTGCCGCAGGCGTAGCCATGAACTCGGAGAGATGCGCGCTCTTGATTGCGCCGTAAGCCACGCTTGCGTATATGCGGAAGCTCCAGGGGTCGCCGTCAGTGAAAACCACCACGGGGATGTTCAGCTCTTCGTTCATACGCTTAATGAGCCGCCGGGTGCTGCGCGCGGGCTGCCCTTTGAGGTGCACGAGGATCGAATCGAATTTCTCATCAAAACCGTTCTCGATAAGCCTGTCATACATACCGCCTGTCTCGATAGCGATAATGAACTTTGCATCGTGCTCAAGGAACTGTACAGTCTCCACATTGTATGGTATCTGGTATCCCGCCTCGCCAACATCCTCCTGACAATGCATGGTGCGCTCGCCCCTCTTTGTGACCTCTTTTATCTTGATAGGTCCGAACATCGTGGCTCCATTCTCCTCAGGGCGCACATGGAAATCCTCGCGCTGCAAGCCTGTGATGATCTCAAGGTCTTCGATAAGCCGGTCGCTTTCGCTTTGTTCATGGAACTTGGCAATATCCCAGTTCTCGCTGATGTAATACAGTTCTCTCAGCGTCGAACTCTTATCCTGGTCAAGATGCCCTTTTATCAGCAGATCCACAACGTATGAGGTCTTGAGTATCTGCTTTGCGCCCTTCACTGTCTTGGCGCTTCGCATGCTCTCGCTGTCCCCATATACCCATACATCAGCATCTTCCTTTAATTCGATGTTCTTCTTGGTTCGCGAAGGAAGAACTATGTGCGGTATTGTCTCGCTCTCGAACTGCTCATAGAAATCCTGTATAAGCTTCTTAAGCGTTGTCTTTGCCTGTGAGTCATGAAGGTCTTTGTTGCTTTTGTACGTCATACGTTCACCACCTTTGCCCCTGTGATTAGTTCCTCATCGATCTCCTCAGCTACTAGTTGAGGTAGTTTTGAAGCCTCCTCTGGTTTGATATCAAGCCTGTAGATGATGGCTTTCTCTTCCTGCGGTTTAAGCGATATCTTCCAGAGATGATCTGTCTGCTTGCCAAGCGGGATTATTTTGGGTTCTGGGCTTGGATCTTTTATGGAATATGGCAGTGTCTCATGAAGAGAAAAATGCCGCACTGCTTCGCTGTGGTTCTTTATCCGTATCTGCACCTCGCAGCCTTTGCCGTTTTGCGAAACATGCCTCTGGATGAACACATTGCCCATTATCTTTGCAATGACAGGATTAATGTCAGGCGTGGGGCGGTCAAGTATCTCTCCCACCTTCTTTGCGATGCGGGGAAGAATCTGCTGGATTATCTCTTCTTTTTCCCTTCGAAGCTCAAGCTTATCCTGCCTTGACAGGTAGAGCTTGAGCCTTCGCCCAACTTCTTTTAGCGCCAGTTCTATTTCCTGGGCTATCTCAGGAACATCAGCTATCGCCTCTTTTGCTTCGGATGTGAATGGGATGTGCGTGGATGCCACATGCACAAGTATTATCGCAGGACCGACAGGGATCGAATTCCCCGGCTGGTCGAGTGAGTAAGCCTTCCATTTGATACCCTCGACTGAATGGGTCACAGCGCATGCTCCCTGCTGGTACAGGAGAGGCACCCGGTTTGCAAATCTCAGTATCTCCACCTTTTCCTCCTTGGGTAGATTGCCGCCGTATGCGATGCCTGCTTCAACCTGAAAGGGGTGCCCGTTATGTACAGAAGCCGGGCGCGTTGTAGTCTCTATGAAATCGATAGTATGTTCCTTCTCAAGACCCTTGCGGATCAATTCCTCTGTAATAGGAGAGAGACAATCCGTAGGCGGGGCTGAAATCTTTACAGTCTTGAAAGCCTCATGAAGCCTCTTTGCTTCATCAAGAGTAACTTCCCTGGGGTCTTTCTCCGGGTCAAGTCCTGATTTCTTGCATATCTCTGAAGCCGTCTGAAGTCCGATCCTTGAAAATGAATATCGTAAAAATGGAGCAAGCTTATCTCTTTCCGTGTACCTGAGCATTTTCATGAGTTTGCCAAGTTCGATGCCGTGAGGATGCGGGAGTATTTCGGCAGCCTGCACAGGTACCTTATCAGTCACCCTGTCGAAAATTACCTGGTTATTATCCGGCTCGATGAGCGTGATGCGGGCATGTGGATTCACGATTGCAGTGTCCTTCAGGTATTCATACACAGACTGCCGCCTGCCCTTAATATACGAAGCTGTCATCTCAAGTTCAATGCGTGTGCCCCTGAACCTTTCCCACTCGATTATTTTATCAACGATGATTTCCGGTTCATTCGTCTGCGTGTTGATCAGTAATTCAAAATAATGTGCAGGCGCAGCCTTATCGATCTTTGATACGATCTTTGCGGGGCGCCCGGATGTAAGCTGCGAATACAGGACGGCTGCCGATATGCCGATACCCTGCTGCCCCCTGCTCTGTTTCACTGAATGGAAACGCGAGCCGTAAAGCAGTTTTGCGAACACCCTTGGAATCTGTTCTTTTACGATGCCAGGTCCATTATCCTCAACTATCAGGGTTACGTTCTCTTTTGACTTGCTTTCGATCTTGATGAAAATATCAGGCAGTATGCCAGATTCCTCGCACGCATCAAGTGCATTATCAACTGCCTCTTTCACTGAGGTTAAAAGACACCGGGGGCTTGAATCAAAACCCAGGATCTGTCTGTTCTTTTCAAAAAACTCAGCGATGCTGATCGCTTTTTGCTTTTTCGCAAGCTCTTCCGCTATGACCATCTGGGGATTCCTCTATTCCTGTTACAGTTCGGCTCCCACTATTGTCTGTGTTTTCGTGACATTCCCACTTTCCCGGATCGTATCCACAAGCTTGTTCAGGGCGCTTAATCCATCAACATTGCTTATTACCACGAAATCAAATTGACCGAATACATGGTAAACATCTTTTATTCCTTTTATCTTAAGAAGTTCATTATATGCCGCCTTTTCCTGCCCAGGCACTACATTTACCAGTGTTACGCCTATTACCAAAGTCTATTCACCGTCCTTAGTCTGTTTTCACAATTCTATGATTTTAACTTAAGATAATCTTTAATACTAAAAAAGCTTTGTAATCATAGAGAGTATTTGGGTTCCGAATGAAATGATAATGGGTTAAGCAGACACAAAAATAATGAAAAGTTGAACAAATACAAGCGAGGTTGGTATGAAGTCAACAAAATCTTTATGCCCCGAGTGTCTCGATGTGATCGATGCTTCGATATTCGAAGAGAACGGAAATGTGATGCTTGAAAAAAAATGCCGCAAGCATGGCTCTTTTAGAGATATATACTGGTCAAGTGCAACGCAGTTCAAACGTTTTGAAAAATACCTGCACAACGGGGAAGGAGTCCAAAACCCGTATTCATCAACCAACGGGAATTGTCCCATGTCATGCGGGTTATGCCCATCCCATAAAACGACAACGATCCTTGCGAATATCGATGTAACGAATCGATGCAACCAGTCATGCCCGGTTTGTTTTGCGAACGCCTCATCATCGGGATACCTGTACGAGCCATCGCTGGAACAGATATGGGAGATGATGATGATGTTGCGCGCGGAGAAACCGGTGCCCTGCCCTGCCATCCAGTTCGCCGGGGGCGAGCCAACAATGCGTGAGGACATCGTAGAGATCATCAGGATGGCTGGCTATTTCGGATTTACCCAGATTCAGATCGCAACGAATGGGATTAAACTTGCAAATAGCCAGAAATTCTGCCGGGAACTTGCAGCGGCAGGTCTCCATACTGTATATTTGCAGTTTGACGGGGTGACAGGCGAACCTTATAAGATCAACAGGGGCTATAACACTCTACCTCTTAAGCTAAAAGCCATAGAGAACTGCAGGGCTGCTGAATTAACGAGCGTCTGTCTTGTTCCCACGCTCGCAAAAGGCGTAAACGACCACCAGGTAGGGGAAATAATCAGGTTCGCTGCAAATAACATAGATACTGTCAAAGGTATTAATTTCCAGCCCATCTCATTTGCAGGCAGGGTCAATAAGAAAGAGAGGATAGAAAAGAGGATAACTATTCCACTCCTGGTCTCTTTGATAGAGGAACAAACCGGAGGAACTATAACCGCGGATGATTTTTATCCTGTGCCTTTCATCGTGCCTATTTCCCATTTCGTGAATGCTGATGATAACACTCAAAACGTGGAATTCACAGTTCACCCCCACTGCGGCACGGGAACGTACATTTATGTGGAAAACGGCAAAATGATACCAATAACCCGTTTCATAGATGTGGAAGGTCTTATTGAACATATACAGGAGCTTTCATCGAACGATGATGAATGGATGGGTAAGTCAATTAGCAAAATAAAGAGGATAGGCAGCCTTGTCTCCTCTTTGCCAAAGTATATCGACCTTTCAAAGGCACCAGCGTCGGTGGATGTGAAAAAGCTCTTCATAGACGTTCTTAAAGATGGAACGGGAGATGCTGTGAAAGAGTTCCATCGCCATACGCTTTTCATAGGCGCCATGCATTTTATGGACTTATATAATATAGACCTTGAGAGAATACAGCGGTGCGGGGTGCATTATGCCACGCCTGACGGAAGGATTATACCATTCTGCACATATAACACGATACACAGGGCGGAAGTTGAGAGGAAGTTCTCAACGCCACTGATAATAGCCAGATAAAAATGAACTTGAATTACAGGGAGCCGCTTTATCTTTCACGATATCTGGAAGTGATGAGGGACAGGCTTCCTTCCCGCTTCCTGATCTCAAGATCGATCAGCGTTGATCTTAAAAGGGATTCATCACTTGCTGAACTCTGGGAAAAGCACAATGAAGCGATGGAGTCTTTTCGAGAGAGGATGGAATGCCTGCGTTCAATGCATGACCTGCCTCCCCATGCATCTTCATCACTTCTTGACCTGAAAGTCGCCATCGCGAATAAGATGCTTGAAAGCTGTCATTTCTGCGGGAAGAAATGCGGGGCGAACCGCAAGAAGAAACAAGTAGGCTATTGCAGAATTGATGCTGTGTCGCGCTACTCTGCCGAGTTCCTGCACCAGGGAGAAGAACCCGAGCTTGTCCCCTCTCACACGATATTTTTCACCAGCTGCAACTTTACATGTGTTTACTGCCAGAACTGGGATATCTCCCAGGCTCCTCAAAGCGGAGGTCCGATACTGCCTGATGAGCTTGCAAGGATAATCACACTGAGGCGTGCGTACGGTTCCAGGAATGTGAATTTTGTCACTCCCACGCCGCATACGCATACTATCCTCAAGATACTGAATTCTCTGAAAGTCAATGTACCTGTGGTCTGGAACTCCAATATGTACTATTCAAAGGAGATAGCTAACCTACTTGAGGGTGTTGTTGATGTTTATCTCGGGGATATGAGATACGGGAATGATGAATGCGCGAAGAGATATTCGAACGCGCCTGACTACTGGAATGTTGTAAAGCGAAATTTCACCATGGCTTACACAGGCGGTGAGATATTATTGAGGCATCTTGTCCTTCCCGGGCACCTTGAATGCTGCACAGAACCTATCATTAAGTGGACAACAGAGAATATTCCGAAGGTAAGATTCAACCTGATGTTCCAGTACCGTCCGGGATACAGGTCTTATGAATACCCGGAAATTAACCGCAGTCTTGTGCCAGGAGAGATACAAAAAGCAATTGGGATGGTTAGAAAAGCGGGACTTGAGGATGTATTGATTTGATGAAACTGCTATAACTTGTTTTTAGCGAGATTAAACAATATCATACTTAGAATAATGCAAATTGAAAGAGCATAAAACCATATGTCTGTTGTCAGGTCTTTGAACCCGTTAGCAGAGATGTAGCTAAATCCACCGATTGCTGCAGTTAATATGAATGAAACTATTGCTGATACTATCGCACCACCCATCAGCGACCAGGGATATATGGCACCCCTCTCTTTTTCAAAATAAACCGAGAATACTACGAATCCAATAGAGAATATAAATAGGATATAATATGGTTCAATCGGAAACCTGATTGTACCGTCTGTAAAAATGTAACCTATTCCGTAAGCTACCGACACCATTATGGAAGCCATCCCAACCACAATTGCAAGCACCTTTACAAAATCGTTAGATTTTATTTCGATAGTATCCCTCATTGACAAAAATATAATCAATAGTATTTAACCATTTTGAATAACAAAAAGCCAAAAACCTGAAGGACCATGAACAAAGGTTGTTATCCTTTTTTCTGCGCCTCCTATGGTCACAGTCATGGTCCTGAATTTTATAAGATCCAAGAATCCCATCTTTATTAGGATATTGTTTTATGTGGTTAAGGAGAGGTGTGCCGGTATTACCCGGCACATCTAAGCACAACCTAATTAACGACTGCTTTTGATTTATATACATCGACATTTTTTATAGTTTATTCGGTTTTTATTATAATTATATTGGGTTGAATTGTTTTTAATCGTTTAAAAAATAATATATTATTTTTTAAATCAATTATGTGTTCTATTTAGTCAAAATATGCCTTATCGCAACTGCGATCGCCATGAATTCCACATCATTAATCTGGTTTTTTAATCCTTAAGTCCTTCCATTGTGACCGAGAATATCGCCTCGCCTTCTGGAAGATTTGGGGAGTCCACAAGTCTTGCTATCCTCTTTTCCCCTTTGGATTTGCGCAGGTACAGCCTGAACGTGGCAGTATGCCCCACGATATGACCACCTATGGGTTTTGTAGGGTCTCCGAAGAAAGCATCTGGTTTTGACATCACCTGGTTTGTCACAAGTATTGCGGCATTGTACAGGGTGCCGAACTTCATCAGTTCATGCATGTGTTTGTTGAGCTTCTGCTGCCTGTCTGCCAGAGTGCCACGCCCAACATACTCTGCCCTGAAATGAGCCGTGAGAGAATCAACTATGATCAAACGAACGGGTTTATCCGTGTCTTTTAACTTGTTTGCAAGGTCCATGGCTGTATCCACCAGCAGGATCTGATGATTAGAATTGTATGCTTTAGCCACATGGATGTTCTTCAGGAATTCTTCAGGATCGAAATCGATCCCGGTTTTCACAGACAGCCCTTTTACCATCTGTGTTATCCTCTCAGGTCTGAAGGTGTTTTCAGTGTCGATGATTATCACCGAGCCTCCAAGACCTTTTTCCTCGACCGGCAGCTGTGCGTTCACAGCCATCTGGTGTACCACCTGCGTTTTTCCCGAACCGAACTCTCCGTAGAATTCTGTTATCGACTGTGTCTCTACCCCTCCGCCCATCAGGTCGTCAAATGCCTTTGTCCCAAAGCTGAGCTTACCAACGAGCTTTCTCCTCTCGAGTACCTGGTCGCCAGTTTCAAAACCGCCCACGTCCGCAGCCAGTCTGGCTGCATTTATTATCTTCTGCGCGGTCGATTCCCCGATATCTGCGATGCTTGCAACTTCTGAAGATGACGATACTGCTAAGGCTTCTATCGAACCGTAACCTGCTTCTTTTAATTTCTCTGCTGTTGCCGGACCAACGCCGGGCAAATCTTCAAGACCTTTTCTTTCAACCATAATTTTCTCCAGTGCACATTTTATTTTGAGTGGTGCACAGTTATCGTATCATCTTAAGCGTTAGTATGGTTTAAACCTTATGAGAGCGGTGTGAAAGTATTCGAGCACATTATTTAAATCCTCTTCGATACCCGAAATTTCCTTCCACATAAAGCGGTTAAGCGCCTTTGATACAGCCTGCTGTGTAATACCCAGAGCTTTCGCTACCATATTCTGGTTTCCTTTCTCTCTATATTCATAGAGAATAATTCTTTGTCTGGGGGACCAGTCTTTTTTTAGCAGAAATAATAAATTTGCCTCTCCTGCGACCATCTTATCCATTACCTCATCACCAATGGACATTTTGAATATCAATCTTGAACCTTTGAGGTCTTTGAGCATATCTGAAGATTTATGAAACGCAGGGCCGTCCATTCTTGATACTTCATGGCTTTCAACTGCTGTATCAATGTAATCATAGACCAGCACGAATCTAATAGAATCAGGATAGGATTGTTCCAAAAACGTGTTCATTATCTTATAGACACTCTTTATATTCATGAGTACCCCCCCGATCTCATCCAGACCTTTCAGGATATTGAATTCTGCATAAATATCCTCAGCGAAGTTTAAATTCACATTCTCGCATATTTTATCGAGTTTTCTTTGAAATGCCTCCCTGTTCTTGATCCTGCGAGAGGCTACGACATCTCCCATCATTACATAGAACTTACGCTTCATTCAAATATTGTATGGTGTTTATGGTTTATAAAACAATCGTTTTTATTTGTTTTTATAAAAACAATCTATTTTGATTGTATTTGAAAAAACAATGTGATGTTGGAATGTCTGCGACTTCAGTCACAAACACCGGACTTAAGTAACGATGCCTGTATCAAGCATTTTTCCTAAATGCCATATTCATGCCAGATCATATTTATCCTTACTTCCTCAATACCTCAATCCGCGTCCTTGCCCCTGCGCTCAATTCAATCTCCTCATTCCTCCCCGGCTTTGCATAAGCATCAATGATCCTTATCTCGCTCCCGATATCCAGTTCATTGACAATATCAGCATGTTCACCCCAGAGCGCCACTTTTATCCGTCCAGTATCATCGGAGATGTAGATATTCGAAACCTTATTTTTTGTCCCATCCGCACGATCAAATTCACGTATCTCGTCCAGTCCGGATACATGCCCGGAAACGCTGTAAGATGAATTGATCCCGATATCAGCGATGGGCGTGAGAGGCTCAGAATAATCAACCACAGCGCTGCTTTTTACCATGCTTCCGCCAGAACCCAGCTGGATCTCCACCTGATTGCTGAAACTATTCTCCCGCGCGTAAGCATTGATAAATTCAACTATCTCGCCTGCTTTGAAATCAGTTGCGTCAGCTTTTGCATCCCATAAGGTCACCCTTATCTTACCTGTGGGATCACCTATTGTAATATTCCTGACTTTTCCTGGAATTCCATCCTTTCGCTGGAATGTCCTGATCGTTCCCATGTCAATGATCTTGCTAATAATATTGAGGGCATTCATACCGTTCTTTACTTCGCTGATCTTAAGAGGTTTCATATTCACGGGAACTTCCCTGTCAATATGTTCTATTCCCCCTCCTCTTCCCACATTGACTTCAAGACCGGTTTTTCCTTGTTTGACATATCCCTTCACTTTCAGCGACTGACCGGGTTTAATATCCCCTATCTTTACGAGGTCACATGCTTCATCCCACAGCGCGGCTTTTATCGAGCCTGTATCATCCGCTAAGTTAAGGTTCACAACGCGCCCTATCGTGTCGTTATCACGTGAGAATTCGCGGACATCACTCACTGAAAGCACTTTTGCGATAAATGTCACATTGCCTTTGCCTTCTGTAATATCTTTTATTTTGACGTTCTCGTTGACACCCAGTTCACTGGAGATTAGCATGGCTGCTGTCTTATGGTCACACAATCCGTTCATTGAAGTTATTTTTTCTTCCATCCTGGACTTGAATTCTTCGCGTGTGATCTTTCCTTCAAGCTTTTTATAAAATTCTTCGATATCATCAGAACTAACCATAGTACGCTTAGAAGAAAGTTCTAAATAAAAGGTTTATGGTTCATTCATACAAATGTCTATGTATCTTGAAAACCCAATAAACAGCGATGCCAACAATTAGTGAAAAAATACTGAGCAGGGCTTCTGGAAAAACCTCCTGTGCAGGGGATTTTGTCATCGCAAATATAGATTATGCAATGGCGCATGATGGCACATCTGTTCTTGCTGTCAAGGCATTCAAAGAGATGGGAGCAAAGAAGGTATGGGATCCGAAACGGATAATTATCCCGTTCGACCACATCGCACCCGCCAATAACGAGACCGCGGCAAAGCTCCAGCAGGGCATAAGGCAGTGGGTGAAAGAGCAGGGGATAGTTAATTTTTTCGATGTGGGAAACGGCATCTGCCACCAGGTCCTGCCTGAGCAGGGTTTTGCAATGCCGGGAAAACTCATAATAGGCGCAGATTCGCATTCCTGCACCTACGGTGCATTCGGGGCATTCGCCACAGGAGTTGGCGCAACAGACATGGCTGAAATATTCGCGACCGGAAAACTCTGGCTGCGCGTGCCGCAGACAATCAGGATAACAGTTGAGGGCAGATTTGCAAAAAGCGTTTCTGCAAAAGACATGACACTTTATATCATTAAAAAATTAGGTGCAGACGGGGCGAATTACAGGGCAGTAGAGTATTACGGCGATGCCATATCCACTCTGTCCATCCCTGAGCGCATGACGCTTTGCAACATGGCAATAGAGATGGGAGCCAAGGCAGGCATCGTGCCACCTGATAAAAAGACTGACGATTATCTGAAAGGAAGAGCAAGGGAAAAATACACACCCGTATTCGCAGATAAAGACGCTGAATACATAGAGGAATTCAATTTCGATGTTGGCGATCTTGAACCGCAGGTGGCAAGACCGCATGAAGTTGATAATGTGGTTCCTGTCACAGAGGTCGCGGGAACTGAGCTTGACCAGGTTTTCATAGGTTCATGCACCAATGGCAGGTATGAAGATCTTGAAGTTGTTGCGCGGATACTGAAAGGAAAAAAAGTCAGGGCAAGGACAATCGTTCTTCCAGCCTCTCGTGAAATTCTCATAAAAGCCACGGAATCAGGCATCATCGCCACGCTCCTGAAAGCTGGCGCAATTATCGCACCCCCTGGATGCGGTCCGTGCCTGGGCGCCCACATGGGTGTGCTCTGCGAGGGTGAGACATGCCTTTCCACCTCGAACCGCAACTTCAGGGGACGGATGGGTGCAGGAGGATTGATTTACCTGGCATCGCCGGAGACAGCCGCTGCAAGCGCACTTACCGGAAAGATATCAGACCCCAGGGATGTGAAGCAATGATATCGAGGATCCTACCTGATAAAATAAAATACGACGGCTCACAAATTGCCCCACTCTGGGCATACAGTATGGGAATAAAAGGTGACTCAATGGTGATCTTCCACGGACCAATGGATGTTACCTTCGATAATATGAAAGATCTTGAAGATAAGAAAGCAGGAAAAACAATTCAGGGTGATGATCTTATCCATATCATCGTGGAACGGTTCGATTCACCGGCAAGCATGCGCCTTGCCTACTATATGCAGCGCCTTCTCATAGTTTGCATCAGGGATGTTCTCATGAAGCAGGGCATTTCAACCTGGAGAAATGGGGATGACCTTTTTGTAGATGACAGGAAGTTAACAGTAAGTATTGCCAGTGCAGGCGTGACAAGTGAGAAAATACACTGCGGGATAAACATTACCACAAAAGGGACTCCGGCAGAGATCAGGACTGCTTCGATCGAGGAAATCGGAATAGCAGACTGGAAGCCCCTTGCGCGTGAGATAGCAGAGATTTATATAAATGAAATAGAAGATATTGAAGGAGATATTGTAAAAACCAGATGCTTATGAAGGTCAAAAATGGCGGAAGAAATAAGTAAAATAATAAGTAACGGCATTGACACATATACTAAGAATACTAATCTGTGTATTCCTTTTATTCTGAATATTGTCACGATCGCGCTTACTGCAATTATTATTACTATATTCAGTCTGGTTTACCTGTTTGGTTCTTTGCCAATTGAAGAGTATAATTCTCCTGAAGCCCTGTCCCTGGCGTTCATTTCAAGTATATCGCATCATGTTTATGAGATCGCCGCCATTGTAATTGCAGGCTTTTTGATCATCATGTATATCGCTTCATTTTTTACATCAGGCGCTATCGGGATGGCAAGACAGGCAATAGAGACCGGAAGAACCGCATTTTCAACGATGATGGAAACGGGGAAAAAGAACGCAGTGAATCTTTTCCTTGCTGAGATACTGTTCTTGCTTCTTGCTTTTGCAGGTATTGTATTCATGGTTCCTGGAGCCAAGAACATAGATTTCACACAACCTTCAAAAGATGCAAGTTTAATACTCATGATCGGATTTGTCCTCTGGATAATCTATTTGTTAATTCTCAGCCTCGCGCTTTCAGTATTCAGTTATGTCCTTGTAATTGAATCACTCGGTCCTGTAGAGGGGATACTTGCAGGATTTAACTTTTTCAAGAAAAATGCTTCCGATGTGTTTCTCATAATCCTTGTCACGATCGGGGTTTCATTTGTTTTTGCGATAATTGACAGCATTATGAGCTTAAATTCTATCCTGAATACTATCTGGTTTTTTGTAAGTTTACTGATCTCAGTATGTATCCTATCCCCTGTAATGACGCTCTGGTGGGTGCGCCTCTATATGACCCGGACTGGCAAACAGGTCTATTTCAATGATCTTCTTGCCCACCCGAACGACCTGCCAAAAATTTAGAGAGAATCCAGGAACGCTTCGATCCTCGAAAGCGCTTCGACCAGATCTTCTCGCGATGTTGCATAAGAGCATCGCAGATACCCTTCTCCGCATTCCCCGAACACATTTCCCGGCACAACTGCCACTTTCTGCTCCTTAAGCAGCCTTTCTGCAAATTCCTCTGAAGTCAGTCCAGTGCTCTTAACGCTCGGGAATGCATAGAATGCGCCCATTGGCTCAAAACAGTCAAGCCCCATCTTATTTAGACTGCTCACAACAAGGCGCCGCCTCCTGTCGTATTCCCGGACCATCTTCTGCATTTCCCCGTCCCCGTTCTTGAGCGCCTCTACCCCTCCCATCTGGGCTGTAACAGGAGCGCAGAGCATGGCATACTGGTGGATCTTTGTCATGGCTGCTATAAGCGGCTCGCTGCCCACAGCATAACCCAGGCGAAGTCCTGTCATGGCATGTGATTTTGAGAATCCGTTAAGAATTATGCTTCTTTCTCTCATGCCGGAGAGAGATGAAAAACAGGTATGTGCGCCATCGTAGGTCAATTTGCCATACACTTCGTCCGAGATCACCACCAGGTCGTTCTCGGTCACTACATCGGCTATTTCCTCAAGGTCTCTCCTTCTCATGACAGCGCCGGTCGGATTGTTCGGATAACTCAGGACAATGGCTTTTGTCTTTTTTGTAATGCTTTTTCTTATCTGCTCTGCAGTAATACGGAACTCATTTTCCTGGTATGTCGGAACAGTTATCGGTTTCCCGCCTGCAAGGGAAACGCTGGGTTTGTAGGAAACATAGCACGGCTCAGGGACTATAACCTCATCCCCCGGATCGATCATTGCCCTGAAAGCAAGGTCTGCCGCCTCGCTTACACCTGTTGTGACAAGGACATCGCTTTTTGGGTCATAATTAACGCCATGCTCCTTTTTGTAACAATTCGATATTAACTCCCTCAGTTCAAGGAGTCCGTAATTGGACGTGTATGACGTGACACCTTTTTCAAGCGAGTAGATGCATGCTTCCCTGATATGCCAGGGCGTAACGAAATCCGGCTCTCCGACACCCAGTGAAATAACTCCGTCCATTTCAAGAACAAGATCAAAAAATTTCCTTATGCCTGATGGCGGTATCTGCCTGACCGTTTCTGCAACGAATTTTTCAGGCATGGCTTTACGGGGATACAGCAAGGCGTTCTGAGCGCTCTTTCTCGAATAAGACATCTCCATCCTCCTTGTACGTCCGCAGCACAAAATGCGTCACTGTCCCCTGCACCTGCTCAAGCGTGGCGATCTTTTCAGCCACAAAGAACGCAACTTCCTTCATCGACCGCCCGCGCACTGTGAGGGACAGGTCGTGTCCTCCAGATATGAGCCTGACAGACCTTACCTCAGGGAATTTTGCTATCCGCTCGGCAATGGCATCGTATCCTGTCCTTGAGCGCAGGGCTACCTTTATCTCGATCATTGCATAAACGTACTCCTCTCCCGCTTTTTCCCAGTCGATCACTGTCTTGTATTTGCGGATTATCCCCTTTTTCTCCAGTTGCTTTATCTTTGAGGCTGCTTCTGCTTCCGTGATGCCTATCATGGTCGCTATCTCTCCTGGTTCGATTCTCGGATTGCTTTCCAGTATCTCGAGTATTTCTTTCATGGTAATGCCTCGGCGTTTCCTATGCTGTGAGGGTTAATAGGTTTTACTCTAAGAAAGATTGGCATGTTTTTATAATTTTTTATCTAATAAATACATCGGGAAATGACTGAGCAGCACTTTTGCGTCTATTGAATTCGTGGGGAGGAATATCAGAAGTATACATAGCAAAATGAAAAATCAGGGCTGTTTCAGAGATAAAACCGAGGCATCAACGGGAGGGGGCATGACGATGGCTAAAGTTCATTTGTTGCTCTGGCTATTGATGAAATAAAGGGGCACTGTATCAGTTTGTAGGGTAGTAAGAAGGATAAGTATATATGTTATATTGTATTATACAACGTAATATTGTATGCCAAAAGTAATAACAATAAGTGATAACGTCGATGAGAAGTTGAAAACTTTGAGACAAAAGTATTCCGATGAAGACAGTGGAAAGCTCGCTTCATATGATAAAGTAATAAGAAAACTATTGAAAAGGTCAGAACTACTGAAAGATGCTAAAAGAATATTAAAAGAACTTGGCTTGTTAGAGGAATTGAAAAAAAACAAAGAAATAAAAGATGAAGAATAAGATAGAGAAAAAATTTGAGAGGTTTATGAAAAATAGGAAAATTTTGATTTTCAGATTAACAATAAAGGGATATGAAGGAACACCTAAGTCAAAAAAGTGTCCAGTTTTAAATCCGAAGGAAAAGGACGAAATAAAGAAATATTGGGATAAAGTTGACATAATTGATGATGATGGCTATGAAGAATATGACAAATCTGATTTAATAAAAGAACTTTTAGATAATGGGAAATTAAGGCAGGGATGGGGAGATGAATATGATGACATGAGCTTGGATTTAAAACCGGTGACTGATGACAAAAGTCTAAAAATATGGGCTAAAAATTATATAAAATTAGCTTGGAGAGTTGGGGGAGAAAGGATTAAATCATGTAAAAAAGCTTGTGGAAGATAT
This sequence comes from Candidatus Methanoperedens sp., assembly GCA_028717345.1. Lineage (GTDB taxonomy): Archaea > Halobacteriota > Methanosarcinia > Methanosarcinales > Methanoperedenaceae > Methanoperedens. Next base: position 15,412 of record JAQUNZ010000054.1, read on the forward strand.
GAACTTTTGAAGGTCATGAAAGAAGTGGGAGAAGGTGATATTGTTATCATTCCAAGAGTTCCTGATAATGACCACTTTACAATAGCTATGGTAAGAGAAGGGTATTATTTTGAAAAATTCAATGGTTTTATAGGTCATGGACATGTAATAGATGTTTACAATGACAAAGACAGACTCAAAAAATTTAAGTATGGAAAAAATGGTATTTTTAGGAAAACTTTCATGTCAAAAAGGCACGCAGTTGATGAAATTAGAAGGTATCATAAAATTTATCCAAAAATTAAGAAATTTATTGAAACTCATTATCTTTAAACCAGTACTTCCCCAAAGGCTTACTCCAGTAACCGCACCGGCGCTTTATTTTTCCCAGAAAAAGCAGAGGGAAAACTTCTAAAAGATTCAGGCGGCTATCTCACGGGTTCAGCACTGATCGGGCAGCGTTTTCCAGAGCCACATCGTGCCCCCAATTTTAGCGCCATGATAGTTAAGCAGGTTCAAGAAGTTATAAGGATGCACAAGAACGCCTATGGATGCAGTCACGGTATACCCCGTACAAATGTTACGAGGCATGTAGCTATCGTTTTCCTTATTTCTCCCTATTATATTTATATACATCTTGCTCACGAATATATTTTTCCACAACATCCAATCCATTCCCAACTGACCCGTGGAAACATCCTGGGTTCGGAATATTTCCAAACCTTTTTATTGATATACCATGTCTTGTGTGGGATATGAGAGCGGTCATACCTTTTAAGAAAAGCAATGCCAAATCAAGGCTGTCACCGCTCCTTACGGATAAAGAACGCGAGGAATTTGCAATGGCTATGCTCTCTGACGTTGCAGGAACCCTTGTGAGTTCAGGATGCTTTGAAATAGTGGATATTCTCTCCACATCGGTGATAGATTTTGAGGGCGCAAATATCGTACTTGCAAATTCTGGTCTTAACGAAGCCCTGAACGAGTACCTGGAAAAGATGTCATCCCATTCGCTGAATGAGCCAGTCCTTATAGTCATGGCTGATATACCGCTTGTCTCGATAAAGAACATCAGGGACATCACTGCAAGCCGATCAGATGTCGTCATCGCACCCGGCAGGATGGGAGGCACCAATGCCATATTCATCCGCGACCCCTCGCGCTTCCGTGTGGACTATTACGGCGCAAGCTTCCTGAAACACAGGGATATCGCGCAAAATAATGGTCTTGTGGTGGAGGTTTTTGACTCTTTTAATGTCAGCACGGACATAGATGAGGTGGCTGATATTGCTGAAGTGCTGATCCACGGGACAGGGCGCGCGGCTGGCTGCCTGAAAAGGCTCGGGTTCACTCTTTCAGGGAACGGGGGAAGGCTTGGAGTAAATAGAACTTAGCCATCACGTTTAAATAAAAACAACAGCTTTAGGAGAATCATGACCTATATCTATCTTGTTTATGCTTTTATTGCCAGCATTTCCTCTGTAATAGGGGGACTTCTGCCCATCTACACGCGATTAAAACAAATCAGGACGAACTACCTGATCGGGTTCGCGGCTGGCGTGCTTATCTCCACAGCATTGTTTGGGATGCTGCCTGAGGCATTGCTTGAATCCAATAAAATAGTCACCCCTCTTGCTCTTGGATTTTTCTCACTTTACCTGATAGAGAAAAGCGTGATGATACATGCCTGCAAGGAAACAGAATGCGATGTCCACACAACAGGCTGGGTAGGAATGATAGGGCTTGGGCTTGAGAGCATTCTGGATGGTATAGCCATAGCAGTGGGTTATATTACAGAGCCAGCCCTGGGTCTCATCATCGCCTTTGCAGTAGCAGTGCATGAACTCCCGGTGGGCTTCTCGACAAGCATTATAATGATTCGCTCGAATTATGACCGGAAAAACACACTTCTTGCTCTGTTCGTGACATCATTCCTCACAGTCATTGGCGCACTCATCGCGGGGTTTTTCCCAAAGGAATATTTCGGACTCATTCTTGCATTTACGGCTGGCACATTCATTTATATAGGCGCGAGCGACCTTCTGC
>JAQUNZ010000055.1 GCA_028717345.1 Candidatus Methanoperedens sp.
TATCTGCCTTGACTAATTCTGATCCAGACTTCTCTTCCTGCAAAGATATGAGGTACACTGTACCTGTTTCCATCAACTGAGATTAAACAATCTGAACTAACTTTTCGCAATTCTTCTGAAATACCTATGAATCGATTACTGGGTAATGGAGAAAGCTCTGCAACTTCAAGATCAAACAATTCAACTGGTGTTTTTTTTGTTGTTGTATGGATACGATGATTTACTTGCTTTTCAAAATCCAAGAGTTTCATAGAAAAATCTTCAAAGGATTCAAACTTATTATCAGCAATAAAGTGATTTTCCAGGAACGAAAATGGATTTTCAACTTTCCCCTTCGACCATGGCGAGCGAAATTCGGAACGAGATGGGTGGAAACCATAATGGCTTGCAAATTGAAGATATCTTGGATTCCACTCCTTCTTTTTTGCAGTGTATAATGTTGCATGATTATCAGTCTGGATCCTTTCAGGAACTCCTCCTATTCTGGTCAAACCTTCTTCTAATGCTTCAAATACAGATGATTGGGTCTGGGAGAGAGAATACATGTAAGTTCTGTACCGACTACACCCTAAAATAAAACAGAACACCTGGATCTTAATTTGTTTACCTCCTATCATTACGATGTATGGCGACCAATCGAATTGTCCTTGTTCACCAGGCTTTGTCTCATATCGCATAAAGGACCGGGTAAATTCTGGCTTATACTGCTGAATATATCTATAAAATGCAGAGCCTGAAACCTTACAACCCTTTGACCATAGTTCATTAAGGACACGACTTCCTTTTAATTTCTTAACAAAGTATTTTTCTATGATAAAATCATGAAATGGTTCCAGTTCTGGGTTTATATACGTCTCTCTTTTATATTCAGGGGGATTTTCTGATTTTAACGCATTTCTAACTGTGTTTCGGGATAAACCGAGTTTCTTTGCAATTTTCCTTGTTCCCATTCCGGGATTTCGTTTCTTCAAGTTTCTTATTGTTATCCAATCTTCCATTGAGATCACCTCAAAACCTCCTGCAATTAATCAGGAGTATTTTAGTAATTTAGGTGGGTCAATTTTCGATGGGAAAAGTGGGTCAATTTTAAGTGGGAATCTTCAACCATTGATTTTCAAAAAAAAACACCCCAACAAATGTCTGTTTAAGCATATCGATAAAGTTTGGGTTAAAATCCCAATAAGCAGCTAACCACCAAGTTGAAGTTGTTAATGTAGCCGCTTCCTTGTTATAAAATAAAGACAATTTCATAAATGAATATGCGATAATCGAAGAAAATAAGACTGGAATTAGTAATCTAAAGTATCGTCTTACTGCACTTGATATAATTATCTCTTGGTCTCTATACTTAAAAAATTTATAGCTTAGTACATATCCACTCAATATAAAAAAAACAGTTACAGCAAAATTGCCTCCATAAAACACATTTAAAGGCGTTCCTGATATTAATAAATCAACAGCGTTATCGGCACGAACCTCCTCTATCCTTGCTGTATATGATGCCGGGTAAAAGCCAACTGCGTAATGACCTAAAACCACTATAAAGGCAGCTAGACCACGTAAACCATCTAAATATTTTATCTTTTCCAAAATATCACTTTTATATAGGATATATAATTTTATAATACTTCAGTAGGTAATAATTTTTATTATTTTGTTATTTTTTCGTATAAATTCGTAGATATTTGATTGCAAACATTACGTTCTTCCGGATTGCTGGATCGAACCTCAGTATTTCGCAATTATTCGCCCAAAAAGAAGGTGAACCAACGGGGGCTAATGGCATTTTTCCTATGCTAAAAAAGTATTCATTATATCCTTTATTGAGTAAAATATTATCAGATATAGCATGTCTGCATTCTTTGTCAAATGTTATTAGTTGTCCGACATCTTTTTCTTTCATGAATAAACCCAAATGTAAGAAAGAGTTAGAGAGTTTCTCCTTCATAAAATCCGGTAATTTTATTATTATTTGTGGATCATTCGATTTAGATAATCCTCTAATTAATTCACCATCTACTGAAGGTTGTTCTATGATATTTATCAGGTTCATATGTTCACTACTCATTTCGAATATTTGCTGATAATCATCCAAATCAATTTTTTCAATGAGATTATAGTCATGTGAAGGGGTATGACTTTCTTTTATGAGAGCGTAATTAAAACCAAGATTAAAAGAATCATTTTTTATATTATTTTGGATTAACTTTCGTTTCTTCCAGGTCTTTTGAGGTACTATTAATTTCAAAAATCTAAAAATAGAAAAAAAGTATATAATGTGTTTATGAGGGGAATATTTACTCCATGATATATAAAACTGAATTTCTTGACTAATAATGATTTTCCAAAAAGGTTCTATTTCATTTTTCCACCTTAAATTCTTCAACATTGTATAAAATCTATTTGAAAAACCAACTGTAAAGTAGTTAATTTTTTCAATTTTCACTTTTTCCCTTGTCGACCCCCGCTTATGATATGCTATAGCCTGCGGCAAATATCTTCCTTTCCAGCCAGCTAAATTCAACCTCCATGAGAGGTCTATATCTTCAACGTAAATGAACATTTCTTTGTCAAAATATTCATTTTCTCCAAACTTTACATCTTCCAATGCATTTCTTCGATAGCATCCCGCTGCTCCAGACGGACCAAAAATGTCCAGTTGAGTATCATATTGCCCGCTGTCGACTTCCCATTCACCCCGGTCTTTCGGAAAGCATCTGATAAATTCAATGCCAGTAGTGTCCAGCCAATTTGAAAAATTGTAATCGACCAACTTGTAAAGTTTCCCCGAAACCATCCCAACATCCGGATATTCACAGAATGCATCATAAACTTCGAGTAAAAATCTTGGTGTCAGGAAGCAATCAAAGTTTAAGCATAGAATAAATTCTCCTTTGGCTTGAGAAATTCCAATGTTATTAGCCACAGAAAAACCCAAATTTTTCCCAAAATCAAGCACTTTGACATCGTTTTGATTTCTTAACCATTCAACGGAATTGTCTGTAGAATAATTATTTACGGCGATTATCTCCCAAGAACCATCAAATTCTTGTTTGCGTATCGCATCTAAGCATCTGGGAAGATAGTCCATCCCATTAAAATTAACTAAAATAATTGAAAAGTCCACCATATACATCACTTCCTTTTATGAATTAAAAAAGCATTTCGTAATCCGATGGTAACATCTTTAGTCTCACATGGGTCGATTCTGATCGCACTGACTGATTTCCTCCAAAAACCAAATAAATCGGGAGTTTCTATTTCCGAATTCCATAAAAGAGAATCAATTCTTATTAAATATTTGTTCCAACCTGCATGAACTCTAAAATGATTACTAACTAGAAGTCTTGCATCTTTCCCAACCTTATAAAAGAATATGATTTGGCCCCACGACACAGTTTCGCAATATAACTCGAAATAAATGCTATCTGGGAATGAATCTGTTTTGGGAAAATTAAAATAAATTTGCGGGTCATGATTTTCAGTTCTTGCCTTACCTGTAACCATTTCTTCTGCATTACTAATTCCAGAAAAATTTATTGAATCAATTTGTATCATATTTCCGTTTATTGGCTCGTTAATTTTATAAAAATTTCTTAAGTATGTCTCTCCCTCGCTTAACCTATATGTTTTGGATATAGAAAGTTCAGAAAGAGGCTTGATAAAATTGTTTAATTCGTTAGTGCTTATACGCCGTTGGGATAAAATTTGCTTTCTATCTCTTAAGAGTTGTAGAAAATTTTCAAATAATGCAAGTCGGTATAAAAGGATATTAAATCCTTGCCATTTGAAAAACAGACGGATTTCAGCACTGTAAATATATCCAAAAAGGACTTTTTTAAAGTATTTTATCATAAAGAAAGAAGGCATTATTTTAATAAATGGAAATAATTCATTCCGACAGAGATAATATACATGCGTGTCACTTCCTGTTTCCATTGAAGCATTTGAAATATGAATAAGCCGGGAAGACTGTGCAATCTTGGTTTTCCAACCTTTCCAAAACATTCTCATATTGAAATCCAAATCTTCATAGCAAAGAAAATATTTATTATCATATAAGCCAGTATCGTGAAAAGCTGTAGCTCGATACATTATGCTGCAGGCACTTGCACTTAGGACATAGCTGTGTATTGGAAAAATTTCTGGCGAGTATTGTGTGGTTGCACCAGTGTTGTATGAACGAAGATCATCGCCAAGGGTGTGTGCATATAAATTAAGGGTATTATTCATTCCATCTAAAAATATTAGAGAACCCACAGCTCCAAGATCTATGTCAAACCGCATCTCTTTTACAAGTTCCTCTGCCCAATTTGGTTCGACGATCGTATCATTATTTAAGAGGGCATAAAATTCAGCACCTTCTGCTTCTTTAACACCCCGATTAACAGCAGCTGAAAAACCCAGATTTTTACCATTGTCGACCCATTTTATATCAGGGTATTGCTTTACAATCTGGTGAGAATTGTCATTCGAACCATTATCTACAACATAAATATCCAATAAAGGATATGTTTGATTTTTCAACGAGTTTAATAATTTTTCAAGGAAAGGCTCTCCCTGATAGTTTGGTATGATAACTGCTACGCAGCCGTTTCCTTCTTTCACAAGAGGGCGACTGGTTATGTTATCTTTTCGATTAACAACAAAAATATCATAAAATAATAATAAAATCATAAGTATTAATTTAAATAAAATAAACGGTATAATTATCACGCAATAAAAAAGTATATACCGAAAGAAAATTTTTAGTTTATAATATAGTTTAGACAAAAAGAGCGAAACAATAAATAAGGGGTTAATTCTAAATTTCTTGAGTGAAAATTGCCTGTAATTCAATTGTTGTCTCCCGCAAGGAAAAATTCATGAAGAGTGATATCTACATTCTCACTTTCGACTGGATCCAAGCGTAACCTCTGAATCTCATAATCATCCCATTTTAAATCATTTCCAATTAGATTTCTATATGTTTTAAGAGCTCTTAAATTAAAAACATATCTATTTCTGCCAAATTTAACTCGGAAATGACGTGTTGCTTGGTATTTTGAGTAATCTTTCGTCCACCAAATAATTTGGCCCCGCGATGATGCATTCACTTCCAAATCAATAACTAAATAGCGCAAATTCAATGATTTTAATAATGGATTGAGCTCCCATACAAACTGTGGGTCGGTAGTTGTACTACGCCACGTATTCTTTCTTAAATTGATAAGATTCTGGACGGATGGTTCAGGGAAGTATAACTCTTTCAAATTTGATGATTCAATTATTCTCCATTCTTCCTTATCTGCTATATTGGTTAGGTCGCCCCAGTGAGAAAAATAATCCTTTGAGTAAGGCACAATTTCCGATTTCGGGTCAACAGATTCGCTGACAGCCCATTCAATAACATGCCAATCCTGGCTTTTTATTTTTTTTTCAGTAACATTTCTACGGAAAGAATCATGAGATAGAGATAGCATTAGATTATTTTGAATACAATATTCAAACATGTCGCTTCCAGGATGTGGTGTATAAATAGCTGGACTATGATAGTCTGGTTTTATCTGTTTTATTACCTTAATTGTGTCAACCATTTCATCCAAAGTTTCTGTTGGCACCCCAAACATATAATTCGCCCAAATTTTTAATTCAAGGTCTTTTAATATCTTCGCAGCCATCAGATGCTGTTCTACACGTAATCCCTTTCGCATAAAACGTAACACACGATCATTACCGCTCTCAAAACCTACAATAACTGCTGTCAAACCAATGTTTTTCATCTTCTTGAGTATTTCTGGATATTTATATATTAAGTCAGATCTGCCTTGACATGCGAAAGGAATATTAATTTTGTTTTTTTCCATTAACGTACAAAAGTGGTTAACCCATGTTATATCTTCTATCAAGCAGTCATCATGGATAAGATAACTTTTAAAATTATAACGTTCATGGCATTTTATGATTTCGCCCACGAAATGTTCTGGAGAACGTCGGCGGACTTTGGGGCCAAATATTTTTCTTTCTGCAGGTTGACAAAAGCTGCAATTATACATGCAACCACGTCCTGCAATAAAAGTCATAAAGGGGGATTCAAACCCGTTGATTGATATTGGGACCTCGAATGGGCCGAATAATTCACGATCTGAATAAGGAAGTTTATCTAAATCAGGATGTTTACCTTCGATTATTCTTGGGCTTGATCGACCCTCTTTAAGTGATAATAATAAGTCAATTAAAGCTATCTCACCTTCTCCTTTTATAATATAATCAAAATCTTTATGTGACGCAACTTCTTCGGGTACAATGCTTGGATGTGGTCCCCCAACTATTATTTTAACAATAGGGATTACTTGGTGTGCCAATTCTGCACAACGTACACCAGGATTAAAATCACAACTCATCATAGTAATGCAAATCACATCGGGATATAGCTCTAAGATATTTTTTTTATATTCTTCCCAACCGGTCAATTTGCGTAAGTCAATCAAAGACACGTTATGCCCTGCTTCTTTCAAGCAGGAGCTAAGAATACAAAGACCATGGCTATGCCAAGAACCATCGATTCCATCTCCATATGAGCGAAATCCGACATCTGTAATACCGGGGAAAACTAATGCGATTTTCATTTCATTCACTTTTCTTTCATGTTATTTAATTAATCTTTTCAGAAACTGATATAATTTTTTGGTAGGTTCTCTGGTTCCCTATTTGCAAGATGGATCTCAGATATGCCCATCTTAATTCCAGGATTAAGTGCAGGATCAATCCGTAAACTCTGAATACTTCCTTGCCATTGCTGGTTATTTTCAACATGATTATGTAAATTCATCTTGGCTAGATTGAAACAATAAATGTTCCAACCTGGCAGTGTTGTGATGTAATCCGTGACTCCTATGCCTGAAGATTTGGACCATATTACTTGGAGAGAAGAGGATTGCTCAACAAAAAGATAAAAAATCAAATGGGTATATTCCTCAGCTCTCAATTGCAGATCAGTAGGTAACTTTAGCAGTATCTGGGGATCGTCCGTATCAGTGGTAAACCAGATGGTATGACCCACTCGTCTCATTTTTCGGCAATTTACGAGATCGATATCTAGTTTAATTCCGGAAATGAATTGGAACACTTTAATAGATTCCGCCAAGTTATTTTGCTTCACATTTCTTGATAATTTACTTAAAGTCCCACTGAATCCTATCCGTTGGTAAATATAATTGCACTTTCTAAGTATTCGTTTGATAAAATCTATATTCTGCGGCGAAGTATGAATAAGCACCTGCGCTTTGACTGGATGCTGATCTTCTCCCAGAGCAACCGATTTATAAAGCATCTCCTTTAAAAAATCGTAATCTGGCCCCTTAATCTTGGGCTCAAACGTGTTTCGGCGATATGAGTCATGCGATACTATCAGATGGATACCCATTTTCTGCCCTATTGTATACAGGTCTGAACCGGGATGCGGAGTGTAGAAAGCAGGTGAGCAATGATAAGGCTTGATTTGCGTTAGCATTGTATAGGTTTCTAATACTTCCTCCTTCGTTTCGGTCGGTATACCCATCATGTAATTAGCCCAAATCTTTATACCATATTTACGGCAAACCTCCGCCGCCTGCAGATTCATCTCCCGTGAGCAACCTTTGCGAAGAAACTTTAGTACTCGATTTGACCCGCTCTCAAACCCAATGATAAATAACCGAACGCCTGCTTCGGAGAGAGCTTTAACCATATCTTCATTCCGACAGATAATGTCAGCGCGGGATTGGCATACGAAAGGCTGGTTGAAACCTTCTTCTCTATATCTTTTTGTGAATTCCATTACCCATTCCCGATCCTCAGTGATGCAATCATCATGGAGCATCCAGGAATTAAAATGAAACTTATCACGGAGCGACTTCAGCTCACTGATGACATTATTCACGGAACGACGGCGTACTTTATCACCGAACATTAACCGCTCTGCTGGCTGGCAATAATTGCAGTTATACCGGCAACCTCGTCCTGCTATAAGAGTGACGAAAGGTGGCTTCAGGAAACGCACGAATGGTTCCTCAGGGGATTGGAATAAATCACGGTCTGCCCAAGGTGCATCGTCGAGGTTCTCCAGATGCTTTCCGTCGATTACTTTAGGAAGCCTTTCACCTTTTTCGATAGCTTCCACCAGTTCAGGTAGCGTTATCTCACCTTCACCTTTAATAATATAGTCTATAAAGGGTAGATTCTCAAGTTCTTCCGTACATATAGAAGCATGTGGGCCCCCCACAATGATTGTAGTGTTAGGCTTCATATCCTTGATTATTTTTGCTGCATTGCAGGCAGGATTGAAATCCACACTCATCATAGTAATTGCCACAACCGGATAATTCATGACATTTATCTTGGCTTTAAAATCGTCCCATCCTGAGAATCTTCTGAGGTCCAAAAGGGTAATTTTGTGACCTTTCTGCTTTAAGCAACTAGAAAGAATCGCAAGTCCGTGGTGCATCCAAGTTCCTTCGTTTCCCTTGAGACTGTTAAATCCACACTCGGTGATACCAGGATAAAGCAATGAAATTTTCATAATTTCCCTAATTTGGAAGGCAATAATTTCCTAAATATTTCCATTTAGTTTAATGCATGAGAGTTGAATAAGTTGTTCTCATAATATAAAAAGATGTCTAAACCCAAGGCTGTAGGACTGACTCAAGTCGAGTAATATCAATCATATTCTCCCTTCATTATTTCACTTTCCATCCTAACATCTTTTATATATCGAAATCCAGATTCTGACATACATTATATCTAATACATAGAAAAAAGGCTGCACAGCCTAAACCATGCGGCCCTTTATAGCGTGGCACGCACGCAACCGTCTTGACGGTTAGATCACAACCAGTCTTCCTAGGTTCAAATCCCAGCCCCCGCGCGTGATCACCTGAGGCAGACACAAACTTGCCCTTGTTCATTCATCCTCGCAAATCTACGAATGAATCCCACGCCGCCTGTCACCATGCATTTCATGCCCTTAAAATATGAGTGGGATTATTTAAACCTTGTTAAAACACTCGATTTCGATCTCCCCATCTATTCCGCATCTGCAAATCCACTCTGTTACCAGCCCCGCAATTCACGTTTGGGCAGACCTTTATCCCTTATTCCCACTGATAACGATCCTCCCTTTATCAAATGAAGCAAACAACTTATTCCCCATCTGTTTAGCAATGTCTTTCGGAAGTGTAATTTTCAATATATTCTTCTCCCGCTCTATTCTGTAAACAAACTTTGCATGTAGTCCCTCTGGTACTTCCACCCATTCATCTTCTGGGAGAGATTCCAAATCTTCTATATTTTCGATTTTCACTTTTTGCATATTTATATTATTTTCCCCTTTTCGTATATAACTTCTTCTCTGCCCTTGTTGCGTCCCTTGCTGTAATAACCTTGTATTTGTCTTTTTCCAATCTTAAAACAACAAACAGGACCTTTCCATAGGCTTCTCCTATCACTTCTTTTAACTTTTCTCCATTCCTTGAGGTATTCCGTATTAGAATCATCCCATTTACCGCGATCTCCACTTCCTTTTCAGAGACATTATGTTTGGTAATATGCTCCAATGATTTAGAATCCCACTCGATTAGAATCTCACGTTTCATAATTGTTTGTTCTCAATCTAAGTTGTAAGTGATAAGATAATCACATTATATATCACACTCGTATCTTTGTAAACATATCCTACCCCCCGCGCCTCCAGTCGCCATGCAATTCATGCCCTTAAAATATGAGCGGGATTATTTAAAGTGATTGCTGCCTTCCGTTACGCAGATAACGTCGGCTTCCAAGATCAACAGAATTTCGGGGTTATAACCTTCACATCCATTATATTGCGGCATGGTATCCCTTCCCCCAGCTTCACTTCAGTCTGTTGCCAGACCGGGTGTGGGGTTCAGTTCTGAGGTGGCGGCTAACCTTTCCTCATGCTGGATTTTCACCAGCTGGCGACTACGAGCTTTGCTCTCATACGTTACATATCGGCGCCAGAATTTTAATAATTATAATGTAATAATAAATGCAAGCTATCTCTCGGCCAGTTTTTCGAGGATTTTCCCAAGGCGCTGGTTGTGCTCTTTCATCCACTGGTTGTGTTCATCAATACGATTGTTATGCTCTTTTTGCTCTACAACAAATGTCCCAAGCGTGTTATCAATACTATTCAAAACGCCTTTCATTTCTCCAAGAGTGCCTCTTATCTCGCCAGTATCGGTTTTTATTCCATCCAGATAGTCTAATCCGATATCGAATTTCCGGCTGAATTCATAATAATCATCGGTTGCCACCCTGCTGAATACAGACGGCAAATAAAGCTCTTCCATCAACATCATTAAAAACATAACCTCTAATTTAAGATACTTAATGAAAAATAAAAAAAATGTTCCCAATTCCATGTTCGAATCCCAAAATATCTCAAAATCAAAAAAAATCAACCAAACACCTTTTATATACAAAGACCCGGATTCATATTCATATTATAGAAGATATAATAAAGCTCCGGGAACTGATGAACTGGTCATGAAAAGGTAGCAGTATAGATGTCAACTGATAACATGGTGAATTATCGATTAATGATCAATGATACACTGGCAGTATTGGTCCTGTATAATACAGAATTAGAGCATTCCGAATCCTTTATATCATTAAGTAAAAATCTTGAAAATTCCGGTTCAAAGATGGATATTGTAGTATATGATAACAGCCCGGAAGCGGTATATGAAAAAGAATCCGGTTTTGAGAACTGGAACATCCATTATATCCACGACAGTTCAAACCCGGGAGTCAGCAAAGCATACAATGAAGGATTCAAGATCGGAAAAAAATTGAATAAAAAATGGCTTTTACTCCTTGATCAGGATACCACATTCCCGGAAGAAGCTTTAATAAAGTATTTTGAAGCCATGGATACTTTTAAAAATTCCGTTATGTTTGCTCCTGTCTTAACAGTAAATAATAAAATATACTCGCCCTCAGCATATTATCTGAAAAGGGGCTTTCATTTGAAAAGCATAAAAGCCGGATTGAGCACAATCAGAAACAGGACTCTTTTAAACAGTGGAATGTGCATAAGCCTGGCTGCTTTTGAGAAAATCGGGGGTTTCAACGAGAAAGTCAGACTTTATTTCAGCGATTTTAATTTTATTGATAGATATAGAAGACATTACACGGATTTCATCGTATTAGATACGATATGTGAGCATAAGATGTTCACAATAGAAAACAAAAATGCAGAGAGCCAATCAAAAAGATTCATGTATTTTTGTGAAGGCGCCAGAAATTCAAGCGATAACAGCGTTGATTTTTGTATCTATTTTTCTTCTGCCTTCTTAAGAGCGATCAAACTTTCGGCAAAATTCAAGACTTTTGGATTTATCACGGTTTTCTTCCATAATTTCATCAAAAATAAAGGTATTAAAAAATGAGCAGGATCTCGGTTTGCATGGCTACCCGCAACGGTGAAAAATATATTCATCAGCAGCTTGGATCAATATTAAGTCAGATCGGTGAAACTGATGAGGTAATTATCTCAGACGATTCTTCATCAGATAAAACAGTTGAGATCATAAAAACTTTCGATGATAAAAGAATCTGGTTGTTTGAAAATAACCTGTTTCACAGTCCGGTCTATAATTTTGAGAACGCTCTCAAGAAAGCCACAGGTGACATGATATTTTTATCTGATCAGGATGACATCTGGATGGAAAACAAAGTAAAAATCATGATGGGATTATTGCAGCAATATGACCTGGTCGTAAGTGATTGCATCATAATAAATGAAAAAGAAGATATCATTCACGAATCATTTTTTAAGACAAGAGGATCAAAAAAGGGATTCATGAATAACCTGGTAAAAAATTCCTATATGGGATGCTGCATGGCGTTTGATCGCAGGATGCTTGATATCGCTCTCCCTTTCCCCGGGAACCTGCCGATGCATGATATGTGGATAGGCATGATCGGCGAACTTTATGGTTCGACATATTTCTGTGATGAAAAACTGGTAAAATATAGAAGGCATGAGAATAGCACATCCTCAACTTCGTCCCCAAGCCCGTATACGGTCAAGGATAAGATCAGTTTCAGAGTAAATTTACTGTTGAAGATCATTGCAAGGTTTTTAGAGAGGCGGCCCGATAAATGAAGTATGATATTACGTCTTCCATAGTAACCTGTAACACCGATCATAATATCCTGCAAAAGGCAATTGACAGTTTCCTGAATACCAGGATGGAGGTCAGGCTTATCGTGGTAGACAATTCACCCGATGATGATACAAGACAGATTTGCAGTGATCATAAGATCGAATATGTTTTCAATAATGCAAACATCGGCTATGGAGCAGGTCATAATATTGCCATCCGGATGATACTTGAACAATCAAAATATCATCTTGTAATAAATCCTGATATTTATTTTCCGGGTGGGAATCTTGAAAAATTATACGATTTTATGGAAAACAATAAAGATGTCGGGCTGGTAATGCCAAAGATTCTCTATCCTGACGGTTCGCTGCAATATTTATGCAAGAAATTACCAACACCGTTAGACCTGATATGCAGAAGATTCATTCCGCCTTCTTTAAAGCCGCTGTTCAGGAAAAGGCTGGATAGTTATGAATTCAGGGATATGGATTATGACAGGATCATGCCGGTTCCCAGCCTGTCCGGCTGTTTCATGTTCATGAGAACTGATATTTTCCAGAGGATCGGAATGTTTGATGAGAGATTTTTTATGTATGCCGAAGACCTGGATCTATGCAGGAGGATAGGCAGGAAATATAAAACGATATATTACCCTGAGGCAGTTGTTTATCATGAATATGCAAAAGGATCGTATAAAAGTAATAAACAATTGATGTTCCATATCAATTCAGCGATAAAATATTTTAATAAATGGGGATGGTTTTTTGATGAAGAAAGAAAAAAGATAAATGATCGAAAATTATTTTGATCTGCAAAGACCATCAAATATTTAATACCTGAAAGGAAATACAGGTCATGCAATTTGGACTCTTCATCCTGTTATCCATAATAAGCTTCATACTCTGCTTTTTTACTTTGCCGATGTGGATCAGAAAAGCAAGATCAAGAGGATTTGTAGGCAGGGATGTACACAAACCGGATGGAAGAAATGTCGCTGAGATGGGGGGGATAATGGTTGTTTTCAGCATCGGATTGTCAATCCTGCTATATATCGCCTTTGATACATTTTATTACATGAATCCTGATTCGACCCCAGAGATACTTGCAGCAGTTGCAAGCTTATTGATAGCAGCAATAATCGGCATGATAGATGATATACTGGAATGGAGGATCGGAATAAAACAGAAAACAAAAGTATTGCTTAGCCTTCTTATTCCTTTGCCATTAATGATAATAAATGCCGGGCATAGTGAAATGACTTTTCCATTTATAGGAACCCAGGACCTTGGATTGCTTTTTCCATTGCTTGTAGTCCCAATAGCAATAATAGGCGCCTCAAATGCTTTTAATATGCTGGCTGGCTATAATGGATTAGAAGCAGGTATGGGTATAATAATATTCTCAACGCTTGGGTTTCTTGCCTATATTACCGGTGGAACAGAAGCTACCATGATCGCTGTCACATCAATTTCTGCTCTTATAGCATTCCTTCACTATAACAAGATTCCTGCTAAAGTTTTCCCGGGCGACACGTTAACTTATCCTATTGGAGCCCTGGTGGCAATAGTAGCAATACTGGGAAATGTAGAAAAATATGCAGCTATGCTGTTTTTTCTCTATTATATTGAATTTATCTTAAAAAAAAGGGGAAAATTCAAAGAACAATCTTATGGAAAACTTACGGAGGATGGATCCCTGACCGTAAAAGATGGTATTTACAGTGTCCCCCATATCGCTATTTTATGCTTGAGGAAGTTAAAAGGCAAGGCATATGAGAATGAAGTCGTCTTAGTGGTTCTATTTTTCCAGATAATTATTGCTATTTTAACTCTTTTATCTTACTATTGGAGACCTTTCATTATTTGAATCACAGAAAAATCCCGAACATTTATTAGAAACCAATCCGCCTGTCTTTAATAGGTTGAGTTGCATTTGGATAAAAAATTTGTTTGAGATGCTTCCAGTGCTGCGAAATAACATTAGACTCTACATTGAAAAAATTGTGAGTACAAGACATCTTGATTTAATATTATCGAGTTCATTATTCATTTTTTCATTTTTGCTTTCAACATATATTTCCAGTGTTTTTCTTGCGATCATTATATTTTTGTCATTTGGATTCATTGTCCACTCAATTTTTTTTAGATCCCAGGGTCTTTCGGTCACAGAACACGTTATTGCGAGTGTCGGAACCGGATTCTTCACTGTAAACCTCCTGACGGCATCTCTTGTTCATCTAAATAAGACACAATTGTTCAAAGAGAGCTTGCTGCTGCTTTTCTTTATTTCAGTTTTTGTTTCTTATATCAGAAGTAAAAATATTGAACTTAATAAATATTCTTTCAATAAAGATGACATATATCCATGGATCCTTCTTTTATTATTCTTTTTTATTTCATCCCTGATAAGACATGCTGATTTCAGGTTCCCTGACGAATACATGTATTTTAACAAGATGGCGGGCATCGCTTCAGGGGGATATATCAGCTATTATGCCCAGGACAGGTATTTTTTTCACTATACATATTCTTCGATACTGGAATTCGCTCCACTCACATTCAGATCTGTGGAAATAGCTTCACTTTTTTTTGTTTCAATGTCCTTAATTCCCGCATATCTACTTGGAAAAGAATTATTCAATAAGGAAACTGGTTTTCTTGCAGCTTTATTTCTGGCATTCAACCCATCTTTTATTTTCTACTCGATAAGGTTGCTGCCTGAGATGCCTTTGCTATTTTTAATAACGTCGTTTTTATACTTTTTTTATAAATGGTCGAAAAAAAGAAATAGAGGTGACTTTTTTATCAGTTGTATATTTCTGATACTTGCAATATTCGTGAAGTTCCACGGTGTTGATTTTCTTGGATTTGGCGTATTGTATATATTAATAACGTCAAATTCAAAATCTATAAAAAAGAATATATTATATGTTTCGATTCTGATTGTAACGCTTGTTTTAATATTAAACTGGAATCTGCACTATAATTCATACTTAATTTTGTCTGAATTGATTTCAAGAATAATGAATGATCTAAGTCATGATTTTATGTGGGTAGGATATAAAGCGTATATAACATATTTTAGTCCAGACATATACTCAATTCCATTTGTCCTATTATTTTTCTTTGGTCTATCATCATTTCTAAAAGAGCCATTCCACAAAAAATTTTTCTTGTTATTCCCTTTAACATTCTATGTTTTATTTATCTCTCTCACAGGCGGGCTTTTTGGCATAGGGGTCAGGAATTTCCTTGTAATATTACCTATTATGTCCATCATATCTGCTTACGGACTGAGCCACAGGGAGAGGGTCAACAAGAGTGTTTTCTGGATATTATTAGGTCTCTATTTAACAGTTCTGGCGATAATGGTAATTTTTGCCCCAAGATTTCCGCATCTGAACTTCATTTTGCCAGATCTGCCCGGCTGGATACGGATCCTTACTTTTGGCTCAGCCCTGGCTATTGTCATTTTATTGTTCCATGATCGCAAAAATGAAAAATGGCAGAAAGCAAAGTATTTGATCATCACTCTTGTCATTATTTCCTCACTCCTCAATACCAGCTTTTTCGTAAACCTTCAGGAAGGATATCCAGATCGTTCAAAAAGCGGGATAATCGAAGCAGGAGTTTGGCTGTCATCAAATACACCTTTGAATTCCAGGATACAATCAAGTACCTGGGAATTACCTTTTTATATGGATGTGAACATGCGTTCATATCCGGATATGCAGTATCCCAGATCAACATTCCTTAGCTATTACACCGACAGGATAACATATGCTCCGCCGGATAATGATAACGCATTATTAGACAGGATAAAAAATAAACAGGTGGATTACATTGTAATATTCACAGACCTGCTCCTTACCACCAGCGATGAGACTCAGGAAACATATAAATATCTTCAAAAGTATGTTAATGAAACACCTTCAGGAACAGAATTAATTTATACCGGGTATGGTGTGCGTCAAAATGTGTTGTTCAGGGTTTATAAAGTGGTCTGACAATAGTGACCGTTTCAATTCGGTGCGACATGTTAATGCCTTAATACCTGACTTTACCTTATTGCCACCTGTCACCAACTATCACTCGTTCTGGCAACATCAGGAGTTTGCTTATTTTCAAGATCATCAGCAACGATCTGCACTCCGGTTCAGGATTTCAGCCAAAGTCAATTGGCAATTCACAACCGAAGATGCCCGGATAAAGCTATCTCGACTTTATCCGACACTTGAGAGCAGACGTGACAGTAGGTTATTCGGAGTGTAATCAATTCCTGAACACTATTATTCAAACGTCCCCGGAATCTTCCCCAGTGCTTCCTCAATCTCCCCCGCGATTTCAAAAGGTATCCCCACAACCACTTCCTCACCCGCATACCCTGTATGCTTTCGCGACCCCTTGCATCCCAGGGATATCCCAGGCTTCCCCTGCATGGGATATGCAGTACAGTCGCTGCATACCGATGCTATGCCTCCGGTTTTTATCTCTGCCGGATCACCGCGCGCCCAGGTGTATGCCTGGATGAGCCTCATGGCGCGCTCAGGCTTCAGGAAAAGGATAAGGATGTCGAAATCCCCGCCTGAGTATGGGGTCATTTTTATTGAACCTGCCCTTTTTTCAAGCCTGTGAAGAGAGGAAACAGCGCTCTTTGCCGCCTGTCTATTCTTATATCGCCCTGAGTCGAAATAGTAACCTTCAGGACTTGTTCCACTTTCTCCAAGCACGTATGCACCGGCTTTACAGCCCTGAGATCTAACCTGAAATGACTCTCCGTATCGTGCTTTCTGTATCATCTCACAATATAGTAGAGGAGAATCCGAGCCAACTTCTCCGGTAAAAAGCACACTTACGGGACTGCCTTTGTCCATCAA
>JAQUNZ010000056.1 GCA_028717345.1 Candidatus Methanoperedens sp.
TGGAATGTTCGCATCGTCATCTGAGTGCCCGGTTCCCCGATCGACTGGGCTGAAACCACGCCTGCAGCTTCATCTGCTTCTATTTTTGAAGATTCATACATTGCCATTGTACGCTTGATGATCTCATCGAACTGCTTCTGTGTGAGCTTCACAGTCTTGAGCTCGCGCAGCAGATTGTCTTTAACCCTCTGTGGAAGCAAAAGATATGTGACAGCCCCTTCAATGGTTTTCTGATCAACGCTCATTCTTTCACCCCTTTCACTGAATCAATAATGCGCCTGACTGCTTCGGGTTTACTGAAATCGCTGTTCATTGGATTGATACCGTCCTCGCCGTATTTGAACTGGATGATCATCTTCCTGGTATCCCTGACTGTCCCGTCGTACTGAACTTCCAGGTCCTGAAGGGCATTCACAAGCCGCCTCTGGAGGTACCCTGACTGGGATGTTCTGACCGCTGTGTCCACAAGACCTTCGCGCCCTCCTATGGCGTGGAAGAAATACTCAGTGGGAGATAGACCGCTCTTATAGCTGGCTCTTACGAATCCATGAGCCTCTGAGCCAAGATCGTTGCGTTCGAAATGTGACAGCGTCCTGCCTGCATATCCTCTCTTGATACGCTCGCCTCGTACTGCCTGCTGTCCAACGCACGCAGCCATCTGAGTAAGGTTCAGCATAGAACCCCTTGCTCCGGACTTTGCCATTATAACCGCGGAATTATCCATTCCAAGATGATGCCCTGCTATATCACCTGTTGAGTCTCTGGCTTTACTCAACTCTTTCATGATTTCCATTTCAAGTGTCTCGGCAAGTGTTCGTCCGGGGAGTTGTTCGAGTTCTCCAGCCTCATATGCTGAGATCAGTTTTTCTACTTTATCCCTGGCTTGATCCAGAACATCGTTGATCTGTGTCTGTGCATCCTGCGGAATGAATTCATCATCTATACCGAAACTGAATCCGCCGCGCATGATAGCTCTGATAGCAAGCTTTGTAGCATCATCGATAAATTTACAGGCAATTACAGGATTGAATTCTTTCATGAGTTTATCAAGAATAACACTCTTGAAAGCTCCTATGGCTTTTTCATCGATGGTCCCCATTTCAAGTATCCCATCTTTAATGATCACATACGAATCTTTTTCGCAATCAACACCCTTGCAGGTATCGCACTGTTCGCATATCTCTGATTTGAACTGAAGATCGAGACCTTTCGGAAGAATATGGCTGAATATCTGTTTTCCGGTCCAGTAAGGCTGCTTTTTAATTTCGCCTGCTGGAGGATACAGTTCACGGATCTCGGATTTCCCGAGAAGTTCCAGGGCATCGTTCTTAAATATCTTATCTTTGCCGTTTGTGAGCAAAAAGAGCCCTGTGATGTGGTCATGAATGCCTCCTATGATAGGTCCTCCAAACCTGGGGGACAGGATGTTTTCCTGCACATGCATGAGGATCTTTGCTTCAGCAAGTGCTTCCTCGTTCTGCGGTATGTGCATGTTCATCTCGTCGCCGTCAAAGTCAGCATTATATGGAGGACATACAGCAGGATTCAACCTGAACGTCTTGTTGGGCAGCACTTTTATCTCGTGAGCCATTATGCTCATTCTGTGGAGCGAAGGTTGTCTGTTGAACAGAACGATATCTCCGTCTTTTATCTGTCTCTCGACTTTCCATCCAAGTTCAACAAGGTCAGCAAGTTCACCACAGTTCTTATCCGTGATCTTCACGCGTCGTCCATCGGCTCTTACGATATAATTGGCGCCAGGATGATTTTCCGGACCCCTTCTTACATATTCTTTTGCCTCATCGAGATTCCTTGGGGTCACGAACATTGTGCTGGTAAGTTCTTTAGCTATTTCAAGTGGTACACCCACCTCGAATATTCGCAGGTTCGGGTCAGGCGAGATGACAGTTCTTGCTGAGAAGTTCACTCGTTTTCCTGATAAACTTCCCCTGAACCGCCCTTCCTTTCCTTTTAATCTCTGTGATAATGTCTTCAGGGGTCTTCCAGATCTGTGCCTTGCCGGAGGCACGCCAGATACCGCGTTATCAATAAATGTAGTAACATGGTACTGCAGAAGTTCCCACAGGTCTTCGATAATAAGCTGTGGTGCTCCTGCTTCCCTGTTTTCCTGGAACCTCTGGTTAATGCGGATAATGTCCACGAGTTTGTGTGTAAGGTCGTCCTCACTTCGCTGACCGGATTCAAGTGTAATGGACGGGCGCATCGTGACAGGAGGTACAGGAAGTACTGTAAGGATTATCCATTCCGGGCGCGCATTTTTAGGATCCATCCCGATGACTGCAACATCCTCATCTGTCATTTTTTCAAGACGGGATCTGATATCTGTCGGCATCAGCTTATGCTCCTCTGTATGCCCCTCTTTGTAAATGTTTATTTTTTCAGTTTCCAGCTTTGCGAGGAATGAATCTGCTTTTTCGCCGCTGATCTTCAGCGTTACATCGGTTTTTTCATCGTTCATTATCAGCGAAAGAGACTTTTTACCGGTTGACACCTTTATGGTCAAACCGTCACTTGATTTTTCAATATCCGGATTTTTTAACCAGTTAACTTCATAATTTTTGATTATAAATTCGATAAATTTATTACTTTCTTTTCCTGGAATTTCATTCCAGTTGAACAATAATTTATTTTCTTCAATTATTTCAATGTAAGTAGTGGGTTTCTCGAACTTGACTTCTGGCTGTTCTTCACCGCAATACTGGCATGTCCCTGATTTTCGCGCTTCCTTGAATACCTCATTAACGACATCTTCTGCTGATTGCCCCATGTTCCGCAGTGTTTTTATCTGTTCCAGATATTTTGTTTTCTGGTCAGGAGACAGAAGCAGAGCACCGCATTTCCTGCAGGTAGCCCTCAGTATCTTGCGAATAAGTTTTGCAAACCCGACATGAATTACGGGAGCAACGAGCTCAATATGCCCGAAATGACCTGGACATTCACCAGCCCTGCCTCCGCAGGTCTTGCACCTCAGACCCGGGTCGATGACGCCCAACTTTGTGTCCATCAAACCCATCTCGATCGGAAAACCATCATCGTCATAGGTATCTGCCGTAATGACGCGAGTGACGCTCATCTTCCTGAATTCCTTGGGGGAAATCAGTCCGAATTTTATTTCTTTTATTCTTTTTGGGGTTCCTATTGCCATGATTTCCTCCTACACCGCATCCTCAAGCACAAGCCGCGGCGCAACTCCGAGTGATATGATCTCATCAAGCAGTAACTTGAATGCGTAGCTCATCTCTGCAGGATGTATATCTGTCTCCGCATTGCAGTTATGGCATACAGTTAAGTTCTTTCTCTTATCGAGGGTGGCTATCATTCCGCAATGTGTACATACGTATTCAATTACCCTGTCAGATTCATCCAGCAGACGTTCCTTCAGTGCCATGGCTGCGCCATGTCCTATTAACACGTCACGTTCCATTTCTCCGAACCTGAGACCGCCTTCTCTTGCCCTGCCTTCTGTTGGCTGTCTTGTCAAAACCTGTACCGGACCGCGTGACCTTGCATGCATCTTTGAGGAGACCATGTGGTATAATTTCTGATATAAGATAACGCCCATGAAAATATCTGCCTGGATCATGTTACCGGTTATCCCATCATAAAGCACTTCTTTTGCAGTATGAGAATATCCGAACTTCTTAAGGGCACTCCTGAGTTCTTCTTCAGATGCTCCTGAAAATGGAGTCCCGTCGATTTGTCTTCCTTCGAGAGACCCAACCTTACCGCCGATCATTTCAAGCACGTGTCCTACGGTCATTCTTGAAGGGATGGCGTGAGGATTAACTATCAGGTCAGGAACTATCCCGTTCTCTGCAAATGGCATGTCTTCCTGAGGCACTATCAGACCGATTACGCCTTTTTGCCCGTGCCTTGATGCGAATTTATCACCTATTTCAGGCACTCTCTGGTCTCGCGTCCTGACTTTTGCAAGTCTTGAGCCGTTCTCAGATTCTGTAAGTATGACTGTATCGACAATCCCTTTCTCGTTAGAGCGCATCGTGACAGAGCTCTCTCTCCTCTGAAGAGGACTGATGCCCAGTTCAGTGGGTTCTTCGAGGAACCTGGGGGGACTTGTTTTCCCTATCAGCACATCGTTTGGTCCTACAGGTATTTCCGGATTTACAAGTCCATCGCTGTCCAGTTGTTTATATACCTCAGCGCCTCGGGCACCTCTTACTTCAGCATCAGGTATCTCGAACTTGTCTTCCTGCCCTCCGGGGTACTTGCGTTCCTCGCCTTCGTTCGTCCTGAAGAAATGACTTCTTCCAAGTCCGCGCTCGATCGAACCTCTGTTGATAACAAGCGCATCTTCAATATTATAGCCTTCATAAGACAATACCGCGATCACAAAGTTCTGTCCTGCAGGTCTCTTATCAAAACCTATGGCTTCGGCTGTCTGCGTGCTCACCATGGCTTTCTGCGGGTAGTGGAGAACATGCGCCCTCGTGTCAGGGCGAAGTTTCATATTTGGAGTTGACATGCCCAGACATTGCTTTATCATGCCTGCACCCATGGTATTCCTGGGCGATGCATTGTGTTCTGGAAAAGGCACCATGCCTGTGCATATGCCAAGTATCAGCGCCGGGTTGATCTCAAGATGTGTATGTTTCTGGGTAATATCTTTCTCATCTATTGCAATAAGAGCGTTCTCTTCCTCTTCAGCATCAAGGATCTCTACAAGACCCTCACTGACGAGATGGTCAAAATTGATCTCTTCTTTTTTCAGTTTCTCGATATGTTCTTTAGTTACAAGAGGTGCGCCGTTCTTAACGATTATGGCAGGACGTCTTGCTCTTCCGGGGTCTGAGTTAATATATATCTCGTTGGTATCTTCAACGAACGTAATGTTTACCTGTCTCTTGATCTCGCCCTGCTGGCGTTTTTTCCTGAACTCATTAACAAAATCTCTGGGATTATCATGGGTTCCCATAAGTTCGCCATTCAAGAAAATCCTTGTCTTATTCACTGAAATCAGCCTCCGGTTCTTCTTCGGGTTCAACTTTAATGTCTTCTTCCTCAAGCGCTTCTAATTCTGTTGCATAAGTAGTCGGAACTTCATCCATTTCTGCAAGGTGAGGTATTATCGGAACTATGCCCATTTCAAATAGCATGACCTTGAACTGTTTATCATCGCCAGCACTTGTGGATATCTCGACCAGCTGGGCAAAATTCTTCACAAGACCGCAATTAGGTCCTTCCGGCGTTTCTGACGGACACACTCTTCCCCACTGCGTGGGGTGAAGGTCACGCGCCTCGAAATGAGGCTGAGAGCGTGACAGCGGTGAGATCACTCTTCTAAGATGTGAGAGCGATGCAATATAATCAGTACGGTCAAGAAGCTGTGATACCCCGGTTCTTCCTCCTACCCAGTTTCCTGTTGCAAGAGGATGCACAAGACGTTCTGTGAGTACATCAGAACGCACAACTGTGGCAACATTGAGGTCCCTGTTCCTCATGCTGGCTCTTTCAAGCTGGTATTTTATATCACGTGTGAGCCTGTTGAATGAGACCCTGAAAAGGTCTTCCATCAGGTCACCCGCAAGTTTTAGCCTTTTATTAGCATAATGGTCTTTATCATCACTGTCCCTCTTGCCAAGCGCAAGTTCAAAGCATGCCTGCGCCATTCGTCCAAGGAACTGCGCTTTAAGTAACCTGTGCGCTTCATCGTTGCCAAGGTGCGGAAGCAGGTATCTGTCAATAACGTAATTGGCTCTCTTTATCTGGTAATCCCTTGCCTGACCTGAAGCGACGCGAGTTCCTATTTTCTCCATAGCTTTTTCTTTGTCAGCAACTTCTGCTTCTTCAAGGTTCTCGAGCATGAATTTGACTATTTCAGGATCGTTCGATACCGCATTCACGATGTCCTGATCTGTTTCAATACCAAGCGATCTGACAAGAGTTACAAAATTTATTCTGCCTGATATCGAGGGGAATGATACTTCAAGAATGGATTTTCTGTTCCTTTCAACAACAACAAGGGCACGGTAGCCCCGCCTCTGAGAGAAAACTTTTGCAACTTCTATATTTTCACCGTATCTTTCCTCTTTTTCGACAAGTATCTTGTTCGGAGCAAGGTCTTCAAGCGTGGTAATTACCCGCTCAGTGCCATTGATTATGAAATACCCGCCCGGATCCTGGGGATCTTCTCCAAGTTCCACCATCTCCTTTTCAGTAAGCCCGACAAGATTACATCTTTTTGACCAGATCATCATCGGCATAGACCCGATCTCAGCTTCTTTTTCCTCTTTTTCTCCTTCCGGGCTTACGATCGTCATTCCAAGAGAAAGCGGAGCAGAATATGTGATGTTCCTGAGGCGCGCTTCGGTAGGATAGAGTTTATCCACCGCGCCATCTGCTTCCCTAACTACCGGATGACCTACATGGATCTTTCCGAGACGGACGTGTGTCCCTTCTATATCCGTTTCAATTATCCTCTGTTCATCAATAACTTTTTGAAGACCGTATTCCAAGAAATCATTGAAGGAATCTACATGATGTCTGACTATTTTATCACTTGTAAAATAAGCTTTTGATAACACTCTTCTATCTAACATATTTCCTCATGGTTCCAGATAATTTATGCGATAACTAACCGGTAGAAAATGGCTTTACCTGCTGTCTGGCTGTCCCGTGTGATGCCCACAACATCTCCCACTTTTGCCTGTATTTGCACTGCAGCCGGGTCTGTAACACGGATCTTAGGCATCTGTTCTTTTTCTATATTATATTCTGATAATGTTTTTTTTAATTCAGTTTCATCTATGATCTCATGTTTCGGCACCATTTTATGTCCTAATGGATTGAACTCTCTTCCTTTATTTTCTTTCTCCTTCATGCAGTTTCCTCCAGAACAGAACGGGCTCGGAGGGATTTGAACCCTCGACCATCGGGTATCTTTTCTTTCGAATAAAAGCCCGGTGCTCTGCCTGACTGAGCTACGAGCCCAAACATTCTATTTTTTAAACTAATGTATAAGCTGTCAATATGGGATACTAAATGATAATTAATAAATTGCAAGTTGTGTTAAAACCTCATGGACGTGCGCCCCTTGAACAACCTATTATAATTTAAACCTTTCTCTATTTTCATTTAAAAAACTTTTCTCCCATCTATAAATCATATTTTTCCCACAAGGTCAAGAAGTGCTGCCATGGGATCTTTTGCCTTGATGACACCTGATGCCAGCAGGACGCCAGCGGTTCCAAGTTCAAGCGCTGCAACAACATCCTCTCCTTTGGAGATCCCTGCCCCGCAGAGTATTTTTACTTCAGGATCTATTTTTTTTACTGACGCCACTGACCCTCTGACTATTTCGGGGTCTGCCTTTGATACCGGAATTCCCGAACCAATCAGCTCAGGAGGTTCGATCGCTACAAAATCAGGGGATAGCGCTGCCGCAGCCGAGGTGACGGCGATATTATTCGTACAAACTATCGTTGTCAGTCCGGCTTTTTTTGCAGTTCTTACGGCTGAATCTATATCCGATAATAAAAGACGGCGTTCAGAATGGTTTATCAATGTCCCACGGGCTCCTGCTTCCCTGATACACTCTGCCGTGATATGACCTGTGAAGCTGCCTGCTCCAACACCGTCTATATGCTGCGCGAACACTGGTATCTTTACTGATGACGCCACCCTGAAAATATCAGGTATCTGAGGAACTGCAACTATGCTTACGCCATGGTCCCGGCTCACTTCCTCGCAATACTTAGCTATCTTTACCGCTTTTTCGCCTGTACTTTCGGCATATGTCTTAAAATTAACTACTATCAGCGGCTTCTTCATCGAGTGCATACTGAAAAAAAAATTAATCCAGGTACACTTCTTCCTTTGGATGCACAGTTATGCCGTTAGTGGTTATTTCATAAGGATGGACACTCTGGCTGTGGGTTGAGCCCCTCATCTTGAATATCTCAACGCTTCTCACTCTTACGGTTTCCTTGCGCTTATAATACAATACGATAGTGCCTTCGGTAACAAATGTTTCGACACCGAACCTGCTTGCATTGTTCTCATCTATTATCTCACATGTCAGCAGGGAAGTCAATCCCAGTATCTCAAGCGTTGTGCTTAATTTCAGGAGCTCTACCCTTATCTTTGCAGGGTCTCCGAGATAAAAACCGATAGATGTGGTGCCGTCTACAAGAGCGCGCTTTGCATCTATGTCCTCCTGTATGGCTATTATCTGGTCAAGCATGGAGCGCATATCAAACGGTCTCACGTCCACGTATTTCTCATGTGAGGGGATGCCGATCTTTGTTGAACATGCATCCAGTATGGCGAGTTTGCCTTCTTCTTCCAGCGCCTCAAAGTCCCACCCGAATTGTTTTACGTTCTCCCTGACCTGTTCAGGACGCTCTTCAGTGGCGATATAAATACCATTTTCCCCGTATTTTGTAATACCATTATAAAGATATTGTAGTCCGAATATAGTTTTACCCGCACCTGCTGTCCCCGATAGAAGATATGACCTATTTCTCAGTATCCCACCGCTGCACAGTTCGTCAAAGCCTGGAATTCCTGTTGGGACGCGCTGTATAGAACTTGATTCAGATTTAATTTGCTTTTTATCCGACATTAATAAACACCTGTCCTGTTATTATTGTATTACTGATAGATATATTTTGTTTATCACCTTAATAATCATTATGAAAAACAAACTCAAAACCTATATATTAAAGTAATTCCTTTTCGACTTGGGTGTTTTTATGGTACTACCGGATAAATTCAGATGCGTCATAACGAACTGGGATTATATTTATGATCTGTGCAGGCATGTCGCGAACGATGTAAAGAAGTCGGGATACAAACCAGATACTATAATAGCTCTGGCAAGGGGTGGATGGTTCGCAGGCAGGGTGCTATGCGATTTCCTGGGGCTCAATGATCTCACAAGCCTGAAGATCGAGCATTATGTGGGCACTGCGAACGCAGGCGGAGGTCCTGCCATCAGGTACCCGCTTGCAGATAAAGCAGTGGCAGGCAAGAAAGTGCTTATTGTGGACGATATCTGTGATACGGGCAAAAGTATAGTCCATTCAAAAGAGTATGTCTTAAAACAGGATCCTGCCGAGGTCAGGACAGCAGTGCTGCAGTACCTTTATACATCTGAGGTAAAGCCGGATTACATAGGCGAGGTAGTAGAGGAATGGGGATGGATAGTATATCCCTGGAATTTTATCGAAGATATGATAGATATCATCTCGCGCCTTATGGCAAAAGAGAAACTTGATGAATGGACAATACCGAAAATCAGGTCAGGACTGTTGAAATACCATAATATTGATCCTATCAACTTTGAGATAGCCCAGCCTGACAGGCTGGATGAGATACTCGGAGAGATGGTAAGGAGAGGGATAGTTAAGACAAGAAATGTATCAGGCGATAGAACCTGGAAATACAGCGGAGTGTAAAAAATGAAGGCAGATATTGCAATAATAGGCGGAAGCGGCGTGTATGACGCCTCGATGCTGGATAACGTGAAGGAAATTGAGATTGATACACCATTCGGGAAACCGTCAGATGCCATCACGATAGGATCTTTCGGGGATATGAATGTGGCTTTTCTCCCCAGGCACGGCAAGGGACACAGGATATCCCCGAGCAGACTTAACTCCCGCGCCAACATCCTGGCTCTAAAGAAACTGGGAGTGACAAGGATAATATCCGCGTCCGCGGTTGGCAGCCTGAAACCTGAACTCAAGCCGCTTGATATCGTTATCCCTGACCAGATATTTGACCGCACGCGCCTTCGCGAGAGCACGTTCTTTGATGAGGGTATAGTCGTCCACACAGGTTTTGCAGACCCGTTCTGCCCTGAGATGAATTCGATGCTTGCAGGTATTACAAAAAAGCTCGGGTACAGGGCGCATAACAAAGGGACATACGTCTGCATGGAAGGTCCGCAGTTCTCAACGCGCGCAGAGTCAAAAGTCTACCAGAAGCTTGGGTTTGACATTATCGGGATGACGGCATTGCCTGAGGCAAAGCTTGCGCGGGAAGCCGAGATGTGCCTGAGTATTATCGCTACTGTTACTGATTATGATGTCTGGCATGAGGAAGATGTGACCATCGATATTGTGATACAGAACGCAATGAAGAACGAGGAAGCTGTGAGAAATATTATCAAAGAGGCTATCGCGAAGATCTCACTGGACAGGAAGTGCATGTGCGCGAATGCGCTTAACGGGGCGATACTGACGGCGCCTGATAAGATACCTGTGGAGACAAAGAGGAAGCTTGCCGATCTGATAGGGAAGTATATTCCTGGCTGAATACTTTCAGCTGCTAGCCAAATTATCTTTTACTTGGCTTTTGTTTTGATGCACACACAAAAGAATGAAAGCCAATGAGGGTTAAAAAATCTGAAATAGCTCAGATCTTATCATAGGTAAAATAAATGCAAACGTCCCCGGTGCATCTTATTATCTTTCCCTTGACGCACTTATCTATTATTTCAAGCTCTATCGCGCTTGGTTCGGCTATCCCCGGTACGGTCGCGCTTCCGGGTGATATCAGCAGCACGTCCGTCTTTTCAGCGATGGGGTGATGGAAATGCCCGAATATCAGGATATCCACATCCATCTCTCTGGCGAGATAGCGAAGACCATCTGTATGCTCTGACGTAAGCTGCCCC
The DNA here is from genome assembly GCA_028717345.1 of Candidatus Methanoperedens sp. Classification (GTDB taxonomy): domain Archaea; phylum Halobacteriota; class Methanosarcinia; order Methanosarcinales; family Methanoperedenaceae; genus Methanoperedens. The sequence continues at coordinate 10,661 of JAQUNZ010000056.1, forward strand.
TTATGGATAATGCCGATCTTTATGCCCTCAACATTGATCACCTCGCGCTCAGGGAGGAGTCTTATCAGTTCATCGCAGTCTGTATCCCCATGTACTGCTATTAGTTTTGTTAGACTCTGGAGTTCATTATAGCATCCCATCGTTTCAAAATCACCTGCATGAATGACAAAGTCTGAGCTTTTGATAAGCGAAATAAGGTCTTTCGGAAGTAGAGAAAGAAGAGATCGTCCGGGTTTGATATGGGTATCTGATAATACAATAATTCTCATAATATCACAATATCTTGAAGAAGCGATTGGCAGGACTTCTTATATTTGTTTTCTTTCCAATCCCATAATTGTTTTCCTGCAACAAAATCTATGTGTAATGGAGCATATAATTTGATTTAAAATGAAACATGGAATCCTGAAGAATGAATTGTTGAAGAAATGCAAAAACCTCGGCATCCCGCTTGTGGGTTTTGCTCCGGTAGAGAGATGGCGGTCTACTCCAGAAGAACTGCCGAATAAACTTTTTCCATGGATACCCGAAGAGTTCTGGCCTCAGTCCATATACCCCGAAGCGAGAACGGTAATAGTAATTGGTCTTCCTGTTGCTCTGCCCATAGTGGAAACTGCGCCTTCTATCTATTATCATGAACTTTATAAAACAGTTAATGCAATGCTTGATTCTAAAGCATATGAAATAGCAAATTTCCTGACCGGGAAAGGGTATGGTTCTATTTATCTGCCCAGGGATGCCTATGGCGACATAAAGATATTGATCGAGAAACCGTTCGCCTTTTTCTCTCATAAACATGCCGCTTATCTTGCAGGCATGGGTTCATTCGGGCATAATAATGTTCTTCTGACACCGCAATATGGGCCGAGGGTAAGGTTTACATCGATATTCACGACTGCTGAAATACCGCCTGACCCGATAAGGTTCAAAGACCTGTGTATAAAATGCCTCAAATGCGTGAAGAGTTGTCCAGTGGGCGCAATACCATTGAAAGGGGATTTCCCTCCTCCTGTGGATAAGAAACTCTGTGCGATAAGAAGCGCGGAACTGAGGGATGAATACAGGTCTCCATGCGGTATTTGTATCAAGGTATGTCCTGTGGGGAAGGACAGGGATTTGTTCAAGCGCAAGAATATGTCGATATATTCAAGAGATAAGAAATTTGAGAAATATCATAAAGCATGGGAGCATGTGAGGAGATATGGGAGCAAGGGATGAGAAATGCCGGGATTCATAATACACGATAAAATAGCAGGATTGGCTGGAATACCGGAACACATTTCAAATGTGATCAACAGTTTCATAGATGATGTAGATCCTCCGCCAGAATTTGAAGAGCATAATTCTGAAAGAAAAATATTCGTATGCGGTCATTTGAATGTATCGATCAGGAATTTTTTAGGAAGCGAAAGATCAGTTAAGGAGCCAATGCGAGAGAGGGGAAAAATGGAATGGGTGCAAAAAGAGGATCTGAAATGGATGCTGGCAACAAAAAAAGAATATATAAAGTGCTACTACCTTCATCTTGCTGTGGATAATATTTATGATTCCAGGGAACGGATAAAGAAAAAAAGGGTTACAGTTGACGATTGCATAAACAGATGGGAGAAAGAACATACAGTAAAAATTCCAGGGACAGAGCCGTATTTAAAAGATGTACTGGGATTTTTGAAAAATAATACTGAAAATATCAAACAAATTCTATTTCCTGAGGAAAAAGATGGAAAATAATAAACAAAATGCTGGAAGAAAGCCCAACCGCCTCGCCCTTGAAAAAAGCCCCTATCTTCTCCAGCACGCCTATAACCCCGTTGACTGGTATCCATGGGGCAGCGAGGCATTTGAGAAGGCAAAAAGAGAAGACAAACCCGTCTTTCTCTCAAGCGGCTATTCCACATGCCACTGGTGCCATGTGATGGAAAAAGAATCCTATGAAGATGAAGAAGTAGCAAAATTGATGAACGAGGTCTTTGTCAGCATAAAGATAGACAGGGAAGAGCGCCCTGACATAGACGGGATTTACATGAAGGTATGCCAGGCAATGACAGGAAGCGGGGGATGGCCGCTCAATATAATAATGACGCCTGATAAAAAACCATTCTTTGCAGCTACTTATCTTCCGAAGAAGAGCAAATTCGGGAGACAGGGCATGATGGAGATAATACCCCAGATCAGGGACATCTGGAAGAAGAACAGGGGCAGGGCAGAGGCTCTTGCAGCGCAGGTTATCTCGTCGCTTAAAGATGAGCAAAAGGCGGGAGAAGAATTGAAAGAGGATGTCCTTAATGTGGCTTATGAGCAGCTGCTGTCAGATTTTGATGAGCAGTATGGAGGCTTTGGCAGCGCACCCAAGTTCCCGACTCCGCATAACCTCATGTTTCTTTTGCGTTTCTGGAAGCGCACCGGTGACATTATGGCTTTGCGGATGGTTGAGCGCACACTTTCATCCTTGAGCATGGGAGGGATATATGACCAGGCAGGCTTCGGTTTTCACAGGTATTCCACAGATGCAGGATGGCTTGTGCCACATTTTGAGAAGATGCTCTATGACCAGGCGCTGCTTGCTATGGCTTATACAGAGGCATATCAGGCTACGGGGAACGATGAGTTCAAAAGAATTGCCTGTGAGGTCTTTACCTATGTCATGAGGGATATGACATCTCCTGAGGGAGGATTTTATTCTGGCGAGGATGCGGACAGCGAGGGGGTGGAAGGGAAGTTTTACGTCTGGACAGAGAAAGAAATTGATTCTGTGCTTGGCAAGGAGAGTGAACTGATGAAAAAAGTGTTCGGCATCGATAAATATGGCAATTTCCGGGACGAGAGCGAAACCGGGAATAACATCCTCCGCCAGTCCAAAACACTTCCTGAACTCGCCGCTGACCTTGAATTACCGATTGATAAAATCCGGATGCGAATTACTGAAGCAAAGCAGAAACTTTTCTCAGCCCGTGAAAAACGCATTCATCCGGGGAAGGATGATAAGATACTGGCAGACTGGAATGGATTGATGATAGCCGCGCTTGCAAAGGGCGCGCAGGCTTTTGACGACGATGCATATTTGGAGGCTGCTTGCAAGGCTGCGGATTTCATACTCCTGCGCATGCGAGGCAAGGATGGGAGGATTTATCACCGCTACCGTGAAGGCGAGTCTGCTGTGATGGCTTTTCTGGATGATCACGCTTTTTTTGCCTGGGGATTAATAGAACTCTACGAAGCGACTTTTAAAGTATCGTACCTGCGGGCTGCGCTTGAGATAACTAACATGATGGCAGAGCATTTCTGGGATAAGGAAAAACATGGTCTTTATTTCACCGCGGATGATGCTGAGGAACTCATATTTCGAAAGAAAGAGATATACGATGGCGCATTACCTTCGGGCAATTCGGTCGCCATGCTTAACCTTCTGCGCCTTGGAAGAATGGCAGCAAATACGGAATTTGAGGAAAAAGCGGCACAAATTGGAAGGTCTTTTTCAGGAACGATCTGGCAGGCGCCAGGGGCATATGCACAGATGATGGTGGCGCTTGATTTTGCGCTCGGACCAACGAGCGAAGTTGTTATCGCAGGTGATGCGGGGGCAGATGATACAAAAGCCATGCTTGCGGCTCTGAGTAGAGAGTTCATGCCTGGCAAGGTAGTGATTTTCCGGCGGGGTGAAGACTCTGAAATAATTGGCATTGCTGAATATGCAAGAGACCTTAAGAGCATCGGGGGCAGGGCTACTGCGTATGTCTGCAGGAATTATAGCTGCGGGCTTCCTGTGACAGATGCGGGGGAGATGATGGAGCTGTTAAGAGGGGCTTAAGATTGGAACAAGACCAAGGAATTATCACCAGAGAAAAAATTGCAAATCTCCTCAAAAGAGGAGTTGGAAGAGGATTTCCAGTTCCTATCTATCAGTGACCGCCCTCACCCATTTTGACTTCCCTGACGCCTGCATCTTCATGCTTTGTGCTTCCTGACCCGGGTTTTTCCGTGGTCTTTTTCACCTTTGCAGCAAGATCTTTTCCAAGCCTTTTGCATTCTTCAATATCTTTTTCAGTAGGTTCATACTGGATACGCAATACCGGGTCTATTACTTTCATGCCAAGATCACGCATTTTTTCTGCGATCATCACGGGCGCCTCTCCGCTCCACCCGTAAGATCCAAAAGCTGCCCCGACTTTGTCTGCCACTTTTGCTTTTTCAAGGCTTTCAATGAATTTTTCCATGGGAGGCAGCATCTTGTAATAGAACGTCGAAGAGCCTATCGCAATGGCATCGGCAGCTTTTATGTCCTCTATCCTTGCTTCATGGAAATTCACGGTTTCAGCGTCCACGTTCCTTGATCTTGCACCTTCAGCTATGGCATCTGCCATTTTTTTTGTATTGCCTGACGTACTGAGATATATGACTACTACTTTTGGCATATTTCACACTCCTTAATTATTGAATGAGTGCTCTTTTCCACTCACACGTTAATGTTATATGCTGTTCGGATAAAAGCCTTTGCTCGTCATAATGTTTTCATGAGATCGGCTTTTTGCTCCTCACCTTAACAGGCAGTTTTAGAGAATGGTCTTCCTGTGTTGACAGGTCAGTTCCGAAATAATATATGACCCTGCCCTCTACAATGAAATCGCCAGTCTGAGTCGTCTTCAACATTATTTCTATATTCCGTGCACTTCCATTTTCGAGTTTGTATGTTGTGGTGTACTGCCCTGCCCCTGCGACAACGAAATCCGATGAGGTGACAGACATGCCTGAAGGGGGTTTCAATATTACCTGCAATGTCATCTCAGGTTTTGTAATTAGATTAACAGCAGATAATTTCAGTACTATATTCTCGCCAACTTCCACGTCCGTTTTATCACCATAGAGGTCAACGCTTGCATTGGCAATCGTGGACTGAGGCGTTGCAGATGGCGAAACAGATGGTGAAGTCGTAGTTCCCGGCTGGTTGAAATTCACTTTAGGAACATCCTGCGCCCCTTTTTCTGCCTCGAAGTATGCTTTTGGTTCTAAACCCGACATACCTGCCACGAACGATGATGGGATTTTCTTTAACTGCGTATTGTAATCCCTCACTTTTTCATTATACCTCATCCTTTCCACCGCAATTCGGTTTTCTGTACCCTCGAGCTGTGCCTGGAGGGCAAGGAAGTTCTCACTAGCTTTGAGCTGCGGGTAGCTTTCCACAACAACCAGCAATTTTGAAATAGCGGAATCCATGCCTTCTGCAGCCGCCATTTTTTCTTCCTGCGTGGCAGCCGCGCTCCACTGGCTTCGGTATTTTGTGACTTCAGTAAAGACTTTCTCTTCATGCGCAGCATATCCTTTCACTGTATCGACCAGGTTCGGTATCAGGTCAGCGCGGCGCTGGTACTGGTTCTCCACCTGGTACCACTGGGCGTCAACGCCCTCCTGAGCCGACACAAGACCGTTGTAAGTGAAAAAGAACACTGCTCCAACCAGCAATACAAGAACTACAACCGCTGCTACGACTTTATTCAAACTCATTCATTCACCTTTATTTCATCAATGATCCTGACTATACCGGATAATACATTGATAAGTTCTTTAATGTACTGCTCCTTATCCTTCCTGAATTTTGCTTTTCCCTGCCTGATATCATATACCTCTTTCAGGACGCTCACGTCAATCCCGTATCCTTTGGAGACTATATCGAACATCTCCAGGGTATCGCCATGCTTCAGGTCTTTCAGGTAAACAAGCCCGCCCATTATTGGGGCTAGAGCAGGGACTGTGGAAAGTATGAGAGATTCAAGTTCCCTTTCCTTGAACAGGAGATATTCTGAACGGAGGTGAATGAGCTTTGAGCGAAACTCGAACTCAAGCTGGAGGCGCAGATTTTTTTTAGAAATCTTTATATCTTTGAAACTATCTTCGCCGTAGTGTATTTTATAGTCATGCCTGATGTTCAGGAACTCCACCGGGAATACATCAGCACCCCGGATGATCTCTTCTTCAGTAAATAACAGGAGGTGTTCTTTCCCCTGCTTGAGTTTTCTTAAAATATCAAGATCAAGGGTTTTGCAGACAGCAATGAGCCTTTTCTCATCACCAGTATAATATTCAGCAAGCGTTACAAGATCTTCTCCTAATATTTCTTTGATTTTCTTTTCTCTATCTGCCATAATATCATCTCATACTCCCTTCAAATATCACCATTTTCCTCCAAATCCTCCTCCGCCAGACCTGCCGCCGCCGAAGCCTCCAAACCCGCCGCCAAATCCGCCACCTCCACCGCCAAAACCTCCCCCGAATCCTCCGCCCCCAATTCTACCTCCACCCAGTCCGCCACCGCCCCATCCCCAGTCTATACGGG
>JAQUNZ010000057.1 GCA_028717345.1 Candidatus Methanoperedens sp.
ATTGTTATCCAATCTTCCATTGAGATCACCTCAAAACCTCCTGCAATTAATCAGGAGTATTTTAGTAATTTAGGTGGGTCAATTTTCGATGGGAAAAGTGGGTCAATTTTAAGTGGGAATCTTCAATTCTTTCTCATCAATTTCACTACCACAATCTCGACAGAAAATTCGTAAATCCCTTTTATTAATTCCTTCAGTTTTGACTTCTTCAAATTTCCCGTCAATAAATTCCAATATTTGATATTGATTTGGCTCATTATCAAAAAACCCAAAACCACATTTAGGACACTTATTTTTCCCGATTCTTTTCATAAACCACTCATTCCTCAAGCATATCAGCAAGATAGTACATTACTTTCCCCATGCTGATTTTTTCCCAAGATTTTTCTTGTTTTTTTCCATTGATAACGTTTACGACTTCAATTGGAAGAAACATCTGCCTATTTTCACTATCCTTTGACGCTTCACGTAACAGATTTACTAATTCATTTATTTTCATCGTATCATCGCAGTCTTAAAGGTTTACGAAGTATAAATACTTACAGTTTAATTACAAATTATTTACAATTGAGTATTTAAATGAAAACAAATATTAACAGCCAGTAAAATTCAGGATTGAAATGGCGACAATAAATTCAAAGTCAGAGCAAAAACAACCTTACACCTCATTGAAAGAAATAACCCATCACGATTATTTGAAGTTTTTAAAAAAACATGACCACGTTGTTATTGATAACGTAAAAGTACCCCTAAACGTGAATCTCAAAATTAAAAAATTTGCCCCCTCCACTTTCACCTCCGAAACCACCACAGTCTGGTCCTTCCCCGACCGCGGCGACTGGGCAACGCACGTCGGTAATTACAGGGGCAACTGGTCGCCATACATCCCGCGAAACCTCATACTTCGCTACACTGCGCCCGGCGACCTGGTGCTTGACCAGATGGCTGGCTCCGGGACTACTGCCGTGGAATGCAAGCTCCTGGGACGGCGCGCAGCGGCTGTGGACATAAATCCCGATGCTGTCATGGTGGCGCGAAACAGGCTGGATTTTTCTTATGCGCCGCTGGATGCTGATTATGTGGCGCCGGAGATCAGGACTTATGTTGGAGATGCACGCTCGCTTGACCTTATCGGGAGCGAGTCCGTTGACCTCATCGCCACCCACCCGCCCTATGCCAGCATCATCCCCTATTCCCATGATCGAGAGGGCGACCTGTCAAGCGTGCATAACATCGCTGAATTTGCCGTGGAGATGGGCAAGGTCGCAGAGGAGTGCATGCGCGTGCTCAAGCCGGGAAAACACTGCGCCATGCTGATGGGCGATACCCGGAGGAACAAGCATTTCATTCCCATTACGCCGCGGGTTTTGATGAGCTTCCTTGAGGCGGGGTTCATTTTGCGCGAGGATATCATCAAGCTTCAGTGGAAGATGAAGAGCACAAGGGAGAAATGGTTCGGGAAGAAATACGATTTTTACCTGATAGGGCATGAGCACCTGTATGTTTTCAGGAAGCCGGAGGCGGGGGAGAGGGTGATGAAGTTCAGGGAGAGCATGAAGTGGTGGTAGAAGCCGTCATTTTTCAGGAATGATCGTGATCCGTGTGTTCTATTGTTTTTCGGGAATCTTGCTCAAGCATAATTATAATTCAATAAGCTCTATAAAATCCAAATTCTTTAAATCGCTATCAAACGATGCAACCCTGGATATTCCATAGGCTCTGCATGTGGCAACGATCAAAGCATCATTCGGAAGAAGTTTGTATTTTCCCATAATATCCATCATTTCAAAGTATCTCACATCGGGTAGTACTTCGCAGTCAATGGCTTTTATCAATTTTGTAAAAATAAGCGCATTTTCAAATGCTTCCTGGAAAATATCTGGTTTTTTGAGATGATCAATAGCATCGTAATGCTTTAAATCATATTTATTGACAATGTATTGTTTCATTAAGATATAAATGACTTCGTTTACAATAATATCACAAATAACCGCTTTGTCTTTAGCGTTTTTCAAAAAAGCATGCGCTCTTGCATCACCTTCGAGAAAATGTTTCAGGAAAACAGACGAATCAATGAGTATCATACATCTCATATCTCATTTTCTTATCGTATTTTCCCTTGAATATTCCAGAAGTTTCCCTCAAAATATTTTCCACATTCCGTATGCGTATTTCTATTATCTTGCCTTCATAAGGTTCGATCTTTTTTAAAGGCTTTAGAACCCCGTTGTCATAAATTGCATCAATTATCTCCGTTTCCGTCATAATAAACTCCTTATGGTTTTATGATTTGTTATTATAAGACATTATGTTATTTTTATTTATCCTGTATAGTGTATATTCTTTTTCCTGCTGCATACGATTAGTATTCACTAAGCTTGAAGATGTCGATGAGGCAACGTTTTCGCCCCCTCCACCTTCACCCCTGAAACCACAACCGTCTGGAGCTTCCCCGACCGCGGCGACTGGGCTACGCAAATAGATAGTTGACACGTATGGCACGCTTGCCATACGTGGATGCGACGTCAACTGGCGCAACGGTTGGTAGGAAACTACAGGGGCAACTGGTCGCCATACATCCCGCGAAACCTCATACTTCGCTACACGGCGCCGGGCGACCTTGTACTTGACCAGCCCGATATTACCCTTCGGGAGCGGGAATCCACGTAAACCGATACCCCGGTTTACGTGGTGTTGGGGTATGCCTTCGCATACCCCTCGTTTGATAAACCTTTCTTAAAGGTTTACGTATGCCTGCGGGCATACGTGTCTGTGCCCTCCCGATGCGCGACTCGGGATGGCAGGCTCTGGCACAACTGCCGTGGAGTGCAAGCTCCTGGGACGGCGCTCCATGGCTGTGGATATCAATCCCCATGCTGTCATGGTGGCGCGCAACAGGCTGGATTTCTCTTATGCGCCGCTGGATTCAGAATATCGGGCACATTAAATAAAAAACCACAGAGAACACAGAGGACACAGAGATAAAATACGTCTCTCTGTGCCCTCTGTGGTTGATTTTTGTCCCCTCTCTCCCTACCACTGCTTCACTCTCTATTCCCATAACCGCGAAGGTGCCCTCTCAAGCATGTATAGCATTGCCGAGTTCGCGCAGAAGATATGGAAAGTTGCGGTTGAGTGCATTCGCGTCCTCAAGCCCGGAAAGCACTGCGCCGTGCTCATGGGAGACACCCGGAGGAACAAGCACTTCGTGCCCATAACGCCGCGGGTGCTCATGAGCTTCCTTGAGGCTGGTTTCATCCTGCGCGAGGATATCATCAAGCTCCAGTGGAAGATGAAGAGCACAAGGGAGAAGTGGTTCGGGAAGAAGTATGATTTTTACCTGATAGGGCATGAACATCTTTATGTGTTCAGGAAGCCGGAGGCGGGGGAGAAGGTCACGAAGTTCAGGGAGAGCATGAAGTGGTGGTAGGTGCTATATCAGGCTCTTATTTTTAATCCTGTCAATCCTGTTATCCTGTCCAAAAATTATAGTCCTGCAGGAGTTCGTTTCAGTTCGTTTTTGACTTCTATTTTCATTTACGGCGCCGCCCTTCGGGCGTGTTGCTGCATGAAAGTATTCGAAAAGTATAGATAATATAACCTCTAAAGTGTTAGCTATGACTGTTATACATGTAAAAGATGACACAAAAGCGCTTTTAATGAAATTTATGGAAGAAATTCGACAGAAAGAAAAAAAAAGAGTATCTTACGATGAGACAATAAAACATTTACTGGTCGGAGTAAAAGGAAAAAATAAAAAAAGGCTCTTACCTCTTTTTGGATGCATTGGGAAAGAACAGGCAGAACAGGCTTATAAAGATATCGAGGAGTTGAAATTGCTGGATGAAAAAAGATTTGAGCACTTATCCAGGAGTCGTAGTTGATACCGGCGTCTGGATAGAATATTTCTTAGAAACAACACTCGGTCAAAAATTCAAAGAAAAGATAGTTGAAGGTCGAATTTCGATATACATCAGTGAAACTGTGGTTTCCGAGATTTTTTATGTTTTATGCAGGCGAAAAGGGTATCAAGAAGCAAAAAAGAAAATTGATATGGTTTTAGGCGGTGCTGAGGTAATCGAGGGAAGAGAGATTCAAATGATTGCTGGAAATTATAAGTGTGAACGCGCAATTTCACTTTCGGATTGTTTCACATTGGCTGCCTCGAAAAATACGGGCTTTCCTGCGCTGTTTAAAGAAGAGGAAGAAATACGTCAGGAAATCAATAAGAAAGCTTTCGATGTTGAGCTCTTTTTCTTAGAAGATATCTGAATTCCTCATTCTTCGCTACACCGCGCCCGGTGAGATTGAGCTTGAGAGCGCATTTTTTCCTGATACTACCAAAAGCTTATTTAATATATAGGAACATATAGGAACCTATATGACAGCCACTACAACGATCTGCCTCGACCCAAAAGTCAAGGACAAGCTGGTATCCCTAAAACATCACTCTCGAGAATCATTTAATTCTGTTATAGAGAGGTTAGCGAACCTTGCGATAGATGAAAAACCACTCAGCGATGAGGCGATACATGGAATAGAAGAAGCACTCGAAGACATCAAACATGGACGCCTGCATTCTGAAGAAGAGATCATGAAAGAGTTTGACCTGAAATGAGCTATAAGGTCGAATATACCTCAAAATCAAGAAAGGATCTCAAAAAGCTCCCCTTAGATATTGCGCAGAACATAATCCTATCGATAAATAGTATCAAAGCTGAACCCTATTCTTATGTCAAAAAGATCAAAGGGACAAAAAACCACCCTCTCTATACTCACCGTGTTGGTGAATACAGGGTGATCCTGGATATTGAAGATGACCGTTTGTTGATCATAGTGATAGAAGTGGGGCATAGACGCACGATCTACAGGAAATATTGAGTGTAAATTTGTTAGACTCTCCTTCATCGCCACCCATCCTCCATACGCCAGCATCATACCATATTCAATTGTAATCGATTCAGTCATATTTTTAGATTTGGTTTATTACCTTGATACCATAAGGCTTGCCTCAAATAGTATCACAAGCAGCGCAGTCACTATCAGCCCTGAAAGCAAATCAGGTCCAGCCGATAATAATAGAGCGACTGCAAGAAAAGCGCCATAAATTATCTTCCTCTGTCCCCGCAGGGTCTCACGTTTCAGGAGCTTCATTTTCAAAGCCGACAGAATAAGAAGAGGGAATTGGAACAAGATCCCAAAACTTACAACAAGCGTCATAATGGAATAGAATGTCTGTAATGCCCTGTTCTGCGGAACCGCAACGTCCATAGAATAAAACATCGCACTATTAAAAACGATCGGCACAACGATAAAATAAGCCAGCGCCGCCCCGGCAAAGAACAGGAAAAAGGAAACGGGCACGATCCTTATGAAAAACATCTTCTCATTCATGTACAGCCCTTTCCCCACGAACATGAATAACTCGTATACCATAAGCGGTATCCCGATAAAAAGCGCGACCACGAGAGAGAACGTCAATTCAGTAGTGATCAACTCAAGTGGAGAATAGATGTACATGGGAACGGTCACGGTGCTGTTCCACATAGCTCTTAAAAGCCCTCCGGAGAAAGAGAACACAACCAGAGTAATAACAATAATCGGGACTGCCACAAACATCATCCTTGAGCGAAGTTCAGTAATGTGCTCTACAAGCGGCTGTTCTTCATCTCCCGGCACAGTGTTCATATCAGTTTACAGAGGCTTTATTGCTTATAAATATAGTGCCAGTAAAAATAAATACTTTTTATTATCTTCTGGTTTGATACAACCAAAATGCTATTATTACAGTCGTGAATTACTACTTATGAAAATCAACCAGATCGGGGAACGGGCATTGATACAGCGCATATCAAGGTTACTCTCAGGAGGGGGCAATATCGTAGTAGGGGCAGGCGAAGATGACTGCGCCGTGCTTGATACAGGAAGCGAGGATTATCTTCTTGTCACGACAGACATGCTTCATCGCAAAACTGATTTCCCGCAGGAAATGACAGGTCGCCAGATCGGATGGATGTCGGTTGCTGTCAACCTGAGCGATCTTGCCTCCAAAGGCGCAATGCCAATTGGTGTTGTGATGGCAATGGGAATACCGCCTGATACCGAAGTTGAGTTCATCGAAGAAGTTGTAAAGGGAATGGATGAGTGTGCATCAAAATACGGGACGCAGATAATTGGAGGGGATACTGATTCGCATGACGAACTCACACTTTCTGGAACCGCTCTTGGCATGGTAAAAAAAGAACTGCTTATACGCAGAAGCGGAGCAAGAACAGGCGACCTTGTATGCGTGACCGGGTATCTGGGAACAGCAGGAGCGGCGCTCATGGCTCTTAACAAGAAAAAACATGCCAGCAATGTAATAATGAACGCATTGTTCGAACCTTTGCCAAGGATCATTGAAGGCATTGCTCTTGCCAGGTCGCGCTGTGTCACATCCATGATGGATATCAGCGATGGTCTGGCTCTGTCGCTTCATGACATGAGCAGGGCAGGCGGAGTGGGATTCATGATATATGAGGACAGGCTGCCGCTTCTACCTGAAGTCAAACAATTATTGAAGGGTGAGGAATTGCTTGAAGCGGCGGTATTTACAGGCGGGGATTTTGAACTGCTGTTCACAGTTGCCCCTGATAAGCTTGAAAAAGCAAGAGAAGCCTGCCCCATGACCGTTATCGGGGAGGTCATTGAAAAGGGCGTATTTATTGACAGGTATGGCAGGATTGAAGAGCTTGGGGCGAAGGGGTATGAACATTTTAAAAAATAGAGTCATTAAGCGGTAGTTTATCCACCTGAGACCATTTTTTCCACGATCCCGATTATCTCACCAATATCTCTAATAACAACATCTGCCTCCTCACAAAGAAGCGGCGGGCACTTTCCTGTCTGCTGGATCGAGAGAACGCCAAGATCAGCGGCGCGCAATGCAAGCACATCATTTATGCCATCGCCTACCATGATGACCTTATCGTACTCCTTTTTCAAACTCCTGACTATCGCCTCTTTCCGCTCAGGGGTCGATATCTCAAAAACGCAATGGAGCGGCACGCATACGTTCTGTGCAAGAACAGACAGGTTCCTCATGCTGTCGCCAGAAGCGATATAGACGCCGATACCCTTCTCATTAAGGGTATTTATTACCTGAAATGAATTCGAATACACCTTGCCGCCCGTGCATATCACATACGGGATGCTGGCATTTTCAAGGTCTATGATCAGCCCCACACCCATATAAAAAATATTCTTGCACTTCTTTTTTACTGCAGCCATCACGTCCTGAAGGTCTTTCATCCGCGCCCTGGCATCATTCATGATCGCCTTTAATGCATCCGTCTTATCAACCTTGCTTCGCGAACATGCAACTTCAATATCAATATTGTGATCCCTGATAAAATCCGATACAAGAATATCATGGGGGCATTCTGTCAGTCTTGATGAATCAACCTGCATCACCAGGAGGGCGCAATATGGTTTTTTGCCCACAAGTTCTGTAGAAACTACTTCATCCAGGAATTCACCGGTTATAATGTTTTTCGCTACGCGGTGCATGCGAAGCAGCGTTCCTGCACTGTCAAATACAACGGCGATCTTCATGGCATGAAAAAGGTTCTATAAGTGTTTATATTTTTTCAGGAGAAGAGATTTTTTCGTCGTATAACAGGTCAGCCAGCTCTGCGAGTTCAAAGGGTGAAAGCACTTCTGCCCTTTTCCTTAGAATTTCATCAGGTATAGTTCCCAGGGCATTATCCCTGATCCCCAGCAACCCGGCGTTATTCAATATTGCGTTCTTTATTGTTTTCCTTCTCTGTGAAAAAACAGCAATTAAAAATCTCATGAAAAAATTCTCATCTTTCACAGTATATGGTGGAGGGCGCGGGATGAGCTTCACGATCGCAGAACTTACCTCAGGGGGTGCGCTGAATGCATCCGGAGGTACGACTTCCAGGATATGTACATCAGCATAGTACTGGACAGTAATGGATAATCTTCCATAATCCTTGCTGCCAGGTACTGCAACCATCCTCTTTGCGAACTCATGCTGGTACATAAGGATACCGAGGTCGAACTTGCAGCCAAGCAATTTAAAAGTCACAGGAGAAGAGATAGAGTAAGGAAGATTGGAAATAACTTTATTGAACTGCCTGAATTCCATTTTGAGTGCATCTCCCACATAGATCTCAAGGTTCTGCGCCCTGTTAATTGAGGCTGCAAGCACAGGGTCCATTTCAATAGCGATAACTTTACCTGCTCTTTCTGCCAGCAATTCAGTCAGATTCCCATAGCCTGCCCCGATCTCAAGCACAACATCTGAGCTATTCAAATCCCCGTATTCAATGACCCGATTCAAAACACGCTTATCAATTAAAAAATGCTGGTCATTTTTATACAGTTTCATCTTTTAGGCGGCATCGGGGTTGTAAAAACACGGTATTTGATATTCTCATCCTTTAATTCTTCCAAAACCCTGTTCATGATAAGTTTCTCAGGAGTATGCAGCCCTTTAACCCTGCTGACAAGCTGGGCTATGCTTTCAAATTTGCCTTTTTTCCTCTCTTCGATGATCCCCCACATGAGTTTCTTGCCGATACCAGGCAACAATTCAAGCATGTGGAGACGGGTTGTTATCGGATAAGCATCATTAAAGAAACTCAAAAACCTTTTTTCATCTGAAAGGATTATTATCTCTATTACACTGGAGAGTTCCATCTGCGCAGAATTGGTAAGTTCGCTGAATATCATCCGCCTTTTAACATGATCTATCACAGGTCTGTCGCCTTCGCCGATGTACACCCTGTCATGAGACCTGGGAACTACGTTCTCTTTTGTCATCATCTCCATAAGAACGAAATGTTTTTCCCCTATTCCCTGGGCAAGAGGTTTTTTCTGGTACATGGGGCGGTTGTCATCTGTACGCCCGTAAGGAAGATAGTCAAGTATGTATGCAAATTCTTCCTTTTCTGCCTTTTTTCCCAGAGTTATCATCAAAAGTTTCTCACTCAAATTTGACTACCAGGTCGAGGATCTGCTTGAGTTCATCTTCACTAAGAGTGTAGCGTTCTTTTGCGTAGATTGTTCTTATCTCATCGTTTGATAGCGGAAGGACATCCGCGATCCTTATGGCTATCTCTGGTTTCATCTTCTCAAGCTTTGATAATTCATTAACAAGTTCTCTTGATTTTTTTGCGCTGATCTTGGAAAATATCTCGGCATGAGAGATCGCTTTTCTCAGCTCGTAGCCGAGTTCCTTACCATCTTTTTCACGTTCTTCTTTAATATTATCCAGAATGTTCTTGACTTCGGGAAGTGTTAGAGTTTCCTCTTTAAGAACCTGTTTCACTATCATGGAAAGACTCCTTGTTCAGGTTATTTCTGTGCGGTCAGATGCTCAGGAAGTGCAATAACTTCTTTCATGAGCCCACCATCGCGCACTTCAACAACATAAGCGCGTCCGCGCTGCTCGATAACTTTCCCTGTGTGTCCATGGAACTTGGGATGAGGCATCCCGTTCTGGATACTCGGGTCAAGATCGATGTTCACCATATCCCCTTCTGCAAATTCCTGCAGAGCCCGGGTGATCGGGGATAGTCCTTTCTCTCGTACTGTCTTTTTAAGCTTGTATCTTGATTTCCTTCTTGTTCCGTGGGTCTTTGCCATAATATTCCTCTATTATCCTACTTTAATTACTTCAAGTTCTATAACCTTTGCCTCGCTTCCTGTGAGGGCTGCAACGCTTGGTACTGTTCGCCCTCCGTCGCCTGATACCAGTTCCTTAACATAAAGTCCGCCTTCACAGTGTATAACGAGGACTGCGGTATCTATATCAAATGATTCAAGGTCTGCCCTGTGAACCCTGCGTGTTCTTTCAAGGTCGGCGCGTCTATGAAGCACTCTGGTGGGAGTTTTCTGTTTTATGAGATTTCCACTTATTATGTCAAGGGATGATTTAAGTTTTTCCTCTGTTGTGCGGTGTTCGATCTTCATGCGATACTCTTTATCAGCTTTCAATGATTTTAACTGTTCCACTGTCTCGCTTTCAACGAATTTAAGCCCCAGCACCTCGATCTTACCTGCAGAAACGCTATTTATCTCAGTGGCAAGCGCATTCAGGTCTAAGCTCCTCAGATGCGGTTTCTTTGCCTCAACAACGAATGGGCGCCCGTCACCCAGCATCAGCGCATCGATATCCTCGCGCCCCGCACCGTGAAAGGCAGTGTCCTCGCACCTGGATGCAGCCACAAGATGCGGTTTTATGAGTTCATCCACCGATTCCTGATACATCCTGCCGGTTCCGTTGCAGCGCTCGCACCCCGCACCATGGCATTCCCTGCACGGCCACCTGGTCTGCGGTATACCCCTGACAAGTTTCCTGTACCTGCCATATATATATAATGAATTAATCTCAAGTTCAATCGCATCGTTCTCAAGGTCAAGAAGCGCCACGACCTGTGGTTTCTTGAGGTTGGCTTTTTTACCTGTCAGTTTCTCGATCCTTTTCCCCACCTCGCGGTTAAGCTCTGTCTTAATGGGCTCGGCAAAGCTCGTACCGCTCTGTGCCCAGATTATCTCCTCATTCTCAGCCAGCAGCCCTGTTACCCTTGTTCCTACAAGAAATTTATCAAATTCGTAATCAGAAAGTGCAATTACTGCTTTATCAGCCCATGTGTCAAGGTGTGTGAACAGGTTGTTGCATACCCAGCATTTGATTTCCCCGCTTTTTTTAAGTTCTTCCTGAAGCTCTGTATCCTTATCAGCCCCGGACTGCATCGCCAGGATGAGTCTTATGGCATTTCCGCGCATATCGTTTGATAGCCCTGTTGAGAGTTTGGCGAACTGCCGTCCAAGACAGTGGTCACAAATAGGTCCTTCTTTAAGGATCGTTCGGGCTGTATCAAGGATTGTCATGCGGCTCTCAATATGTGGTCGGGTCTAAATATGTTTCTCTGACCTGTCCATCTCATTATGCAATAAAATGATGCAGTGGTCAGCATGCAGCGACAGGGGACCCACGCCTGCGATCTCATGTTCGCGCCCTTTGATGATATTCTCCTCATCGTCTGTAAGCCCCATATGGTCGCCAAGCACAAATAAATGGTCAGAACTCCCGGTATATGGAATTGTTCGGATATCTACCCCGTCCTCCATGAGGTAGGTTATTTTTTTATTCAACTCACCCAGCAGGTCGCCAAACTCCCCGATCTTCACGCTCACCCCTGGCGTGGAATCTGTCCAGAATCCCTGCGCCTGCTTCTCAAGCGCCTTTTTTATAAGCGATGCAGCACTGCGCTCATCAGGGCTTAAGTACCTGACTGAAGCGCCATCAAACCGCACGATCTTAGATGGCGCTCCTCCTTTAAGCACAAGATATACTCGCACGTCCCTCCTCAGGTCATGTGAGAGGAAAAGCGCTGCGTTCACGCACCTGCACAGTATGTCCATGCGCCCTGCCGCGCCCGGCAGGTCGTTCAGGGAAAAAGGTGCAGTAACAGCTTTATGTCCGATTATGATAAATTCTTTCATCACTGTAAATTTTTAGCCATACTATTATTTCAGATACTGACATTTCACTTTCTGACTATATTCCGCGCCCGAAATAAACCTATCCACTAACTATTTATTTCTCCTTTACGATTACCCAGCATGCAAAAACAACTCTCCAAGAAAGAGTTCGAAGAAGAATACACCCTGTGGATACAGTCAGCTGCCAAGGACATTGCTTTTGCGCTCAGCCAGCTTAATCCGCATGAACTAAGAAGCATAATCGCGCGAAGTGAGAAATATCTCAGTGAGCCTGAATCTGTTTACAGCACAGACGGACTTGAATCCGTAAAAAAAATGGCTCCGGAGAACATTATTTTGCTTTCCACTGACGCTGTGGTATTTTCGCAGAGCATCTTTTTCAGGATGGCATCGGTCTTTGATTATGCTGTGGCTTTGAACAGGAGGTATTATCTTGGCTCATGGTATTCGATAATAACCTTTAACAGGAAGTACCTTGAAGAGGCAAGCGAAACGATGCTGCGGTTCACACTGGAACATGAACTGCTCCAGAAAGAGGTATATGAAGAGAACATCAGGAGCGAGGCAAGGAAGTTCACCCCGGAGGAGAAGCGCAGGATAAGCGATGAGACGCTGAATAAGGCAATGGAAAAAAGTGGAATAACCCGTGAGGAGATAGCAGCAGAAAAGGCGCTCATGCTGAGGATATCTCACAATTCCCCTCTTATCCCCAAACCTTTTGCTGAAACAGCGCTGTACTGGTATATTGAAAGACATCTTGAGGAGTTCAGGCATCTGGGCGAACCCAGCATTACCGAAAAGGAAAATGAGCTTGGAAAGAAATTGAATGCTGATTTTAAGGAATGGATAGATTTTTCTGCCGGTGTTTACAAATTGTTCATGTCTGAAGTAAAGAAAGAATTAAATTACACGGATTACGGATACGCATGAAAATAATAGTCATCTCTGATACGCATATTAAATTCGGCTCAATCACAGATCAACTTCCGGGCGAGCTTATCGATATGATGAAACGAGCTGACATGATCATCCATGCTGGTGATTTTGTCAGGAAAAAAGCGTATGACGAACTTTCAGCTATTTGCAGGCTTGAAGCAGTACACGGGAATATGGATGATCCTGAGTTGAAAGATATACTGCCAGAACGGAAGGTCATTGAAATAGAAGGCATAAAGATCGGGATCATCCACCAGGCAGCCCTTGCGATCCATGACATCATCGGCGCGCGGTATATGGCAAAAGAGATGGGTGTTGATGTACTTGTTTTCGGGCACATCCACAAACCTGTAATAGAGAAGTCGGATGTCCTCATTGCATGCCCTGGAAGTCCTACTGCTCCCAGGATGTCAGAGCCCAGCGCGATCGAGATTGTGATAGAGGATGGGAAAATATCAGGGCATATAATCACATTTGAAGGAACGCTATGCAGCGCGCTTGATAGTGCCAGGGTTTTCAGAAATCGTTTGTGATGGTTTATAAGTAAGTCTTTTATACCATAGATACATCAAGGGCGCAAAAAGACAGGAATCATTATGACTATCCAGAAAGGAGATTTCATCAGAGTTTCATACACAGGAAAGAACGACGACCGCGTTTACGACACCACGGATGAGGAAGTCGCTAAAGCTAACGAGATATACAACGAGAAAGGAAAATATGGCGGAGACGTCATTATTGTCGGAGCCGGTCATACAGTTGCAGGTCTTGATGAAGACCTTATTGGCAAGGATGTGGGATATTCAGGCAGCGTTACCATACCACCAGAAAAAGCCTTTGGCATAAGGAACCCTGAACTGATAGAGACCGTCCCCATCACCAAGTTCGAACAGAGACCGCAGGTCGGTATGCCTGTTCAGGTGGATGGCAGGCAGGGTATAGTAATTCGCGCTATCGGGAGAATGGCACAGGTGGACTTTAACAGGTTCCTTGCAGGTCAAACGGTCACATATGATTATGATATAAAAGAAAAGATAGAAGATAATGAAGGTAAAGTCAAAGGTCTTCTTGGTCTGTATATCGGGAAAGAGTTCTCGGTTGAAATAAAAGACAGCACTGCAACAGTAGAAATACCACCCGAAATCACTTTTAACCAGAGATGGCTCATGTCAAAGCGCCAGATCGCGAACGAGCTCATTGAGAACACGGACATAAAAGAAGTCGTGTACCTTGAGAGGTATAAGAAGCCATAAAGTTTTTCAGATGAGTTTAAATATCATTGTTTAAGATAATATAATACACAAATTTGGGTGTTCTTCGTGAAGAAAACAGGGCGAAAACTAAAACTTGCAGGCTACGTCAAGAATTTAAAAGACGGTACGGTTCAGATTCATTGTAAAGGGGACGAAAAAGCCATCAGTGAATTCAAGAAGAAAATCAATGTGAAAAAGCCTGATGCTGCACCTCTCATAGTTGTAGAAGGGATTAATGAAAAGAAACTAGCACGAGGAAAAATCAAACAAAAAAACTTTGAAGAATTATATGACGAAACAAGCGCAGAGATGTCACAGGGATTTTCTACAGGAATGAAATACATCAATCTTTTCAATAATGATACCCAGGCAAACCTGAATCTCTTAAGATCAGAAACAAAAGAAAATTTTCACCGCATGGATGAAAAATATGATGCAATATCTAAGGCGATGTTTGCTGTTGTTGAAGGAATGGAAGAGAGAAACAAAACATTCGAGATTAAAATAGAAAAAACAAACAAAAGCATTGAGTCCCTGCTAAAGATTCTTACCCAAAAGAAGAGTTAGATAGAAGGCTGCGTTTGATATTTAATATCTCATAATCATGTTAAGATCACCCTTTAACAAGCGGAAGTATCACTTCCCACAATATCAGCAGTACGATAGCGACTTCAAGCAGCATGGTCAGTTGCTCTGAGGAAAGCTGTCTTGCAGTAGAGTACAGTTCCTGAAGTGCGTCTATCTTGTGCTGCACTACTTTTTCAAAGTCCCATACTTTGAGCGTGTTCAACATTCTTTGATATGCTGACTGGTAGTACCAGTCCTGCGTGATCTTATGCGGGTTCATCAGGTCCTCGATATCATCAAGTATGATAAGCCCTATTTCGCTCACTTTTAGCAGGGACCTTTCAAGATTGCGCGGAGCCTGGGTCAGGAAATAGACTTTTGAGCTGTGCATTTTCTTTATCGCATCAAAAGCATGGGTTATCTCCTGGTCTATCTTCCTGTCATATATCTGGAAAAGCAGTAATAATGAAATGGACAGCTCAAGCAGTTCACGCAGGTCTTTGAGGTAATCATCGCATCCGAGGATAAATACGCCTTCAGGAGAGGCAAGGAAAAGGTCTTCATCATAATAGGAAAGGTCATTCGAAAGTTTATCGTTGATCTCCTTGCTGTGCAGTGGTCGTATTGATGTCTCACCTGACAGGAATCGTGTTATGATCTCTCCGTACTGGTCCTTTAATCCCTTTTGGTCGAGTAGTGGTTTAAAATCCTTGATCTTTAATAGCGTGTATCTCTTTGTGATCGGATATCCCGGGACTTTCTTTGCAGGATTTAGTTTATCACGGATATCTGCAATCTTTTTGTTCGAGAACGACTGAAAATCAAGCCCTTCGACAATGATAGTATTTGAGTGGAGAGCCACCAGAATATCATTCAATAATATCCTGTCCCTGATATCTATCTCTGTCCTCAGGATCGATACGCCAGCTATAAAAACATCGGTATAAATATTCACGTTACAGGTTATTTTTTCACTGCCTGAAACAATAACTGCCACCCCTTCTGATTGTTCCATTTCTATTGGTTTGTTCCATCTTTCTGCTATTACGTCCGAACCAATGAGTTTGGTCAACTGGTTCTTATCCAGTTCCCCTCCCGGACTGAAAGCCAAAAGTATGGTCAGCTTGCCGTTATAAATTGTCAGATCACCAGAAGCGTCCATGCTTTAATATATGTTTTAAAAAGTATATATATTGTTATGACCTGATCAGGGACAGTCCGCTCATCTCTTTAGGTTTTTCAAGACCCATAGCCTCAAGTATTGTGGGAGCTATGTCCGCAAGTTTTCCATCCCTTAAGTTTATCCCCTGTTCACATATCATAAAAGGCACGCGGTTGGAGGTATGCGCTGTGTGTATCCCGCCTTTTTCATCGAGCATCTTCTCTGCATTCCCGTGGTCTGCTGTGAGAATAAGGAGCCCTGCTGTATGTATTACAGCGTCATACACCATACCAATGCACGAATCTATTGCTTCAACTGCTTTAACGGAAGCTTCAAACACCCCGGTGTGACCCACCATGTCACAATTAGCATAATTAAGGACAATAAAATCATATTTCCCAGAAGTCACTGCCTTCACCACTTCATCAGTTACCTGGAATGCACTCATTTCAGGCTGCAAGTCGTAAGTCGCTACCTTTGGAGAGGGGATAAGTATCCTGTCCTCACCTGGCACAGGTATCTCCACGCCTCCGTTAAAGAAGAACGTGACGTGCGCATATTTCTCGGTCTCTGCTATCCTGAGCTGTTTTAAATGATGCCGGGACAGCACTTCTGCAAGGATATTTTTCAGCGGTTCAGGGGGGAATGCAATCGTGACGTCAAATGTCTCATCGTATTGGGTCAGTGATACGAAATGCGTATGCAGATGTGATTTTCGTTTAAAACCTGTGAAATCATTATCAATGAATGCACGGGTTATCTCGCGGGCGCGGTCAGAACGGAAATTGAAGAAGATAATGGCGTCACTATCTGATATTTTGGATATGGGTTTATTGTTCCTGACGATCACAGTTGGGAGAACAAACTCATCAGTTATGCCGCGTTCGTATGCGTTTTTTACTGCAATAGAAGCACTTTCTGCCGTTTCGCCCATGCCTTTTGTCAGGGCATCATAGGCTTTTTCCACCCTCTCCCACCTCTTATCCCTGTCCATTGCATAGTATCTGCCTGAAATAGTAGCGAACTCGCCCCCAAGTTCATTCATCTTTTTTTCAGCATCTGCAATATAAGTGAGAGCGCTTTTCGGTGCCACGTCCCTGCCGTCAAGGAAAGCGTGAACAAAAACTTTAGAGATGCCCTGCTCTTTAGCAAGACCAAGAAGCGCATACAGATGGCTGATATGGCTGTGCACCCCGCCGTCTGAGAGAAGCCCCATAAGATGAAGGGAAGAACCCTTTTCTTTCACTTTTTTCATCGCGTCAAGAAGAGTCCTGTTCTTCTTGAACTCGCCTTCACGTATCGATCTTGATATCCTTGTCAGGTCCTGGTACACAACTCTCCCTGCACCAATATTGAGATGCCCGACCTCGGAGTTTCCCATCTGACCTTCGGGAAGTCCGACTGATTCTCCCGAGGATTCAAGCTCACAATGAGGGTATGTTGAGAAAAGCCTGTCAAGGTT